>JBNJDB010000048.1:0-13845 GCA_051744465.1 Bacillota bacterium | reverse complement strand
CTTATAAATATCAGAGATGAAAAAGATTTATTAGTGCTAGAAAGGAGGGGAAATGATGCAATTTTATAAACAGTTTAGTACTTATTATGATCAGATTTTCAAATCCAGTCATTTCCCCTACTAGCAGTAATGACAAAATAATAGTTGGAGGGATTATATATGTCAATGCTTTGTTATCAGTGTGAAGAAACAGCTAAAGGTGAAGGTTGTACAGTCCAAGGTGTTTGTGGCAAGACGGATACAGTAGCCAATTTACAAGACCTATTAGTTTATCTATTAAAAGGAATTTCAGTCTATGGTGTTAAGGCTGAGGAACTAGGAATTAAAGATGAGCAAGTAGGTGCATTTATTACAGAAAGTTTATTTGCTACAATTACTAATGCTAACTTTGCTGAAGATGATTTCTTAGAATTAATTGATAGAGCATTTACAGTACGAGCTAATTTAAAAGAAGAATTAGTAAATGCATCTGATCAATCAGCTGCTGAATTAGAAGCTGAAGTTCCTGAAAT
Organism: Bacillota bacterium; assembly: GCA_051744465.1. Lineage (GTDB taxonomy): Bacteria > Bacillota > Halanaerobiia > Halobacteroidales > Halobacteroidaceae > Halanaerobacter. The sequence goes on along the minus strand of JBNJDB010000048.1, from coordinate 13,333 downwards.
GGCAACATGGACTGCAGATAGTGAAGATGAATTATATCAGAAGTCTAAAGAAGTAGGCGTAATCACTTCTGAAAATGAAGATATTAATTCATTGCGAGAATTACTTATTTATGGTTTAAAAGGAATAGCAGCGTATAATGATCATGCTTATGTATTAGGAGAGAAGAGTGATGATATCTTTTCTTTCTTGATGGAAGGATTGGCAGCAACAACTGATGATAGTTTAGGGATTGAGGAATTATTAGGTTTAGTTATTAAATGTGGTGAGCTAGGTGTAGATACAATGGCTCTCTTAGATAAAGCTAATACAGAAACTTATGGTCATCCTGAGCCAACTGAAGTTGATCTAGGAACTAGAGATAATCCTGGTATCTTAGTTAGTGGTCATGATTTGAAAGATTTAGAAGAACTATTAGAACAGACAGCAGGAACTGGAGTAGATGTTTATACTCATGGTGAAATGTTACCAGCTCAATCTTATCCTGCTTTTAAAGAGTATGATCACTTTGCTGGGAACTATGGTGGATCATGGTGGAAGCAAAAAGAAGAATTTGAGAAGTTTAATGGTCCAATTTTAATGACTACAAATTGTATTGTACCTCCCAAAGATTCTTATAAAGATAAAGTTTATACTACTGGTGTTGTTGGTTTTGATGGTGTAGATCATATTCCAGGTCGTAAAGATGAAGGAGCAAAAGATTTCTCTGCAGTAATTGAGCATGCTAAAAAATGTTCTGCTCCAGAAGAATTAGAAACTGGAACAATTATGGGTGGTTTTGCTCATAATGCAGTATCAGAAGTAGCTGATAAAGTAGTAGAAGCAGTTAAAGCTGGTGACATTAAACAGTTCTTTGTGATGGGTGGATGTGATGGACGACATAATGATAGAGATTATTATACTGAATTTGCGAAAGAACTACCAGAGGATACAGTAATCTTAACTGCTGGTTGTGCTAAATATCGTTACAATAAATTAGACTTAGGAGATATTGGCGGGATTCCTCGCGTATTAGATGCAGGTCAATGTAATGACTCTTATTCTTTAGTTGCAATTGCGCAAAAACTAGCTGCAGCTTTTGATGTTGATGATATTAATGAATTGCCAATTGCTTATAATATTGCTTGGTATGAGCAGAAGGCTGTCCTAGTATTATTAGCTTTATTATCTCTAGGTGTTAAAGATATTCACTTAGGACCAAAACTACCTGCTTTTGTTTCAGAGAATGTACTAGATGTTTTAGTAGATAAATTTGATATTAAACCAAATAGTACTGTAGAAGAAGATATTGAAGAAATGGTAGTTTAATTCTTTTGAAAATAGAACTTGTTAAGAGCAGATCACAATTGTGGTCTGCTCTTTTTTTAGTTATTGTTTTAATTACTAAAAAAAGATAAAGGAATTTGCTGAAATATGTAGAAATTAATAAATTAAAGAGATTGAAAATTTACTTACTGGGGAGTGAATAGAGTGAAAACAGACAATCAGTCTAATCTTAAACTAAAATTTGGAATTGGATTAGTATTAATAATTTTAATTGCTATGCCGCTTGCTAATTTGCTCAATGGGCTATTAAATAATTTTATTAGTGCTAATTTAATGAATTATGTAGCAAAAATAATAGAGATTACAATTGTTTTAGCATTAGCTGAACTATTATTAAGTAAATTAGTTATTGCTAAGATACATAAAATTATTGCTTGGCTTAATAATGACCTTGGGGAAGAAGAAATTTCTTCTCAAACAGGTGAATGGGCAGTATTAATTGATAATTTAAAGTCGGGTAGTAAAGCTGGAGATACGGATTTGAATGATTTGATTACTGAAATCAGAAGGGAACTAGGTAATCTGTCTATCTATAGCCAGGAATTATCGGCTTCTTCACAAGAAGGAAATCTAACTGTGCAACAAACAAATGAATTAGTAGAAAATATGACCCAAAGTATTCAAAAGATTTCTGCAAGTGCTGAAGAAGTGACTGGTTTTGCCCAAGAGGCTACATCACAGACTCAATTGGGAAGAAGTAATATTGAAGAGACTATTGATAATATTAAAGAAATTAATGAATCGGTTGATTCTACAGTAGATATAATGCAGGATTTGAATGAGAATACAGAAAGAATTGGAGAGATAATTGAATTAATTACTAATATTGCTGAACAGACTAATCTATTAGCTTTAAATGCTGCTATTGAAGCGGCACGAGCTGGAGAACATGGCCAAGGATTTGCTGTTGTAGCAGAAGAAATTAGGGAGTTAGCTGAGGAGACTGCTACTGCAACTAGTGATATTGTAGAGATTGTTAAGACGACACAAAAGAAATCAAATCAAGGATTAAAGGCTATTAAGCAAGTCAATGAAAAAGCTAAAGCCGGCAAAGAAGTAGCTGAAGAGACTGACCAAATTTTCTTCCAAATTGAAGATGCAAGTCAAGAAGTTGCTGAAATGATTGAAGAAACTGCTAATGCAGCTCAAAACTTGGCCCACAATAGCGATCAGTTAATAGAAGAATCAAGAACAATAACTGATATATTTGAAGTAGTAAATGATTCTTCAGAAGAATTAGCTGATATGAGCAATACTGTCAGTAATTTAATTAGTCAATCAGATAGTGAAATTGATGGTAGTAATGTTTTTCAGTGGGATGATAGTTATTTAGTAGGAGTAGAGCTAATTGATGAACAACACAAAAAATTATTTGATCGAATTAATGATTTGATTAAAGCAAATAAAGAGAATAAAGGTAAAAGCAAAATAGTTGATACATTAGAATTTTTAGCAGATTACACTATTAAACACTTTAGTGATGAACAAGAATTACAACAGAAGTATGAATATCCCCATTATGAAACTCATAAAGGATTACATGATGATTTTGTTCAAGAAATTAAAGATTTCAAAGCTGATTTTGAAGCAGGTAATATTAATACTGCCCGGATGATGAAGTTTAATAAGCGAATTACTCAGTGGTTAGTTGATCATGTTAAAGGGATTGACCAAAAGTTAGGTGAACATATTAACCAAATGAAATAGAATTTAGAAAAAGGGCCAATTGTGGTCCTTTTTTTAATTAAATATATTTTTTGTGATACATATCATAGAATTAATAGAAGAATAAAGCTATAATATATTTAGTTGATAAGAAAAAACAAATTAATTAATATAGATAATCGGATTAGTAAAAACTTAAAAAAGGGAGAGATTCTAATGAAAACAAGAGAAATTATAAAGATTGATGAAGAGAAATGTACTGGTTGTGGGGATTGTATTGTAGGTTGTCATGAAGGAGCTTTGCAAATAGTAGATGGTGTAGCAAAGTTAGTTAATGAACAGTTTTGTGATGGTTTTGGAGATTGTGTAGGAGAATGTCCAACAGGGGCATTACAGATTGAAGAGCGAGCAGCAGAAGGCTTTGATTTAGATGCTACAAAAGAACATGTTGAAGAATTAAGAGGTAGTGAGGCGGCAGAAAGAATGATGGAAGCGCAAGAAGAACATGCAAGTGATGAAGAAAACGATAGTCATTCGGGAGGTTGTCCGGGGAGTCAAATGAAAGTGATGAATAAAAATGATGACCAACATGATCATGGACACAGTGGGGGCTGTCCAGGTAGTAAAATGATGGATTTTGATCAGAAAGAAACAGAAAAGACAACTACTGAGGATGAACCAGCTACTGTTGATTCTCAACTAGAACAATGGCCTGTTCAAATTGATTTATTAGCACCCCAGGCACCATATTTTGCTGGAGCAGATCTATTGATTACGGCAGATTGTGTTCCCGTAGCTTATGGAGATTATCAGCAGTTATTAAAAGGTAAAGCAGTAGCTATGGGATGTCCTAAGTTAGATGATGCTGGAAGTTATGTAGATAAATTATCTGCTATTATAGAGCAGAATGATTTAAATAGTATTAGTATTGTGCGAATGGAAGTTCCTTGTTGTGGTGGAATCACTAAAATAGTAGAACAAGCTTTAAAAAATGCTGGTTCTGATTTAGATTTAGAGGTTAAAACAGTCGGGATTAATGGAGAATTAAAATAGATAATTAATAAAAAGTAAAGAAGATAGAACTACAGAACAGGTGGCTAATATTAGCCACCTGTTCTGTAGTTGAAAATATAATTATTAATTTAATTCCTTAATTCAAGTAATTTTTGATCTATTATCTGGAGCACTTCTTCTTTATCTGATTCTTTGGTAACATCATGTTTATCAGCATTGATTGTTAATATTTCTGAAGCATCATAATGTTCAAAAACCCAATCATCATAACGATTATGCAATTTTTTCATATAAGTTTCTAACTCGGGGTTATTATCAAATTGTTCATAGGCACGACCTCGTTGCTGAATTCTTTCTTCAATGGTAGAAAAAGATGCTTGTAGATAGATAAATAAATCAGGGGCTTTTTTAGGCATCCCCTCTATTTCTTCCATCATATTATCTAATAGTTCTAGATAACAATCAAATTCTGCTTCACTCATATTTCCATCTTCATAGTTAATGCGAGCAAAGAGTGCATCTTCATAGATTGAACGATCTAAGACATTATCGCGATCTGTGAGCGCTTTTTTAATTGATTTAAAACGATGGTTTAAGAAATTTATTTGTAAGGCAAAAGCCCACCTCTGTTTATTATCATAAAACTTTTCTAATAAGCGATTATCATCAACTGATTCATAAAATACTTTACTATTAAGATGATTGGCGATTATTTCAGCATATGTTGTTTTGCCTACTCCAATCATTCCACCTAGTACTATCACATTATCCACTCCTTTATTCATTAGTATCCTCCTTAGTGTTGAGCAATCTTTAATCTGAATTGTTTAGGGCACAATAAATAAGTGTATCATATGAATTTGCTTTTGGAAATAATATATTTTAATTTGTTGGTTAAAATATTAGATAATATCCATGATAAAGAATTAATTTCAAAACATATTTTGAAGTATCTAAATTATTAAAAGGATTTATAATTAAATTCCTGAATTAATAACTATGAGAGGCTAAATAATACCTGGTTCAAAATTATTAATAACTGAGTTTAAAAAGAAATTATAATTTCTTCTTGTATTATTATACAAAAATATGTATAATTATAAATGAGAAAAAATAATGCAATTAATAATTAAAAATAAATAGGAGGCTTTTAAAATGAAAAATGATATTAATAAAGTAGTATTAGCTTATTCAGGAGGATTAGATACATCAGTTGCAATTAAATGGTTACAAGATACTTATGATGTAGAGGTGGTAGCTTATTCTGCTGATGTGGGCCAAAATGAGCCGCTAGAACCAGTTAAGGAGAAGGCAATAGAGACTGGTGCAGTAGAAACATATGTAGACGATTTACAAGAAGAATTTTTACGCGAGTATGCCTTTAAAGGATTAAAAGCAGGGGCTTTATATGAAGGGAAATATCCACTAGCTACTGCGTATTCACGACCTTTAATTGCAAAACGAATGATTGAAGTAGCTAAACAGGAAGGTGCAGATGCTGTAGCGCACGGTTGTACGGGAAAAGGTAATGACCAAGTTCGGTTTGATGTTTCGTTCCAAGCCTTAGCACCTGGTATTGATATTGTAGCTCCACTGAGAGAATGGGAGTTTGGTTCTCGAGGAGAACAGATTGATTATGCTAATCAAAGTGGAATTGAAGTTAGTGCCACTAAAGAGAATCCTTATAGTATTGATCGTAATTTATGGGGGATTAGTATTGAGTGTGGCGAATTAGAAGATCCAGCTGTAGAACCGCCACGAGAAGTTTATCAGATTACTAATCATTTAGAAGATACTCCTGACGAAGCTGAATATGTAGAGATTGACTTTGTTAAAGGAGAACCAGTTAGTTTAAATGGTCAAGAGCTTGGCCCAGTAGATTTAGTAAAAGAACTGAATGATATTGCAGCTAAACATGGGGTTGGGCGTATAGATATGGTAGAAAATCGTTTAGTTGGAATTAAATCACGAGAGATTTATGAAGCTCCAGCGGGTACTGTATTATTAGCAGCACATGGACAGTTAGAGGATTTAGTATTAGACCGAGAAACTGCTCATTATAAGGAGCAAGTAGCGCATAAGTATGCTGAGTTAGTCTATAATGGTCAGTGGTTCTCTCCATTGCGAAAAGCATTGGATGCATTTATAGAAGAAACACAACAGCATGTAACAGGAACTATAAAAGTAAAATTATTCAAAGGTAATTGCCAAGTTGTTAGTCGTCAATCAGAAGAGTCATTATATCAAGAAGAACTAGCTACTTATGAAAAGTCTGATGAGTTCAAGCATGCTTCTGCTGAAGGATTTATTGACTTGTTTGGTTTACCACTAAAGGTTAATGGACAAGTTCACAACGATTAATTGATAATTGAAAATGGAAAATTGAGAATTAGAAACAATAGGGCAAGGGGAGTATTAAGGATGGAAATTAAAATAGAAACAGCAGGGGTTGAAGAGAGTGACGTAGTCTATCAATTAACTAAGCAGGCTTTCCAAGATTATCTTGGCCCTGCTTTTTCTTCTTTAGTTCCTGCTTTACAAGAAAGTAAAGCGGATGTAGTAGCTGATATAAAAAATAAAGAAGTATTAATTGCTTATGCAGATCAAGAAGCAGCAGGTTCAGTTAGGTTTTATGCTTTAGATGATGGTGAGTATCATTTAGGTAGATTAGGAGTTTTAGATAAGTTTAAGGGGCAGAATATAGGTAAAAAATTAATTAAAGAAGTTGAAGCGCGGATTAAAAGATTAGGTGGTCAACAGCTAACTCTTATTTCAGCTTATAGTAAGAAGAAGTTACTCCATTTTTATCAACGATTAGGTTATCAAATAGCAGAAATCAGAGAAGATGAGGATTATACACGGGTTAAGTTGATAAAGCAATTGTCAATTGAAAATGTATAATTGCGAATTAAAAGTTAATAAAAAAAGAAAATATTTAATTGGGACATACCTGAACAATAAATTGATGATTAGTAATAATTAATTTAGAAAATTTAAGTATACTGTAGATTCAGTCCATTAAGTAATAAAGAATTAGGTAGTTTTGCATAGAGGCACTAGTTGAGCTAAAGTGACTGGTTAAAGTTAAGAAATTTAGAGTAACTTTTTGTACTTTTTATGTTTTAAAGTTGCTTGTATCTTTTTAATTGCCAATTATCAATTGTCAATTCTCAATTAAAATTATGGGGTGTGATAAAATGAAATTATGGTCTGGTAGATTTGAAAATGATACTGATAAATTAGTTGAGGAATTTAATGCTTCGATTGGATTTGATTATAAATTGTATGAATATGATATCCAAGGTAGTATTGCTCATGCTAAAATGTTGGCTAAATGTGATATTATATCAGAAGATGATAAAGATAAGATAGTAACTGGTTTAAAAGAAATTTTAGAGGAAATAGAAGCTGGTCAATTTGAATTCAGTGTTGAACTAGAGGATATTCATATGAATATTGAACATAAATTGACAGAGAAGATTGGTGCGGTAGGGGGTAAATTACATACTGCTCGGAGTAGAAATGATCAAGTTGCTGTTGATATTCGATTATATTTAAAAGACCAGATTGAACAGATACAGGATTTAATAGAACAGTTGGAGGAAGTTTTATTAAATCTCGGGCAGGAACAGATAGATATTATCATGCCCGGTTATACTCATTTACAGCGAGCTCAGCCAATTCGCTTGGCCCATCACTTGTTAGCATACCAACAGAAATTGAAACGTGATTATGAACGTTTGACTGATTGCTATCAACGAGTTAATGTTTTACCATTAGGTTCTGGAGCACTAGCGGGGACAAAATTTGCTATTGATCGGGAATTTGTTGCTAGAGAATTGGGTTTTGCAGGAATTAGTCAAAATAGTCTTGATGCAGTTAGTGAACGAGATTTTGTGATTGAGTTTTTAAGTGCAGCTTCAACAACTATGATGCATTTAAGTCGCTTTAGTGAAGAATTGATTTTATGGTCTTCGGCTGAATTTGATTTCATTGAAATTTCTGATGCATTTTGTACGGGAAGTAGTATTATGCCTCAAAAGAAGAACCCTGATATTCCGGAACTAATCAGAGGGAAAACAGGTAGGGTTTATGGCCATTTGATGCAGTTATTAACGACAATGAAGGGCTTGCCACTAGCTTATAATAAGGATATGCAAGAAGATAAAGAGGGATTATTTGATACAGTAGATACTTTAGGACAGACTTTAGAATTAATGGCTCGGATGCTAGAAAATACTGAATTTAAAAAAGAGAATATGAAAGAGGCTACAGAAAAAGGTTTTGTCAATGCTACTGATGTAGCAGACTATTTAGTAGATAAAGAGATACCATTTAGAAGAGCACATGAAATTGTGGGCCAAGCAGTCTTGTATTGCGATAAAAACAATCTAAAATTAGTAGATTTATCACTTGAACAATGGCAAGAATTTTCTGATGTATTTAGTAATGATATTTATGAAGCAATTGCCATCGAAAATTGTGTTGATGCTCGTGATACTGTGGGTGGTCCAGCTAAAGAAGAAGTGCTTAAAGTAATTCAACAAGAAAAAGAAGAATTGAATTGATTGTTTAACTCCCGATAATCGGGAGTTTCTTTATTTGATGAAGAATAACTAAAATAGAATAGATCTTTTAGTTTCTTAGGGTCTAAGGTTTGGATATTTAATAAATCTATTGTATAATAATATATGTTATAGAAGTATTGGATCTAGTTTGGAGGTGAAATTATGTCCAACGCAAATAAATATCGAGCTGATAAAATTAAACAGGAACATACTATTATTGATGATATTTTGCCTTTGTTAGAAAATTTAGCGAAATTATCAGTAATCAAAAGTGTGATTCCTGGTCGAATAAATCAACGGGGCGGTAGTGGAATGGAAGCTCATTTGAAATTAAAATATAATACCCCAAGTGGGATTAAGATACTAGCTAAAAATAGTGCATCTATTCAAGAAGTTTTTGTAGTAACAGATGATGCGGATAAAACAATTAAATTAATGAAACAGAAGAATTTAGTCGAATAAAATTTGGCTTTATAAAGAGGAAAATGGTTATTGATTAAGAATAATTAATATTAGTACTAGTTGGTTAAAATTTTTAATAGAAAGGAGTTGAAAAAAACTGTTGAAACCTTAGCGTAGAAGTTTAAGGAGGAAAACAGTTAAATTCTATGAAAAAAAATATAGCTGTTGTTCTAACATGCTTAATTATGTTAGTTTTTATTAGTTTTAGCGTAGAAGCTGCTAATAATTCAGCTTTTCAAAATTATAGGTTAGCGATTAGTTCTTTGAAACAGAAAAATTTAGATGAAACTAAGCAGTACTTGGATCAAATTGTATTAGATGATTTGAGTTATTCTGAATATTTAGCTAAAGCAATTTATTTAAAAAGTATTTTATTAACTTCTGAAATTAAAAGTGACTTAGAAATCAAGGAACATATTTTAGAAGGTCAGAAGAAAATACCACTAGAGGACCAAGATAAAAGAGAGGAACTAAAACAAGAAGCAGATAGTTATAATCTAGCAGCACAAAGGAAAGTTGATACTTTACTAGGGTTGGCCAATTATTTATTATCTAATTTGCCTCCAATAGAATTGGATATGACTACAATACCTGATGTAGGACAGCCTAATGTTAATATAATGGAGCAGATTGAACAAGGGGATTTAGCTTCTGAAGAACAGCTAAATACATTACAACGAGATTTGACTTTGAAAAAGATGAATCAATATTTAAATTTAACTTTAGGAGTTAAAGAATTCAATAATTTATTTGTTATTAAAGCTAAACAGGGCGATACATTATTAGATTTAGCAGATAATTATGAATTACCTGTTTCTTTATTAATTGAAGTCAATAATCATATTGATAATCCAAATTTGATTTATCCAGGGCAGAAAATATATATTCCACGGGTTAATAGTTCCAATATTAATTATCCATCTTATTTTTATTATCTATCTACAGTCTCTTATAGCGCTAATAAAGAGCGGAAAGAGGAGATTAATAGATTAGTTGTTAGTGCTTATCAATTAACTGATAACAAGAACAGACATAGTGTTAATTATAAAGAAAAAGCAGAAGAGTTGGCTGAAAAAATGGAAGTAACTGAATATCAGAAAAGATTAGAAGAACAATCTGATAAAATTGATAGTCAAAATAATCAATTAGAAGAAATAAAAGAAAAATATGATCAATTACTAGAAGAATTAAGCAATTTGAAAGAAGATGATGAAAATCAATCTTCAGAATCTGGTTTACAATTAGATGAAGATGGTCCCAATTATAATCCTGATGAAGATCCTTTAACCTATTAACAAATTTATATTTTTAATTTCCAGATTTTTTTGTTATTATAAATAATGATGTAACAAATGTTATTTAATTTTTTAGGTTAAGGAGTGAAAATATGAGACAATATATAGGTGTCCTGTCCCTAATTTATATTGTAGTCACTATTGTAAAATTAAAGGATAATAAAAAGGGTTTTAATCAATATTTAGAAGAATATGAAGAAATGAAATCTAAATTGAAATTAGTTGCCCAGCAGAAAAATCCGTTTGTAATGATGAAATTTTTAAATGCTGTTTTTTATTTCTTTTTATTTCTTTATTATATTGCGATGTTAGTCTTTTTTGATAATCATTTATTAATTAATATAATTACTTATTCCTTGATTTTGATTAGTGCCTATAGATTAGGACGCAAAATGTTAATTAATTCAATTGAAGATTTTGAAGAAACGATTAAATATGAGGAAGATAATTATCAGAAAAAACAGAAGTTGGATTTTTTGATTTCGTTAGTTGAATTTGCATATGCATTCAATGCTTTATCATTAATAAGTTTTTATTATTAGTATGAGATAGGTAGCCTTGCTAGGCTACCTTATCTTTTGATTAAATTCTTTAGTATTAATAATTGCATTTAAGAGAGTGATTACTCCATCAAGTTCTTCTTCTTTTATATATCTAATGTCTTGAACATCATCATTTTGAATTTTTTTGAGGTCAGTTACTATTTTTTTTAGTCCGTTTAGATCTGTATAGTCTAGCATATCTGTACCTCCTCCGATATAAGTTTAGAGGTTTTATAAGTTTATTATTTGCGTAAATTGCTTTATTAATGATAAGAAAGTAGTTATTAAGTTGGTTATTAAATCCAACTTAAATTATAATATTCTAATGAGGTGTTAAATAAAAATATGTGGGATAAAAAATTAGAAAAAAGAAAATTGGTTAGAGATAGATATTTGTTGCCTAAATTATATAAATTGGATTATCAAATTGATCAAATTAAGTTAAACCAGAAACAATTAGTGGAAAAAGGAAGGCGTAAAATTTATATTACAGCAGATGTTGTAGTGACTAGCAAAGATAGTCCGGCTATGGTGATAGCAGTCAGAAGTGGAACGGAAGGCTTAACTGATTATATTAAACGTCAGACTTTATCTTATGCCCGATTGTTATCTCCAATAGCGCCTATTGTAGTTATTACAAATGGTCTAGAACTAAAAGTATATGATACTTGTAGTGGAGAAGAGTTAGCGAATATTCCTAGGCAAGAAGAATTAGCTGATTTAATGATAGAGAAAAATACTATAACAAAGCAGATGAGAGAAACAGCCTTGGATAATGTTTTTTCTTCAGTCTCTTTATGGGATGCTACAGAGCGAAAAAGTCCTTATCATACTAAGTCATTACGACCGTATGATTCACAAGATAAAGGTAATGCTTTTAATAAGCGTATTTTTCATAATTTCAATTATAAGCCTAATATAGTTACTAGAGGAGATGCAGTTTCTATTAGAGTCAGTAGTTATAGAAAATTAGTTGATAAAATATATGTTTATTATACGACAGATGGCACTATACCACAAGGAAAAAATGGAATAGCTGAAAATGGGCATAAAATAGAGTTGGATTATAAATATACAGAAGCTACGCCTGGTCAATCGCAATTAATCGACTGGTGGTCGGGAAAAATTCCAGCTCAAGGGCAAGATGGGCGAGTTAGATATATTATAGAAGGATATGATAGTAAAGCCGAGGAATCCTATTTTGCAGATGGAGCTGAAGATTTAAGGGAAGCAACTAGATTTTCTTACTTAGTAGAAGAATTTACAACTCCTGATTGGGCCCAAGAGGCAATTGTTTATCAAATTATGGTTGATAGATTTTGTGATGGAGATCCTAGTAATAATTATGATTTGTCCTATGAAGCGACTGGTTATCAAGGTGGAGATTTACAAGGGATTATTAATAAATTAAATTATATTAAAGATTTAGGAGTAACAGCAATTTGGCTATCACCAATTTATCAGGGACAAGGATATCATGGCTATCATATTACTAATTTTTCTGAGGTCGATCCTCATTTTGGTGATAGGGAATTATTGCAGGAGTTAATTGAGCGAGCTCATGAATTAGATTTAAAAGTTATCTTAGATTTTGTTCCTAATCATACTTCTGATCAACATCCGTTTTTTTTAGATGCTATTGCAGATAAGAATAGCCCTTATTATGATTGGTATGATTTCCACGACTGGCCTGATAAATATCAAAGATTTTGCGGAGTTGATGAATTGCCTAGTTTTAATACTGATAATACACAAGCACGAGAACATATTTATGAGCAAGCTTTGCACTGGTTACTTGATTATAATCTTGATGGATTAAGGTTAGATTATGCTTATGGACCATCTCATGATTTTTGGACTGAATTTAGAAAAGTGATTAAGTCTCATAAGCCAGAAGCCTATATTTTTGGCGAAGTATGGGAAAGTCCGGGCGAGATTAAACAGTTTGAGGGCGAATTAGATGGTTGCTTTGATTTTTCTTTAGTCTGGTCGTTTTGGGAATTGTTTGCTTATGAGAGCAAAACCATATCTGATTTTGTAGCTGATTTGAATTATTTAAATGAATATTATGATGATGATTTTATAATTAATAGATTTCTTGATAATCATGATATGGATCGTTTCTTGTGGGAAGCGGATGAAAATAAAGATAAATTAAAATTAGCTGCTACTTGTCAATTTACTCTAGCAGGAGCACAGTTTATTTATTATGGAACAGAAGTAGGATTATCACAACAAGAACCTTGTTCAGATGATAATACGGGAAGAATAGTTTTTGATAATTCACGAGATTTTATGTTGTGGGGTGCAGAGCAAGATCGGGAATTGTATAGTTTTTATCAAAAGTTATGTCAAATTAGAACTGAACATAAGGTTTTAGCTACAGGAGAGCGTAAAGATTTAATAATCGATGATCAGAGGAAAATTTGGGTTTATTCTAAGTATGATCAGCAAGAAGAAGTT
>JBNJDB010000047.1:0-13852 GCA_051744465.1 Bacillota bacterium | reverse complement strand
GGAACTGGATATTTAGCTGCGGCTAAAAAACCTGAGGATATAGCTAATAAAACGATTAAGATGATTGAGCACTCTAAAGAGACAAGAAAGCAAATGGGGAGAGCAGGTAGGAAAGTCATCAATAATAATTTTAGTTTTACAGCTCAAACTGATAAATTAGTAAATTATTATTTAGTTTGATATAATTAGATAAAATACAGTAAAAAATGTATAATACCAAGATGATTTTCTATAGTTCAAACGTAGAATTAAAGTTATATCTTTGTGGGACTAATATGTAGTAATGAACTATTAAGCATTAAAGTAAATTTAAAATATTTAGAGAAAATACAGCAGATTCTAAACTAATTAAGTGGTTAGATAAAGGAATTATATGTAGTATATTTTTATTTGCTTTTGCTTCCTTAACTTCTAAAGGGGCTTTAAGCGAGGGTGTTGGTTTAGTTTGTTTACTGTGGTAGTTAATAGTTTGATTAAACAAGGAGGAGTAGTTAATGAAAATTAGTGGGTTTTCAATGGTCCGGAATGCTACAAAGCTATATTATCCAATTAAAGAGGCAATAGAATCAATTTTGCCTATTTGTGATGAATTCATTGTAGCTGTGGGAGAAGGAGATATGGACGATAAAACTAAAGAAAGAATCGAAAGTATTGATAGTGATAAGGTTAAAGTAATTGATACTGTCTGGGAAGAAGAACATTTTGAAAATGGACAAGTTAATGCGATTCAGACTAATATTGCTCTTGATGAATGTAGTGGAGATTGGTGCTTTTATTTGCAGGCAGATGAAGTTGTTCATGAAAAGTATCTACCAGTTATTGAAGATAGATGTCGTGAATTTATAGATGATGATGAAGTGGAAGGGTTAGTATTTGATTATAAACACTTTTGGGGAGATTATGATCATTATCAAATTAGTCATGGTTGGTATAAGAGAGAAGTCAGGGTAATTAAGAATAATTTGGGTATAAAATCTTATAAGAGTGCTCAAGGATTTAGAAAACATACTAAAGATGGTGCAGAGTTAAGACCAAAGGTTGCTCATGCTAAGGCTGAAATTTTTCATTATGGCTGGGTTCGGCCACCTCATTTGATGCAAAGTAAGAAAAAAGCCTTGGATACAGTTCATTGGGGTAAGGAAGAGGCCAAAGAATATTACAAAACTGCACCAGATGAATTTGATTATGGGCCATTAGATAGATTAGCAGTTTATAATGGGACTCATCCGGAAGTAATGCAAGATTGGATTGCTAAAATGGATTGGGAAAATAAATTGCAATATAGCGGTGAGCCTGATCCAAGACGTGAGTTGCATAAACATGAGAAATTAAAAAGTAGGATTTTAACTACAATTGAACGAAAATTAGAAAGAAAATTTGGGGGTAAGGTTTATCTAAGTAGTTATCGTAATTACAGATTATTAGGAGAAAAATAAAGAATTGATTAAATTTAGGGGGGGAACAATTTTGAAGTGTAAGAATTATGATGCAAAAATTAAAATTCATTATCAGAATAATTTTGATAATGAATTTGTTGAACAGATAATCAAAACTATATGGTTTGATGATGATGTAGTTGGTAATTTTAAATTAGTTAAAGGAGATGATTTTAAGAGTCAAGTTTTTCGCTGCAAATATAAAGGAGAAGTCTATTATGTTAAAAGTCAAGCGCCTAGGGAAACAAGTAAATTAATTAAAAACATATTTCGCCCAGTTGAAGCATTAAGACATTTTAAGATGTTACAACAGTTATCAAATGCTGATCTTATAGTGCCTAAACCTATATTAAGTCTAACTTATTCTCGCAAATTATTTGTTAAGGATAGTATTTTAGTTACAAAAGAACTTAAAGGGATAGATTTAGATAAATATTTACTAGATAGTAAAGATGAAAACTATAAGTTGAGAAAAAAAATTATTGAGCAGATAGCTGAAATATGGGCTAAGTTAATCAATAATAAATTGCTACATCAAGACCCTTGTTTAGAAAATTTTAAAGTAGAGTTTCAAGCAGATAAAATAAAAGTTAAGCTAGTAGATATTGATAACATTTACCATTTACCAATTTTCCCCAAAAAGTCACTTTTAAATAATTTAGCTAAATTGAGAGCAAGACAATTATCAGATTTTATTAAAACTAATACTAAAGATTTAAATAGTGGTGAATTAAATTTATTCTATGAAACTTTTTTAAATGCTTATGATGGTGATTTAAAATTGAATCAGGTAAAAGAAAGAGTCAATGATTTAACTATTAAGAGGTTATTAAAATATAACAGCAAAGATATTGTGCTAAATAATGAGAGTTTAAGTAAAATTTACAATAACAAATATATTTAATTGGAGGGAAGAATATGTTAATTGACGATGAAGCTAATTCTAAATTGGCTAAATTTTTAGATAAAGGAATTATAGGTGCATTATTTATTTTTGCCCTTGGAATTTGGATTTCTAAGGCTTTAACTAGTATTGGATTAGGTTTTGCTTGCTTGTTTTGGTTAATTAGGATAGTTATTACTAAAAATTATAAATTTTTATCTAGTTCTATAAATAAGCCTCTAATAATTTTTATAATAGCAATAATGTTTTCTGGAATAGATGCTTGGGGAACAAAATTTATAAATGAGACTGTTCCTTTTATATATTTAAGTTTATTTTATTATGCTATAGTTAATACAGTTAAAAACTTAAAAATTGTCAAGAAATTAATTTATGTCACTTTATTTTCTTCTATAGTAGGTGTTGGCTATGGATTGTATGAAAAATTTTATTTAAATTTAAGTCGAATAAAAAGTTTTGGTTCTTCATTGAGTTTTGGTGAATTATCAGGGATATTTTTATTATTTGCCATTAGTTACTTATTATGGGCGGGGGTTAAAACTAAGAAAAAAATAGTTTTATCAGTTTTGGCAATATTATTCGCTTTAACTTTATTATTTACTAAAACTAGGGGAGTTTGGTTAGCATTTGTTGGTGGCTTTTCTAGTTTAATCTTATTAAAAGATAAGAAATTAATTATAGTACTTATAATTTGTCTGTTAATTGTACCAGTAGTCTTGCCACAAAATTATGTAGATAGATTAAAAAGTAGTATTAATATAACAACTAATCGGTCTAATTTAGGTCGCTTAGCTCTATGGAAAGGTTCTTGGTTAATGTTTCAGGATCATCCTATTAATGGGGTTGGAATAGGTTATTTTACAGATGAATACTATGCTAATTATAAACAACCAAATACTACTAATGCTAAACATGCTCATAATAACTTTTTCCATCTGCTTGCAACTACTGGAGTAATTGGTTTATTAGCTTTTATCTGGTTTTTATTTAGTATCTTAAAACTATTATATTCATCTACTAAAGAAATAGATGGTAATTGGGGAGTATTCATATTAGCTTCTTTAGGGGCAGTAATTATTTTCAGTTTAGAAGGTTTAACACAATTTAATTTAGGAGATGCTGAAATTGCTCGTTTCTTTTGGTTTTTACTTAGTTTGAATATAGTGATTATAAATCAATTTATGCTAAGGAGTGAATAAGAAGTGATGATGAAATACTTACGAACTGTAAGAGAATATTTAAAGTATTTACCAGCTAACTTATTAAATTTTCACAATCAAGGAAATAAGCAGGACATATTTATATTTGCTACTCCACGAAGTGGTTCTACTTGGTTAATGGAGTTAATATCTAGTCAACCTAATATTAAATTTATTAATGAACCACTTCATATTAACAGACACAAAGGATTATTAACAAATTTTAATCCCCAATGGGAAGAAATATATTGTGCTAATAATAGAGGAGAAAAGTTTATAGATTTTTTTAGTAAATTAATCGATGAAAAAATATTTGTAGGGCAACAAAAGTTAAGTTCTTTAGAAGCTATTAAAAATTTTGATTTTTTCACATCTAGAAAAGTTTTTAAAGTTTTGCGGGCTAAAGATATAATAAATCAATTGCAAAACAACTTAGAAATTAAGGTTGTATATCTATTGAGACATCCCATACCAGTAGCTTTATCTTGGCAGAGAAATAATTTTGCATCTAGAGCTAAATTATTTTTAGAAAATGATAATTTTAAAAATAAGTATTTAAATCAGCACTTAATTGACTATATAAGGTATGTATTAGAAACTGGGTCACAATTAGAGATTATTACTTTGCAGTGGTGTCTAGACAATTTAGCACCAATTAAATTTTTAGATAAAGGGGAATGGTTAACGATAAGCTATGAAGAATTAGTAATGAATCAAAAACAAGTATTAGATAAACTATATTTTGATTTAGAACTTGATAATTGGAATAAACTTTGTGAACAAGCTAGTATTCCATCAAAGACTACTTCTGATAATCGAAAAACCGAATTTTTTAATAGAAACAACAGAGATTACTTAATAAAAAAATGGAAAAATAAAGTTTCTGATAAAGAAGAAGAAAAAGTATTTTCTATTTTAAATGAATTTGATATTGATATTTATCAAAGAAATTCTTTTTTAATTAATAAGAAAAGTGATTTTTTGTAAAAAATAACCTATAAAGGAGGAAATTTGTTATGCATGTTGTATTAGTAGCTCCCCCCTCTATTCCTGTACCACCTAAGAAGTATGGTGGTACACAGCGGGATGTATGTTGGTTGGCAACAGGGCTATCTGAATTAGGGCATGATGTGACTGTTTTAGCTAAAGAAGGTAGTTATGTAAATGAAAGGGTGGAGATTATTGAAATACCAGAGGATACGAATAATAAAGAATATTTAAAATATTTGCCGCAAGATTTTGATATTGTTAATTTTCATGTCAAAATAGGATTTGAACCTGATTTTCCTTATCTTCATTCAATGCATGGTAATGCTAAAGAAAATGAATTTTTACCACAAAATACTTCTTTTATTAGTCAAAGTCATGCTAAAAATCATGGTGGGGAATATTATGCCTATAATGGCTTAGATTTAAGAGATTATGAATTTTCTCAAACTAGTAAAGATTATTTTAGTTTTATTGGTAAGATTTCTGTTGATCATAAGAATCTTAGTTATACTTTAGATTTAGCTAAAAAATTAGATTTTAATTTAAAAATTGCTGGAGGTTGGAGACTATCTTTTAGAAGTAATATTGAGTATTTAGGAATGGTAGGAGGGCAAGAAAAAATTGATTTTTTAAAGGAAGCAAAAGCTTTAATATTTCCTACTGCTTGGGAGGAACCAATGGGACTTGTAGTTATTGAGTCTCTTGCTTGTGGAACTCCAGTTATAGTCTCAGATAGAGGAGCAATGCCTGAGTTAGTTACTGAAGATGTAGGGTTTGTGTGCAAAACAGAAGCAGATTATATTAAGGCTATTAATAACATTGACCAAATAAATCGAAAAGATTGTAGGAATTATATTGAAGATAATTTCACTCATCGGGTAATGGCGCAAAATTATTTAGAGTTATATCAGATGATTCTTAATGACCAAGATTATCAATTAAATAAAAAGAATGATTTAAATCAAACTATTAATACTGGACACAGAAATATGAAAAAAATATCGATTTGGGATAAGATAATGAGAATTTTTAAATAGAGGTGTTATTATGGCATTGAATTTTTTAAAAAAAATGGTTAATCCACTGATAAATTATTGGGGGGAGAAAAAAGTAGAGTCCGAATTTAGCGATACCCCAATTATGATTGGAGGTTGTGGTAGATCAGGGACAACATTATTATTATCAATTATTGGAGCTCATCCTAATATATTTGCTCTGCCACAAGAATCTACAACTTTTGCTAATTGGAAAAGAGTCAATGAAGATAAGGAAGTTAGCTTAGAACCAGAAAGATTTGATCGGTTTTATAGAATGTTTTTATTAAATAGAATTACTTCTCAAGTAACAAGATGGTGTGAAAAGACTCCTCGTAATGTTCTTTATTTTAAAGAAATTTTAGATTATTTTGATAGTCAGATAAAATTAATTCATATTATTCGTGATGGTCGTGATGTAATGTTATCGCAACATCCTGTCGAGCCGGATCGATATTGGGTTAATCCTAAACGATGGGTTAGGGATGTTAAAGCAGGATTAAAGTTTAAAGAACATCCTCAAGTTCTAACTATCAAATATGAAGATTTAATTTTAGAATATGAGAGTACAATTGAGAAGATATGTGAATTTATCGATGAAGAATGTACAGCAGAACTTTATAATTGGTTTAAGAATACAAATGTAAAGAAGAGTAAAGCTTGGTCTAAGTCTGAATCTAAAATTCATTCTCGCTCAATAGCTAAGTGGAAAAGAACTGAAAATGAAACTCGTGTTGAAGAGATAATGAAAAATGAAGAAGTAGTTCAGTTATTGGAAAAATTAAATTATATTACCGAGGAGGAATAGCGTGAAACAAATTTCTGAATTATTTAAAATAATCAAATCAGAAGCACCATATGAGTTAGATAAAATTAGAATGTATTTAAATTTGTTAGAAGAAGAAGATTGGAAGCCTATTAATAAATCTTTTATTGTTTCAACTGGTAGGACGGGAACTAAATTTTTTGCGAGATTTTTAAATAAGTTCCCAGATTTCTATGCTGTTCATGAACCAACACCAGATTTTTTAGATTTAGCTATTAAATATGCTAGAGGTTTAGTAGATAAAAAGATAGCTATTGAAAGAATAAGACATAATAGAAGAGCCTTAGCTAAAGATGTAAAGCGTAAAGGGGCTAGTAATTATGTAGAGTCTAATAATAGATATTTTTCCTTGATATCTTTATTAGACAAGGTGTTTGATGATTTTAAAATCATACATATAATTCGAGATGGTAGAGATTATGTTCGTTCGGGAATTGGTCGAGTCTGGTATACTGATGATGATACTGATCCAAGAATGAAAGCAAAATATTTCCCTGATGATGAATATTATGATCAGTGGGATGAAATGAGTAGATTTGAAAAGATCTGTTGGCGTTGGCAGAAAAAAGATGGGTTTATTTATGACCAAATTCAGAAAATGGATAATGTAATTACAGTTAAATTTGAGGATATATTTAAAGATGAAGCTCATAGTGGTTTATATAAAATTTGTGAGCAAATTGATCTGGATAAAAAGAGGGTAAAACCAGTAGTTGAAGAAATGATGAATAGAAAAGTTAATTCTACTGGGGAATATGAAATACCTAAATGGTCTAACTGGGACCAGAAAAAGAAAGATAAATTTGATGAGATTGCAGGAGAACATATGAAAAAGTATTATGATTATAGCTGGTAATTTATTTTGCAACAGATAAACAATCAATTAAGCAGATTTAAAGTGAATACTGATTATTGATAAAAGAGCTCAATTATTGTATTTTTTGTCGAATACAATGATTCTGGGCTCTTTTTTGTGTTTAAAAAACAATTATTGTTATCTAACTTTGCTAAACTAGTTAATAATTCTATTTTCATCCAAATTTATCTTGACATCTGAGTAATAAGGCGTTATTATATTTAGTGAGTGATTTACATTTAAAGGAAATAGATTGCTTTTTTATCCATTTGAAAAAAAGGTAGCTACATCAAACTTAATCTTTAACCTAAAAAGATTAATTATGCTTAGGAGGTGGTATCAGTAGAATAGCACTTAGCGGATAAAATAAATTAGTGATGATATGAGAATTTTGGGGGTATTTAAGTTATAACAAAACTATAAGGAGGAGTACAATTAATGAATAAGAATAGTAAGTTTGCAAAACTTGGTGTATTAGTACTATTAGTAGCTATGACATTTACTTTAGCTGCTTGTAGCGATGACGATGATGGTGATACTACTAATATGTATAATGTTGGTGGTGAAATCACTGGTTTGAATAGTGGGGATAGTGCAATTGTTGAAATTACTGTCGATAATGGTAATCCTGTTACAAAGACAGTAACAAGTGAAAATTCTGCTTGGAATAAGAAAAAAATTGAAGAAGGTAGTAAAGTAAAAATAGAAGCTTATGATGAAGCTGGAAATTATAAGTTTACAGCTAAAGATAGTGGAGATAATCCAGTTACTATTGATTCTTTAAATGCTAATAATACTATTAACTTTACAGCTGAAGAAGATGTAAATGAAGATGAAGTAGTATCTATTTCTTCTGTCAATGATATTACTGCTACAATTAAAGAAGGTGCAGATTATAGTTTGCCACAGACAGTTGATGTTGAAGTTGCAGAGCAAGAAGAAACAGTTGAAGTAAATGTTAATTGGAATGGAAAAGTTGATGTTTATGATAATTCAGAGCAAACAATTGAAGGAGAATTAGAACTTGGAGCAGGAGTAAAAAATCCTGATAATTTAACTGCTAAAGCTACAATTACAGTGGAGATGGATGCAGAAAATTATGAAGAGGCTACTCCAGAGAGTGTTGCAGCTCAGTTAAAACAAGTAAATAATTTTGCTAATTTGAATTCAATTACTGAAAATTTAACTTTACCACAAGAGATGAATTTTGCTGGTAATGAATATGATGTTGAGTGGAGTACAAATTCTGATGTTATTGATACAGCAACAGGAGAAGTTAATCGGCCTGCAGTAGGAGCTGAAGATGCAACTGTAGAATTAACTGCTACTTTAGATTATCAAGGTGTATCAAATCAAGCTAAAGGGGCTAATCAAGTTACTATAGAAGTTACAGTTGTAAGTGAGGCTGCAGGGATTAGTGGTATATCTACTATAGAAGATAGTGCTCAATTTAATGAAGCTAATCAATATAAACCTGAAGTTAAGGTGAAAATTGATTTTAATGTTCCGGTTAGTAAAGATTCAGAATTTCAACTTAGCGGCAAAGCTAATATTAGAGATGTTGAATATTCTGATGAGAGCACTGTTATTGTTACTATAACAGATTATATTTGGGATGCTGAACTAGATCTTTCCCAAGTTAAGTTCCAGGACCAAGAGTTTGATGAAGAGCAGGCAACAAAAGGTTATGACCTTGAAGTTGGTACTGGAGATTTAGAAGAACCATATATAGAAGTGATTACTGATACACAAGATGTTTTAGTTAGACCAGATGATACATCAGAGCGAGCTAATTTAGACTTTAAATTTGGTGGAGCTCTAAAGCAATTATATGATAAGCTGGATGGTGATTTAACTGCTTCCTTAGATTTAAGCACACAAGGTGGTTATGGAAGTATTACTTCCGATATCAATGTAGAAGATGCTAGTGCAGAGGATGTAGGATTAACACCAGGTGATATTAGTGAGAAGAGAACTACTAGGGTAGAAGCTGATACTTTTGCAGTTAAGGATACAGATAGAGGTGTGGAGTATGATTTCTTCCGGTATACTCCTACTGGGAAATCACCTGATATAACTTTTCATCTAGATTCTGATGAGCATGAAGATGATAATGAAGATAATCTCTTAATTAAAAAAGAGACTAGTCAATATGGAATTTCAAATGTTATTGCAAACCAGGCTGATAGATTAACTGTTAATCTTAATCGAGATTTAGCTAATGAGACAGAAAAAGAAGAAGTAGTAAGTTTCTTCAAAAAGATGACAATTGATAATGATAAAAAAAGAGATTTAGATGATTTTAAATATTTATCTGATAAGGTTAACGTTGATAAAGTAAAAGTAAAAGATGCTAACACTTTGATTTTGATTCTTGATGTTGCTAATGATGGTCCATTAAGAGATCATGCCCAACATAGGGTTGATTTAGAAGAAGAATCAGAATATACTGTATATGAAGATGAAGCTGGAAATGAAGTGGATCAAGAAAATGCGGATATAAAAGTTAATATTACAGTTGGAGTTACTGGTGATTATAGTCCGTTTTTAGAAGATACTGATAATGTAAGAATGCTTAGAGTAGAGACTAGTGAAGATTCTAATAATCTGGAAGATTATCAAATTAGAGTATATTTTTCTGAAACATTGAATTCATCTGAACAAGAAAACTCAGTTAGGAAATTAGAAAATTGGACTATTAATGGACGGAACTTAGATACAGAGTTGCCTAGTAAGAATGGGACAGTAAATATTAAAGTTGAGAATTCAAATGATGAAGAGCTTGATGGTAAAACAGGAGATACTGTTTTGATTAATTTCGAAAATGTAGCAGACCGCAGAGAATTTATAGCTAACGCCGAGAATGGTGGACGAGATGAGCATAAGATTGTGGTTAGTGGAGCTGGAGATTGGGCTTCTGTTTCTGATGATAACAATATAGTTTCTACTGAGGGTGTAAATTATGATGGAATTGATATTAATGTAGATACAGAAGTTGAATTAATTAAAGAATCTCCTGAGCAGTATTTAGTCAGAGTTGATAATGCCGTAAATCCAGTAAAAGCAGATGATATAGAATTGTATTATGGAAGTGAAGAATATACTGGTGAGAATGGTACTGCAATTGATGCTAAAGCAGTAACTGAATTACAAAGTGGGTTGTTTTTAGTCGAGTTAACAGAAGATTGGACACAAATTCATGATACAGATGGAACTGGTGATAACTATTACGATAGTGTAGAGGATACTATTACAGTTGAGGTTGCAGGGTTAACAAATGTTTGGGAAGAAGAATTGGATATTGCAGATAGAGTAGATACTGTTGAGTTAACTGAAGATACTTCTTCTCCTTATACAATTAATCCTGAAGATAAAGATAATATAAGAGATGGTGCTGGTATTGAGGTGTTAACTACTGAGTATGATGATAATATAAATAATGCAGGTCAAGCTAGAATTACGATGAATGAACCAGTTCAATGGAAAGATCGTAACAAGGTATATACAAGTCCAAATTCAACTCCAAGTCAATCACAAGATAAAAAAGTTCCTAAAATTACTATACAGTATGTTCGAACTGATAGTGATAGTGATAGAACGGTAGACGGTGAGATAAAAGAATTAGATAATACTCTATCACCAACAGCTGCTAAAGTAGATATTGAATCTGACAGACGTGATTATTCAGCTATTATTCAACCTGAAGAAGAATTAGAGTCAGGAAATTGGAAACTTGTAGCTCGTGAGTTATCTGATGATGTAGGAAATACTATGGCTACCGAAGTTAAGAAGTTTAGTGTAGAAAAGACTGATGATCCAGTAGATCCAGACCCAGATCCAGAGCCAGAACTCACAATCAATGATATTGAAGCTGGTCTTGTCAAAGTAGAACATCATCAAAAGGTAGATATTAAGCCTTATGGAGAGGAAACTAGAGAAAGAGATGTAGTGCATATTGTATATAGTAAGGAAATGGATATTGATGAAATGACAGATACAGAGAATTATTCATTAAATCATACTTCATTACCAGCCCAAGATACTAATATTGTTCGTGGTCTTGTGGGATATGAAGATGATAAATATTCTGAATTTGCCAATCCTAAAGAGTATCCTCATGATAATTATAAAATTGCTTGGGAATATTCAAAGGTTGGAACTAATGAATATAATATCCTTCCTAAAATTGTAAAGCCAGGTACAAATCTTAATTTAGATATTGATGGTGACGGTGAGAATGAAACAAATTATGATGGAGAAAGTAATGAGGATTATATTTCTAGTCAGGGTGAAGCAGAAAAACTTAAGAGTTCTTATAAGGCTGCTACTATTATTTTACCGGCTGGTTTCTTATCAGAGAGTAGTAGTTGGACGATAGAAATTCAAGGAGTAGAAACTACAGCAGGTGAGGAGATCAATAAACGATCCTCTATTCCTTTTGTCAACGCTGCTTTAGAAGATAATGATGTTTATGAATTCAAGGAAATGGAGAATGATTATAGCCATGGAGAGTATGTAACAGATGAAAATGGCTATTTAGATAATAATGTATTAGGTAGAGGTAGTTACAGTCTAGATGTATTAGATACACAGACGTTAAATATTTTAACTAAGTAACTACTAGATTAATAAAAGAATAGCTAATTGAAGTATAGTCTCCTAAGGGTCAATCAGTTTCTGATTGGCTCTTAGCTTTATTTTTTGAGCTAAATTGACAAATTTCTTCTAATAATATAAAATTAACAATGGCAATAATTTTATATTACTTAGGAGGCAACAATGGAGAATAGAGTACAAGAGGATTACGTAGAAATTGATTTAAGAGAATATCTGCGAGTATTAGCAGATAAGTGGAAGTTAGTTGTAGGAATTTTATTAATTGCAATTATAAGTAGTGGAATTTATAGTTATCTGATTGCTCAGCCAGTTTATCAGGCAACAGCTCAGATTAAATTAGGGACTGATAGTGGGAATTATTCAGAAACTAACTTTGTTGTAGAGGTTTTACAGAGTAGTTCTTATTGGCGCCAGATTAATCAAGAACTTAATTTAAAGGCAAAGCAGGGTAATCTAAAGCAGATGGTAGAAAGTAAATTAGAGGTTGAGTCTGAAGAAGATATAATTAATTTAACATTTAAGGCAACTGATGCCCAAAAAGCGAAGTTGGCCCTACAACAAGTGATTGAGTTGGTCAAAACAGATAGTGATCAGCAATTTAAAAAACGCTTGAAACAACGGAAAGCTGAATTAACAGAAGTTAAATCTGAACTAGCTAGTATCAAATCTGAACTGAAGACGAGGCAAAATGATTTTCAAGCTATGGCGGATAGTTCATTATCTACTGTAGATAAATTAATTTTGAATAATGATTTTGCTAACAGGCTAAGTCAATTGAAAGAATTAAAAACATCTTTAGTGCAAGAAAAGAATAATTTGTTACGGGAAATAGATAATATGATTGCTGTTAAGGTGATTAATCCACCGTTGGAAAACAATAATCCGATCAAACCTAATAAGCGATTAAATATAGCAATTGCTGGAATATTAGCACTAATGATTGGAGTCTTTTTAGCTTTTGTAAGTGAGTGGTGGGCTGAAGGAACAGACAATTAAATAATCAAATGTAATCTACATCTCTACCGATGTAGATTTTTTGTTTGCTAAAAGATATTTTTTTAACAAACCGCTACTAACTAGTAATAATTCCTTGTTTTTTAAGTTAAAATATTATATTATTAATAAAATAGTAGTAATCTAGATAAAAATAGAAAAAATTCCTAAGGTGGTGGTAAAATGTTGAATTGGTTAGATAAATTATTGGGCAAGAATCAGCAAAATAGCATAGTGAATCTATCACAAAAATTAACTGGAGAAGTTTATAGTAAACAAGAATTAGAAGATTTGGAACAACTATTAGATAAAAGAGAGATTGAGCTTGTTAATGCCCAACCAGCAATTATTTTACTTGGTTGTCAATTGTTTAGTTATCGGGTTGTAATTAGAAGTAATGATATTCCGATAAGCTTTGGGCAACTAGAAAAAATCTATGATAATTTAGCTAAGAAACTAAGTGATTTAGCAAGTGAAGGAGAGATTGAGTTAGAAGCAATAAAAGAAGATGTTAAAGAGTTATTAGAAACTTATAAAAGTTCTAGTAAGCAACGAAAGCGAATTAAGATTAAGGAAGTAATTGCTGAATTAGTTGCTGATCTAGATCTAGAAAAGAAGGATAAACAAAAGCTAAAAGATTATTTAGAACAATTAATTCTACAAAATATTACTATTATCCAGGATTTTTTCATAAATCAGACATCTCAGCTTTAATTATATTGAAAAATAGAGCATTTATGATATAATTAAGTGTGGTATTCTAATATCTAAGCCTATAATAATGACCAATTATTTGTAATTATAAGCAAAATTGCATAAAAGGATATTGGTGTTGGAGTGTAGAATACTATAAATTGAGAATTGAGAATGGAAAATTGGCAATTAAAGTTCAAAATAGTTTAAAGTTTAAAGTTAAAAGGATAAAAGCAAAGATAAAATTCAAGTTTAAATTCAAATAATACTTTATCAACATAATTAAGGATTATTAAATTAGTTA
>JBNJDB010000046.1:0-13908 GCA_051744465.1 Bacillota bacterium | reverse complement strand
CACGATTTACTGCTTCTTTTTCTCGAATTGCTCTTGCCACACTCATGATTCTAGCTAATTTATTTTGTGATCTTTCATCCATAATTAAAATCTCTCCTTTTGAAAAATTATTATTCATCAAAATTCATTAAATGATTTCATACTCTCTAAATAACACATGTTTGAATTTCTTCTTTATTTTTATTTCATCACCACTATTTTTTTCTTTAGTATCACGTATAGTAGTAGAGTAAATAGGTATTAAATCATTAGCAACTGCCCATTGAACCATAATAAACACTGCTCCAAAATCACCTTGAATCAAAACATAATCATTCTTCACAGAATTTTCATTTAGCCACTTCTGGAACGGCTCTAGTAATTCAGCAATTTTTTCTATATTGGCAGGTATATTTGACCATCTTTGTTGCAGTTCTTCAGGCAAATAGTGAAAATTATTTATCCCTAAATTTTTCTTAGCATCTTTCTTTTGTGACTCAGTTAATTGATGTGAAAATAATAAAAATAAATTCTCCATATTTTCTCCTTTCAAATTCATTTTTTATAATTTTTCATCTCTTTAATGCTAATTTCAGTCGGCAATTGTTCAAACTTCTTGTCAGAAAACAACTTTTCTATTTTATTATAATAAAGCTCAGTATTATCGATATCACAATCAAAGTTTCGCTTATTACCTACTAAAGCAGCATGAGCTACATTCCTTCGTACATTATTGGTTTTACGATAAATTTCTCTTAAATTTATTAAATATCTAAGACGACAATATTTTATACCTATATCTCTTGAAGCAAGTAAGGAACGAACTAATTTTCTATTGTTAATCTTATTACTGTCTAAATCATAAATTTCACACAAAAAAGTAAATATAGATTCAACCAAACAAATATATCCATTAGCATATCTTTTATTATCAAAGTACCATTTAGCTATTTTGAGTTGGAATTTATGATTTGCATTTACTTCTTCAAACCTAGCTAAAAATTGTTTTATTTGCGGTAACACATAATTTAAAACCTTTGTTTCTTTTAATTTATCTAATTCTAATGATTCTTTTAATTTAGTAATTTGCTTTTTTAAGTTTACTAAATAATTAATATTAACTAATTCTGATACATTAGTAATTCGTTTTGCTATTTCTTCATCATTGATTAAATTAGAAATCAAATACCCATTACCATAGCTAGTAAAATCATAAACTCCTCTTATCCATTTAGAAATTTCAAATAAAGACTGCAAATTTACTACAGGAGTATATCCTAATTCCATATTCACATCTAACATACCATAATATAAGCCTACTAATTCAATATTTTTATTATTTAAATTTTGAATGAAATCCATCATCAAATACATAAATAAGGGGATAGACCGAAAGGAATGAGTAATATCTAAATAAATTTGATCACCATCTTTTAATTTCTCACTAAGTTTCATAAATACATCAAAATTACCCCAAAGTTGCTCTTCATTTACTCCATAATCAATTAAAGTGCAATAAGAACCACCTACATCATTATCATTTTTCTCTGCTAAATAACTATCAATAACTTTATTTACTTCTGTTAAATATTCTTCATTAAGCTTATTGGTATGAATTCCAGAATCTGATACTTTATCTGCTAAATTAATCCAATAATCTTTATCAAAATTACAATTGCTTCTAACTCCAAAATATTCATAAACTTTTTCCCACATTGAGCGGCAAGTTCCTATAATAAAGATCTTATCAA
The DNA here is from genome assembly GCA_051744465.1 of Bacillota bacterium. GTDB lineage: Bacteria > Bacillota > Halanaerobiia > Halobacteroidales > Halobacteroidaceae > Halanaerobacter. Next base: position 12,178 of record JBNJDB010000046.1, on the reverse strand, counting down.
TTTGAAAATTTTGTGCTAAAGCTGCTGATAGAAACGGAGTTTCATATTCAGTTCCATTCTTAAATCTATATTTTGCCTCATAATAATCTCTATCTGAAACTGTTTCATCTATTGGTCCGGCTCCTAATGGTGAAACTAATACTTTTGCCATTTAACAATCCTCCTTGTATAATTATATAATTAAAAACTATAAATTTTTCAAAACTAATAAAAATCAAGTTCTTTTTAAGTTATTAAATTTTCTATTTCATTAATATGTTTTTCCAATTTATTTCTTAATTGAATAGCTCCTGAACTACTTTTTCTAAACCCAAAATGATTAATGTCATTTCTGGAATCACCAATGCGGTCAAACAATTTAAATATTTCTTCATAATCTGTTTTAACAAAATCTAATGCTTTGTTAAAAATATTTTGATCTATTATATCTAAATTTTTCTTAGAAGGTGTTTTATAACCTTTTTGGGAGGCCAAGAATTTTTTATGCGCATAATTTAAAGCTTGTGCTACATCTTCACGAACTTCTTGGTTATAATAATCTTGATTAATTTCATCAGCTACAATAGTTATTATATTTTCAGTTAATATTGTTAATCCCTGTTGAATTAAATTATGGTCTGAACACCATTTTAAAGCTTTGAGATAATTCTTTTTTTCTTCCCCGTTTTCACTCGAAAAATATGAAAATTTATCTTTTATTTTATCAATTAATTTTATAAAAGGTAAAATCTTTTTATTGTCAGTATCAGGATTAGAACCAAATTTATCTAATTCTTTTAAAACATTTAATATCGCTTCATGTAATTCTTTACCCCGACATGTTTTTAATTTTAAATTAAATTCCTTTAATTTATTAACTAAAGCTCTTAAATTTTTAAAAAATTTATCCTTTCCTTTAGTCTTAGCTAAAACTTTTTTTATTTCATCTTCAGAAAGCTTTTCTATCTTTCTAATACTTCCTGTTGTAAGAAAACTATCAGTTGCAACAACCCATTCATTTAAATAATTTAATGATGTTAAATCTAAAATTTTAGAATCTTCTCCATTATAAAGACCATATTCAATTTTTTCTATATTTATATTTTTAAGAACTTTAGTATAATTAAGAATACTCATAATTAACATTGGTTGGTACCTAAACCCATGAGTAATATCTAAAAATATATTATCTCCTTCATTAATTTTTTCAACAAATTTATCGAATATATCCCAAATTTCATTTTCAGAATACCCATTTGGAATTTCTTTGAAATCAATTTCAAAATCAAACCCTTCCGCTTGCATCTGCTTTAAAATTAATTTCAAAGCAGGTTCATCTAATAAATTTTGCCCCTCCCAATTATTTTTTCTAGCTTCAGAAGTCGCAAAAATAACTACTTCTGATATTTCATCTTCATGCTTTCTAATTATTGCTTCTTGGCTATAATTAAACTTTCTATCCAATCCATAATCACATTCATCATATTGGTTTTTACCTAATACACTTATAAATTTAGATGCCATATACTTAATCCACCTTTCATTTTTTATAAATATTTATAATCTCTTTTATAAGCACTATTTCAGTCCCACTTTTGAAATAAAATTAATTTATTGCAACTAGCAATTGACTAAACCACAAAAAACAATTTTCTTGTTCTCTCTGATTTAGTCAATTGCAATGATTTAATTAAATATATTATCCGTTTAGCAGCTAAACTGTATATATAAAAATACATATTATCCCCTCCTCGTATAATTAAAGATTATAAAATAGGCAAATTGAAAAAATTAAAAGGATCACCATTAATCACAGGATTAATAATCATATTTTCACCTCCTGTTTTGATTTTCTAAAAATAAAAGCATTACATTTCATCTAATTCTTCCGTTACACGACGTGTTCCATCAGTTATCATTCCTATACCTGCTCCTGTAGTTGCTGGATCTGGAATTGCTACTAAAACTCCTCCTACTGTTGCTTCTAAAATTCCTCCTAACATGTTTTCACCTCCCTAAAAAATTAATAATTATCACCATTATTAATACAATATTGCGCCTATTAAATCAGGTAATTCTTCTGGATCACTAATAATCATACTTTCACCCCCTCTTTTTTAAATAAAATATTATATTTCATCTATATCTTCGGCAATACGATTTGTTCCGTCAACTAAGAGTCCTATGCCTGCTCCTGTAGTTGCTGGATCTGGAATTGCTACCATTACTCCTCCTACTGTTGCTTCTAAAATTCCTCCTAACATATTTTCACCTCCCTAAAAAATTAATAATTATTATCCTTTGTTTTTTATTCTAATTAAATTATATTGTCTGCAATGATAACTATATGTCATGGGGTAATAATAAGATTGAAATTAATTTTATATTTTCTGTCTTGCCACCTGTCCTAATCCCATAGTAGTCTTATAACCAATCCCACTATAAAATGCAAAATCAAACAATAAATTTATTTCTTTCTTCTTCTGTTTGCTCAAAGTATTATCTAACTCATATTCACACTTGCCTTTAAATCCTTTAATCGGATAATCTCTGAATTTCTCCATAGCAGATTGTAGATCATAACGCGAAACATATACTTTGTCAAAATCTTTATCTTCTAATGATAATTCTTCATCTCCAAACATCTGCCATTTGTTTAATAAATTATGAAATAAATAATTTGGTGCTGGAAAAATAATATGCCTGTCTCCGACTCTAAATGTTGTAGTAGAATGTACTTTAAATTTTATTTTAGACCGTGTTTCTGCTTGTTCCATTAATTCTTGATAATCTAGCGATTTACACCTCTTATCTTCTTTAGAATTTGTTAGGACTTCAATTATTTCAATATTTGAACCTTGTAACTGTAAATCACGATGATGATGTAAAAAATAACTCATAAATAGCACATACCATTTTTCTTCTAAAAAAGTAATTCTAAAGAAGTGCTCTTTATCAGATTTTAATTCCATTCTGCTGCCATTCCATTTAGGATAAGGAATAATTGGAGAAATCGTAAATGGTTTAGTTTCATATTGATTATGTAAAACATCCGCCTTATCTTTATCTCGTTCACTTAATATCTGAAATAGCATACCATGCAGACTCTCACCAGGATAATATTTAAAAGTAATATTTTCTAAAGCTTTAAATCTAACAATTACACTATATAACATTATCTAGTCACTCCTAAAATTATGATTATAAAATACCGGACTAATTTAATTAGCCCGGTATTTTGAATTATTGATTTATTTTTTTATAGGTCTCAAATTCTTGCTCATACTTTTTATATTTTTTAGTCTTACCACTTCTTTTTAATAAAGCAGCATTTTTAAATGCCTTAGCACTATATTTATTTGTTACAAATTCTTTTAAATTTTTATACTGTTTACTAGAATTATTCTCTTCATTACTGCTATTAGCATCATTTTTATCTTTATCTGAAGAATCTATCGCACTCACATTTACTTTATCTTGAGCATCTTTCATCACTGCAACCCAACCTAAAACATTTTTGATTTCTTCTTCACTACTAATAGCAGTTCGGGTTTTAGGGAACGGGGTGTCTGTTCCAAACCCAGCTCGTTTTTTAACCACTCTCAAATCTCTTTGACTAAATAAATTAGCTACTGTATTATCAAAATAAGTTTTCCCAGCCCCTAAACGCATTATCGCTCCTTGTTTGTTCTCTTTGAATTCTAAAGCTTGATTTTGCAAACTACGATATAAATTAATTATATTTCTAAATTCTCTTGCTGCATTATCTTCTAAAGCATTTATTTCTCGTTCTAAAAGTTCTATATAACACTCATTAATCCTGGTTAGTATTTCTTTTTCACTCTGATTTGAATTACTAGCTTCGTCTTGATAAAGATAATCAAATTTGCGGTTTAAATTATGATAATTTTTCTTAGCTTTACTTTGCAGTTTGAATTCTACCCTTTTGCCAGTATTAATCGCTTCTCTTGTAATTGGAATCTTAGTATCGCCTTTTTCTATTCCTACTCGGTAAGTTTTGACTACTTCTAAATCATCTTCTGACAAAGGATTAGAATCAGATAGATGTAAAAACTTTAATATGTCATCTCCATATTGACCAAATACATCTTCTCCCATATAGCCTTTGTTCATTTTACTTAGGTTATACCCATCTTCTTTTAAATGAGTATACAACAAGGCGGTTCTCACTGCCCCTTTGATCGTGCTTCCCGGCACATAAGGACGATTCCCAGTCAACATAATTCGTTGAATTTCTTCACCTTTTATCTTCCCTGTAGCAGAAACTGCTTTACTAGTAAATTGCTTAAAATTCAAATTGTTATTATCAAAAAACTTCTTTAGTTTATACCTATCTTTACTATTCCCACCGGCTTGCCGTCCAATAATTTCTACAAAATCATCAATTAATTCTTGAGCATTTTCTAATTTAAAGAAGTAATTTTCTAGTTTTTTATGGTCAACATAATAAACTTGGCCTTGGTGATAAATGTAATCACTGTAGGGCGATAATTTCTCTCCACTACCAACATGTAGTGGAGTAATAGTTTTTAAAGTTAATTGCACTATTGCTCACCCCCAAATCCAATTAAGAAGCTAGTTCCATTAACCAAAACCTCATGACGATCAAAAAGTTCAGGTGTCACATCAACCAATTGACCTTGGATTCTATCATTAGTCAAACTACCTTCCTGCATTACTCGAATACTCTTTTTGCGATAAGGCTGTCCACCTTGAGTCCGAGAATAAATATACCCTCTTCTTTCAGCTAAATCATAACTCAATATTTGCTTCACTTCATCTTTCCTAGGAAATAACACTGATAAATTAACATAATAATCCCCCGTAGGAGATAATGCCTCAAACTCACTTTCAGAGATATCTTTCACTTCACTAAAAGACCCCATACCACTACTTCTTTTTCCTCCAATACCTTCTTCAGCTATTAATCTAAAACTTGCCAATAATTCTTTAGGTAATTCACCTTGATACATAAAGAACATAAACGGTTGAATTTGATATTTACCTGCTTGTTGATAAATAATTTCCATATTATTTTGATAAAAATGTTCCTCGGATTTACTATTTTCTCGATTAATCGATAACCGAGGTCTAGAATTTTTCTTAATAAATTTCAAATTTTTTACTTGCTCCTTATTTAATCCTAATTCCTCTAACTCTTCAGTAGTGCAGGCGAATTTATTTCCAATTAACTCTAATTCTAATAAATTATAATTAAATACTTGTTCTTCTTCATTCCAACTAGACAGTAATTCTTGATAAGCAGCAGTAGATAAATACGTGATCTTTTTTATTTTTTTCCTCTGCCATACCTCAGCTTCTGTACCTTCCTTAGTTCTAATTACAGCTTCCGGACGAGGGAGAAAGTATAAACTCTTTTCTTTTCTCCCTTCCGTTACAAAATCTAACCCATAAAACAAAGAAGAAATAGATAATTTACCTTCAGAAAAAATATTGATTCCTTCTTCAATCTCTTCCTGAGGATACAATAAAGCTAAATTATTAATAATAGCTGAAAACAATTGATCAGAAGCAAAAGATTCTTTCAAATTACCGTTAGCATCACCAATATGAAATTTAGACCGATTATCTATCTCAAATTTAATTCCTTTCATATTTATTCAGCTCCCAATCTACTAGTTAAATCATTCCTTAACGCAGCAAAATCTAAATCTGCTAATTCTCCTTCATAAACAGTCTGAGGTTTGTTATCCCCTTCATAATCTTTTACAGTTTTGAGTTTGACATTAAAGTCTTCAAATTTCACTCTGCCATATCCCCTTGACCCATTAGAACCTAAATAATCATCTTCTAATAATCTTAATCCTACCATCAATTCTCTAAACCGCTGCACATCTTGGTCTTGCATAATATTATAAACTATGTTTAAATCAAATTTTGCACCTGCTGGAACTCGTTCTGTTTGACGTGGATTACTAGCTTCAGAAGTTTTACGATTGATACTATTTTCCGTCTTAGTTTCAGTATATGTTAATTCTAATTCAGAAAAGTCCCCTTCTTTATCTTCCATTTTTTCTCTAATACTTTGATTCAATTTCAAATCTCTAACATATAGTCTGGTTGAACCTACTTCATTATCTTTGCTACCCGCACCTACCCCGAAAATAGCACAAATATCACATTTTCCGCAACTACACACCTTACTTTTACCTGCTTTCTTTTCCAACAAGCTTCTAACTTTTCCTTTTAAAGAAGATCCTGGAACAAAAGGAACTCCCTTTGAATTTTTAATTACACTATTATCTATTCCACCAATTACTACATCAGTATTAGAACCACCAATTGCTAATCCTGTTTCTGCTTTTACCGTTCCTTCTATAAATAATTTACCCTGTAATTTCATCTCTTTAACCCCTTTCTGAATTATTTATCGTTTCCCACATATTTTCTATATGCTACTACTGCTTCCATAAAAGTTTTGAAATTTTCCAATTGAGTTTCATTTTCTTGTTCCATTTTCCGAGCTAGACTATCAAGCAAATTCATAAAACTCTTAACTCCTGATTCATCATTTCTTCCAGCTGTATAAGCAAACTGAGGTCTTAATATCTTAATATCTCTAACAGTATCACTATTCATAATTCGAGAATAAATCTTTCTAATCATTGAAGTGGTCATGCCACCATCTTTTAACTTCTCAGCATATTCTAAAGTAGTATCACAGAACTCATCATATTCTACATCTTCTAACCACAGCACATTCTCTTTTAAAAAACTAACAACTTCATCTTCTACTACTTTTACATTTACAGCATGTGTACCCTTTCCCGTATTTTTAACTTCGAATTCAACAGGATCACCGTCTGAAGGTGCTTTACCTGAAAAACTATCTGAACCCATATGAACATCTTTTTTCCCATCTTCTCGTTCAATAAATCCATAACCTTCGCTTGAATTATAAAACTTAACTCTCCCCTTTATTTTATCACTCATTATGCTTTACCTCCTCTAATTTAACTTCTTTAGTTGCTAGTTCTGCCCATCTGACAGCAGCAGGAATAATCATAATATTATTAATTTTTTCATTCTTATTTTTCTTCATTAGATTATGCAGCACAATTTCTCGATAATATTCAATTAATTTTTCTGCATCTTCATCTTCAATATCACGCAAATAGTAAGCTAAACGCCAAAATCTTAGATTTTTAATATTCTGCTGAGTAGACTCGTCTAAAATCTTCTCAAATCCTAAGGTGCTTTTTCGAACTTTATGTAAAACAGCTCTACTTTCCCCTTTATCAACAATTAATTTTACTAAGAAATCTTTTATTTCAGCAATTTTTTCAAATTCTTCCCAATTGAATATTTCCCCGAACAAACTGATTTTGTTTTTAGAAGGAACTTTTTCTCCTTCATAAGTATAACCTTTGGCTTCATCTAAAGCATCTTCAGTTAAATCAGCTGCTCTAATAATCGGATATCCGGGGCGATAAACCCCTAATCCTGCAGAAAAAGTAACATCTTTATGATAACTAGTATATTCCCTAAAACTATCATAAAAATCTTTAGCAAAAGAAAATACAGCATTCCAAGCTCCAACAATAAAGGTGTCATCTCCACCAGAGAAAACAACATAAATTTTATCTTGATATCCCCCAGTTTGTCCTTGATAACTTCCATTATTAATCAAATAATTAATGTAACCTTTAAAGTAAAAACTCAGCATTCTACTTAAAGCAGTAACTCTTGTAATAGATTTATTCCCAGCTATTCCTTCACTAAAAATAGCACCTAAATTATCAATATCTAACTTCAACAATCCTAACTTTTTGTCCCCTAGCCCATAATCATCAGACTCAGATTGAAACTTAGGACTTTTCGCTGCTAAATCTTGAAAAGTGAGTTGCTGATAATCATTCATTGGCAGATTATAAGCTTCAAATTTATAACCAGTACAGTAATCATTTACTATATCTGTTTGATTAAGTTTATACACTCGTCCACGATGATTTTCAGCAGGTGCTTTAGTAGATAGTTCTACATTATAGCCAAATAAATTAAAAATATCATTATAGGTATTAACTTCATCTGGTGAACTTTCACTTGTTAAATAATAATAAGCAGCTCTTTTCAATTGATCAGTTAAATCCATAAAACTTTCACATAAAGTACATAACCTTAATTCTTCCTCTGCTCCAACTTCTTCTTTATGACTATGTTGAGTCTTAACATCACGTTGAGAATTAGCAACTCCGCAGACAGTACAATTATCATTTTCTCCTGTACCTTCATCTAATGGCCCAAAAATTTTAGTGAAGTTATCTTCTAAACCTAATTCACTCCACCTTTTCTGTTTCAATTTTTCAACTTTGCTGCGCACCTGATTCCATAATCCACTGAAGTCTGTAAACCTTTGCGGATTAAAAGTAATACTATCAATAGCAAAATAAAGTTGACCATCATGAGCAAGCAATAATTTATCTAAAATTTCTTTCCTTACTTCTTTGACTTGCTCTTTTTTACTAGCAGGAGCTAAAATATAAAAATTACCCCCACCATTATACAATAAATTTGCTTCGTTTAATCCTAATTCATCTAAAGTATACTGAGCAATTATTTCTGAAATTAATCCCACATAAACTGATCGTCCTTTAAGACTTTTAGCTGCACCTTTTGATGAAACATTGAAGATAAAGTCTTGAATTCCAGAAACATCTGCACATAGTAATAAAAATTGTTCCTTATCTACATTAGAAATAATCTCTAATTCTGATAGTTTAACCTCTCCAGATTGATATTGTCCAAATAAAGAAACAGCAATAGCTGCTTGAGCTTTAGCATAATCAAATATCGAGTTTTTCTCTCCTAATTGATTGCTAACCCCCCAAAAGTATTTTTGTAGTAAATAATAAAGCTGTTCATATTCATTAATTTCCATTAAATTATCTTTAAACTGAGAAACCATATCTCCCCAATTGAAATCTACTTCTTCTTCAGTAACAGGGAAAATAGATTCTAAATCTAAAGGTTGAGGCTGATAAAAACTATTTTTATTGCTATCAAATAAATTAGCAAAAACTGCTTGAAAAGGTAAGTCATTATCAAAATCGCTTTTAGTTGAATTACCTGTTGTAACTAACTTCTGAGCTGCTTCGATAATAACCTTTAACTCATTCTCAGCTTCTAATCCTGAATCAAAAAACTCTATGATTGAATTAGAAAAATTTAAACAAGATTTTGAGTCTTCGTTAACAATAGTCAACACTTCACTAAAATTTTCATTTGTTTTATTTTCGATAAATTGCCTAATTGGATTTAATAATGCAGTTAAATAAATTTCTCGTTGCTCCATTATTATTAAATACCCTCCTTCCTAAAATAAATCAAAACTTCATAACAATATCTCTATAAGCAACAAATACCTCCTTTCTTACAGTAAACAATAAGTACATATTTGACATCTCCTTATATTTATTTCTTAGTTTATGGTAAAAATCCTTCAAAAACATAAAAACCTCCATAAAAATACAATATTCCCAAGGTTTACTCTTGTATTTCAAATTAATTTATCTCCCCATTAAGTTTTTTATCAATCAATTATTGTTTATATTATATCTTCCGCCATGACAACTATCGCTCACGGAGGGCTTTTTTATATAAAAAACCTCTTCGGTATTACCCCAAGAGGTTAAAAAATCTAATTCATCTACTAAAGCAAAATTCAACTGAATAACAAAAATCACACCTAATAATTTAGGTGTGAAAATTGATAATTATATTTTTTATCTGCAGCAACAAAAATCTTATTGTAATATTTATTAAAAACTATATCCTGTTTTCCACGAAACCAATAAAAAATCAAAGGTATTAATAATAATAGAAGCTAAATCTTTATTGATAGTCCCCGGCAATTCCATTCTTTTACCAATTCAATTAAAAAATAAATTTCAACCCACACTCTATCTACCAAATCATTATCATTTTCTGTTTCGTTAATAAATTCAAAATAAAGATGATTTAATTCACGCAGCAATAGGTTTAATAGGTGTTGGTTTTTATATTTCAATCTTTGGATTTCAGTTAATACAATTTTTGTTTTTTCTTCTGTAGTAAATAATAAATACAAAAACCGAGGTAAATTAATCACATATTCAATTCTTTCTGTGCCTACTTGATACAAATTATCTACAAAATTAACAATCGGTAATTCAGTCTCTAGTAGTTCAAATAAGCAATTAACTATACTAGGAATATACCAGGTCACAGGAAAACGAAGGTTAACTAATCCATAGTTAATTCTTAAATCAAATTGAAATCTCTCTTCTTGAGAAACATTATCCTGCTACAACATTTTATTCATTATCTGTTCGCAGTGATAATAGACTGCTAAATTATTATCATACTGTATAAAAGTATAATATAGAATAAAAGCTTACATATTATAGTTATAAAAATCAAATTTGATATTTTCGTATTGCACTACAAACTTGATTCAACGAACTTTTACTGCTTGATATTCTTCTCGCTGACCAGTAATGATTTCTTTTATTAAACCTACTTGTAATTCCATTGCTTTACGCCAAGTTACACTTTCTTCACGCTGTGAATGACTTAATTTAGTGCCCATTCTTTCTTCATATTGTTCTAAAAATATTTTTCTCCCCTCATCACTAATCAACACTTTATCCTCATCAATATCAAAGTGCTCTTGTTTAATCATTCTCTTATTAATCACAGATTTAACTACTGCATCAATAATCACCTGTCTAAATTCTTCTATTAAATCCAAAGCCAAAGTAGGCTTCCCCTGTTCTACAGAATGAAAGAACCCAATATAGGGATCTAAACCGACTACATTAATAGCAGTCATCATGTCATTTAATAGTAAGGTATATCCAAAACTAAGTAATGAATTAACTGGATCACGAGGCGGTTGCCTATTTCTACCATTGAATTCAAATTCATCATCTATAATTTCATCAAAAACACCAAAATAATATTTTGCACTTGTCCCCTCATAACCACGCAAACTATCTTTATTAGCAGCAGTATTGAGCTTATCAAGTATGTTTTTCATTTGGTCAACTGATTTTTGAGCATTTTCCGATCTTGCTCCACTAGTACTTTTCATTAAAAAAGTCCTCATATTAAAAATTTTAGCCACAGCTATCTGCTTACTTAGTTCAAGAGAAATTTTTTCATCTTTATAGGCTTCAAACTGTTTTAACCTCAGAGTAGAATTAGAGGAAATTTTAGGAGTCAGCCGTCCGCGATATTTCCCATAATATGATAAATAGGTAATAGGAATATTTTCTTGCAGTAAAGATTGAATTATAGCTCCCGTTATACTAATATTTCCAAATACAACCACTTGATCTACATTAATCAAAGGGAGATCAGCTATTTTATCTTCATCTTTGGTTACTATTAATCTTTTTCTAGTCTTACTTATTCTTGTTCCACGAGTGATATAAACTGTTGGCATTAGATCACCCCTTTGGAAATTAAAAATTAATTTAGAAACTGTTCAGTCACACGAGAGATAGTTTCAACTCCTTAAATGGAATTATACTTATTGATACCCTTGTCAAAACTTCTTTGAGCAGACTGCTTAATAGTTTCAACTCCTTAAATGGAATTATACTTATTGATACAAAAAATAAAAAATAATGGAGGTTGGTAATGATGTTAGTTTCAACTCCTTAAATGGAATTATACTTATTGATACCGTTATGGTTAACAACGCCATTGAAAAAGTAGAATCAAGAGTTTCAACTCCTTAAATGGAATTATACTTATTGATACCCTGCCGAAGATACTTTTGGCACTCATCCTTGGACTTGGTTTCAACTCCTTAAATGGAATTATACTTATTGATACTGAAACTGTAATTGATCCATGTGTAGGATCTGGAAGTGTTTCAACTCCTTAAATGGAATTATACTTATTGATACGCAGAATACCTTTTAGTTGTTAAACCTATGTCTTTTAGGTTTCAACTCCTTAAATGGAATTATACTTATTGATACCAATTATCTTGCAGGGTGATGGAAACAAGTATAGAGGTTTCAACTCCTTAAATGGAATTATACTTATTGATACTGCACCTCTCTAATTTCTTGCTATCACTGGGCTCAAATCGCAGTTTGCGCGGGTGACATAATTCGACATCAAAATCGAGTTTATTCGACAAAAATGTAAAATAATGAGAAATTAA
>JBNJDB010000045.1:0-14112 GCA_051744465.1 Bacillota bacterium | reverse complement strand
CTGTATGCTTCAAAATTATCTGAATCATACTCTCTTAGAAATGCTTCAGCCATTTGACTGCGGGCTGAATTGCCAGTACAGATAAATAAGACTTTAGCTTTACTCATTCTTATCATTCCTTTCTATAATTTAAAGTTAGGTATGTGAGATTATAAGTGTTCTAATATATAAATTCGTGATTAGTTGAAAAAAACCTGTAGAGATATGTTAAAGTTATGTAAATTTATTATTTTAAATTAGTAAAAACTAGTAGTTAGTTGTAATCTAAATCAATTTGTGATACAATATGTATTACAAAATTAAAAGAGGTGATAATTATGTTGAGTGTTAGATTACCTAATGATTTAGAAGAAAAGTTAAATCATTTAGCCGAATTAGAAAAAGTAACTAAAACTGATATAGTAACTAATGCTTTAGAAAATTATATAGAACAGAAAGAAAAAAAGATTAACCCTTATGATTTAGGAGCTGATCTTTTTGATGCAGCTGGTACTGGAGATGCTGAAACTTCTAGTGATTATAAAGAAAAAGTAGGTGACAAAACAAATGAAAAATTCAATAATTGATGCGGGGCCATTGATTGCTTTATTTAATAAAGATGACAAGTTTCATGAAGAAATAAAATGTTTTTTAAAAGACTATGAAGGATATTTATATACTACTTGGCCCGTAGTTACAGAAGTAATGCATATGTTAGGTGCTAATCCTAATTGCCAGATGAATTTTTTGAAGTTTATAGAAAGAGGAGGATTAGAAGTAATAAACTTGTCCCAAAATGCTGTAGCAAGAATTGTTAAGTTGTTCAGACAATACCAAGATGTCCCCGTGGATTTAGCTGATGCAACTTTGATTGTTATATTAGAAAAGGAAAATATAAATAATATTATAACTATTGATTCTGATTTTCATATTTATCGAAATGAAAATAATAAATATATAAAGAATATATTTAAAAAGAGATGGGAATAATATATTTTTAAAAGTACAAAGCCCTTTTAGTGAGTTACTCACTAAAAGGGCTTTGTTTATCTATTAATAATTTTCTTCTTTTAATCGGAAGTGACTTTTCGGATGAGCACAAGCGGGACATTTTTCTGGAGCATCTGTTCCCTCATGAACATAACCACAGTTACCACATTTCCAACGGACATCTTCATCTCTACTAAAGACTTCATCATTTTCTAAGTTGGCTAATAAAGTTAAATATCTAGCTTCATGTTCTTCCTCTACTTCTGCAACTTCTCTAAAGACATGAGCAATTTCAGGAAATCCTTCTTTTTCAGCAGTTTCAGCAAAAGAAGGATATAAATCAGTATGCTCTTCATTTTCTCCTTCAGCACCTGCTTTTAGATTTTCAGCTGTAGTACCAATTACTCCGGCTGGATAAGTAGCGTTAATTTCTGTCATGCCACCTTCAAGAAATTTAAAGAACCGCTTAGCATGTTCTCTTTCATTGCGGGCAGTCTCTTCAAAAATTTCAGCAATCTGTTCATACCCTTCTTTTCTTGCCTGTGAAGCAAAGAAAGAATATCTGTTTCGGGCTTGAGATTCTCCTGCAAAAGATTTTAATAAATTTTCTTCTGTTTTAGTTCCTTTTAAACTAGTCATTTAATAACCTCCTATATATTTTGAATTGCAAGTCATATATTTATACATAATAATAATAATTCCTGCTTTTATTTAAAATTATTAATTTTATAAGGAGTTTCACGTTTTGATTCAGTTAAATAATTGACAATTAAGATTAATATTAAAAAGGAGAAAAAAGTAATTTATAGAATATTATATTTAGAAGTAGATAATAGTATTATAATCTTGATTTAAAGAATGTATGTTTAGTTTGTCCTAAAGTTGATTTTATTATTAGAAAGATAGAAAGGAGTTTAGGCAGATCATCATGATTTAATTTTAAATAGAGGTGATTGCCGGATTTCAGATGAAAGGTCTTGGAACTGATATTATAGAAATAAAGCGGATTGAAAGAGCAATTCAAAAGAGAGAGAGGTTTAAGACTAGATTTTTTACTGATAAAGAAGTTGCTTACTGTGAACAATATAAAAAACCCTGGGCCAACTTTGCTGGAAGATTTGCTGCTAAAGAGGCAGTAGTCAAAGCTTTAGGAACTGGGTTTAGTGGTTTTCAGTGGCAAGATGTGGAGATAATTTCTACTAGTAGTGGAAAACCAGAAGTTAAGCTCTATAATGGAGCTAAAAAAATAGCTCAGGAAAAAGAAATAACAGAAATTTTACTTAGTATTTCTCATTGTCATGATTATGCTACAGCTGATGCAATAGCAATCTAATTGATAGAAAGCAACCAAGCAATAAAATAAAGTATCCAAATTGCCTAGTTGCTTTAGCAATAGATAATGTAACTAGGACTACACGAAGAGTCTTATTTTTCTAAGACTCGTAGGGACGATAGTAAATTCAGTTTACAGTTGAGAGTTTAAAGTTAAAAGTTTAAGGTTAAAAGTTTAAAGTTAAATTCAAAACTATGTTAACTATTAATTAGTTTTTGAATTTGATTTTATGTGTTTAATTGTCAACTGTAAATTATTAACTGTAAACTGTTTTTAGGGGGTGATAACTATTAAATTAGTTAGTGGCAGTGAAATGGGCCAAATTGATCGCCATACCATTACAGAAGTAGGGATTTCTGGTTTAGTTTTGATGGAACAAGCTGGTAGAAGAGTGACTGAATCAATTTTAGCCCATTATTCTGATTTAGAAAGAGTGCTCGTGCTAGCTGGTAGAGGAAATAATGGCGGAGATGGATTTGTAATTAGCAGATTATTGGCCCAAGCTGGAATTGAAGTAAAAACAATATTGCTGGGGGATAAAGAGCAACTAACTGGTGATGCTAAAGTTAATCTTAATATATTAGAGGAGCTAGGTTACCAAGTAGAGGAGATAACTAGATTAGAAGGAGTGCAAAGCTTGCAATCTGATTTCCAAAGAGCAGATTTGTTAGTCGATGCTCTTTTAGGAACAGGAATCAAAGGTGAATTAAGAGGCTTATTCCCTGCTATTATAAAGTTAGTTAATCAAGTTAGGACTAGTGTAGTATCTGTTGACATTCCTTCGGGTGTGGAAGCAGATAGTGGGTTAGTTAGGGATGTGGCAATCAAGGCGCAACAGACTATTACTTTTGCCTTGCCTAAATTAGGTTTAATTTTATATCCAGGAGCAGAATTTGTGGGCCAACTAAAAATTGTTGAGATTGGAATTCCCCAGCAAGTGATAGAACAACAAGAGATTACTACTAATTTAATTACTTCTGATTTAGTTGCTAGCCTATTTCCTGCTCGAGTAGATAAGAGTCACAAAGGAGATTATGGCAAATTATTATTAGTGGCTGGTTCTACTGGGATGACTGGTGCTGCTTTTTTAGTAGCTCAGTCTAGTTTGAAAATGGGAGCAGGACTAGTAACAGTAGGAGTGCCACAAAGTTTGAATTCTACGCTAGAAGTTAAGTTGACCGAAGCAATGACATATCCCTTAGCTGAAACAGATTCGGGGACTTTAGCTGTTGATGCTCTAGAACAGGTCAATGATTTGATGAGTAGTAGAGATGTATTAGCAGTTGGCCCGGGATTAGGAACTGAAGAAGAGGTTAAGGTGCTTGTCAATCAATTATTAGCTGAGTTAGAAAAGCCAATAGTTGTAGATGCTGATGGATTAAATGTTATTAATGATTTAACAGTTCTTAAAGCAAGAACTGAAGCTACTATATTAACACCTCATCCGGGTGAGATGAGCCGCTTAACTGGGCAACCGATAGTAGAAATTGAGAAAAATAGATTAGAGGTAGCCCAAGAATTTGCTCTAGCCTATGGAGTAACTTTAGTTTTGAAGGGGGCTAAGACAGTTATTGCAACTCCTGAAGGTAAGGTCTATGTTAACCAGACAGGAAATTCTGCTTTGGCTACAGGGGGCAGTGGAGATGTTTTAACTGGTTTAATCACTTCTTTACTAGGACAAGGATTAACAGCTGAAGATTCTGCTATTATAGCAGTTTATTTACATGGTTTAGCAGCAGAGTTAGGTAGTGAAGAGTTGACTAAGTATTCATTATTACCAACTGATTTGATTGATTATTTGCCAGCAGCGATTAAAAGAATTGAAAATTGAGAATAAGCAATGGACAATTAAAATCTAAAATTTAACAGTATTAGAATTTTATAATATTTAGGTTACCCCAATTTAACTTTGTCATAATGTTTGATTATTATATTTTTAAGTTGACTGTATGATTTTAATTCTCCATTCTCCATTTTAAATTATCAATTTATTTGTGAGTAGATGATAATTTGCAACTTAGTGTAGTATTATGATAATAATGATAAATTTAGCTGAAAGTATTTACAAACTTAATGGGGGGATGATAATATGAAAGCATCTGAAATTATGACTACTGATGTTGTGACTGTGTCTAAAGAAGATAGTGTTAAGGAAGTAGCAAAGGTATTGACCAAAGAAGGAATTAGTGGAGTTCCAGTCGTAGAAGATGGTGAATTAGTAGGGATTGTTAGTGAAGGAGATTTAGTAGCCCATGATAAAAAGTTACATTTTCCTAATTATGTTTATTTTTTAGATAGTGTTTTTTATTTAGAAAGTTTTGATAAGTTTGAAGAAGATCTTAAAAAAGTAGCAGCCGTTAAAATCAAAGATATAATGACTGAAAATGTAGTTACAATTAGCCCTGAAACTACTGTGGAAGATATGGCAACAGTTATAACTGATGAGCACATTAACCGTTTGCCAGTCATGGAAGATGGGGAAATGGTAGGTATTGTAAGTAGGGCCGATATAGTTAAATATATGAGTGAATAATATATTCTGTTTTGACTAACTTTGCTATTTTTGCTATACTCAATTATTGAAATCACACCCTGCTCAGCGGTGTGATTTCAACTTTAATACATAGATTTAGTTGCTGTAGGAGGTAATTGTGATGACTGAAATAATTATTGATGGATTAAAAGATCATATTGGTCCAGGAGATATTGTGGGAGCATTAACTAATGAAGTAGAGATTAGTGGGAATAAAATTGGTAAAATAGATTTTAAAAATAAAGTTGCAATTGTAGAAGTTGCTGAAGAAGTTGCTAATAAAGTTATACAAGTGATGGATAAGAATCAAATATCAGGAATCAAGGTAGCTGTTGAATTAGATAATCAATTTAGGGAAAAGATAAAGGAAGTTGAAAACTATTTAGAAAAATATGAAGAACTGCTGCAATTAGAGCGAGAGGAAGAAATGAAACGGCATGAACGAGAAATAAAACAGTTATCAGGTGCTGAACGAGAAAAAAAGGGGCGAGCAATCTTACGTCTAAGAGGACGTGATGAAGGGCAAGGTTTAGCTGGTAAATTCTTAGTTAAATTTATGCGCCAGCAACAAGGAGAGAAACTTCCTGATAATGAAATTAGTGTCGGAGACTTGGTGATGTTAAGCCAAAATAGCCCCTTAAGTGATAATAACCCTACTGGGACAGTAGTAGAGCAAAGCAATTATTCGCTTACAATTGCTTTTGATAATCAAGTTGATGATTTTCTGTTGGGGACAGGCTTGCGAATGGATTTATATGTCAATGACATTACTTTTCAACGTATGTTAGATGCTTTAGCTAAAATTAGAGATGCTACAGGTAGATTGGCAGAATTAAAAGATAAATTATTAGGTTTTTCTGAATTGAGTTTTTCTGAGCAGCCTGATTTAGATTTTTATAATTCACAGTTGAATCAGACTCAACAAGAAGCTGTTGAATCTGCTTTGGCAGCAGATGATTTCTTTTTAATTCATGGACCACCAGGGACGGGGAAAACAACGACAATTATTGAAATTTTACAACAAGGAATTCAAAGCGAAGAAAGAATACTAGCTACAGCTGATTCTAATACTGCTGTTGATAATATAGTAGAAAGATTAGTAAACCTTGATGTAGAAGTTATTAGAGTGGGTCATCCAGTAAGGGTTAATCCTCTGTTGCGAAAATATAGTTTAGATTATCAAATTGAGGATCATCCTAAATATCAAAAGGCAATTAAGTTAAGGAAAGAAGCTTATCAATTATTAGATGAACAAGACGAATATACTCATCCGAGTGGACGCTGGAGAAGAGGAATGGACAACCAACAAATTAAAGAATTAGCTGAAGAAGGACAGTCTAGTAGAGGAGTTTCGGCAGAAAAGATAGAAGAAATGGCAGAGTGGATTAAATTGCAGGAGCGAATTGAGCAATTATTTGAAGAATTTAATAAATTAGAAGATGAAGCTATAGAAGAGCTAATTAATAGAGCGGATGTAGTCTGTGCTACTAATTCTACAGCTGGGTCAGAAATATTAACTGAAAAAGAATTTGATTTAGTTGTGATTGATGAAGCTACTCAAGCTACTGAACCATCAGCTTTGATTCCAATAACTAACGGGGATAAATTTATTTTAGCAGGAGATCATAAGCAACTTCCGCCGACAATTCTAAATGAAAGAGCTAAGAAAAAAGGATTGTCGAAAAGCTTATTTGAGAGATTACTGGAAGTTCATGGTTCAGATATAAAAGAGGTATTAACAAAACAATATAGAATGAACGAAACTATAATGTCTTTTTCTAATAATAATTTTTATGCAGGTCAACTAGAAGCAGCTAAGCAGGTGCAAAGTTGGACGTTACAAGATTTAGGAATTGATTTACCTAGTGGTAATGCACCAGAAGAACAGGTTTTAAGTAGCAAAAAAGCTATATCTTTTCTTGATACTTGTGGTATGAATGTTGCTGAGTATTCACCGCGAGAAACTACGTCAGTACACAATCAGTTGGAAGCAGAGTTGGTAACTGAATTTATTGAACAGATTAGTAGAACGGGACTTGAATTAAATCAAGTGGCCGTAATTACTCCTTATAGAGCCCAAGTTGATTTAATTCAAAGACTAAGCAAAGAAAATGTAGAGGTTAATACAGTAGATGGATTCCAAGGTCGAGAAAAAGAAGTAGTTATTTTATCTTTGGTTAGGAATAATAATCGCCAGGATATAGGATTTTTAAGAGATATTAGGAGGTTAAATGTATCACTAACTAGGGCCAAGAAAAAGTTGATTATAATTGGTGATTCTGATACAATAAAAGGACATGAAATGTATAGTGCTTTACTCTCTTATATTAAAAATAATGGTTTTTATTATAGTTTGTAACCTTAGTTTGATTGGCAGATATAGAAGTTTTATTTTATAGGAATCGTGTGGGTTTTTGCCCAGGAATAAGTCAAATAGACTTGAGGTAATTTTTGCTTTAATTTGAGATGAATATGTGGTATACTAAATATATAGCTATGAAAAAGATAAACTTAAATATTATATTGTCAATAATCCCACCTAAATTAGAAACAAGATTCAGGTGGAGTTTTCTTGAAGTGAAAGTGATAAAATAAATTCTACTTCCTGAGGTGATAATAATATGGCTGGGGGCCAACTAGCAGAAGAAAACCTAAGTAATAGCTTTAAGTTAAATAAGTCTAAACAAGAGCTGCGGGAAGAATTAAAAAAGGGATATTCACAGATGGCGGATTTAAATTTGAAGTTAGCTCAAGAAGGATTAGCTGCTGATAAAGAAGCTTATCAGCAAATACAGTAGAAGGGGCGTTTGAAGCGTCTCTTTTTTATTACTAATGTATATTTTGAGTTAGATTGGTAATAAAATATTAATAAATTAAATACATAAATTATATGCACAAGTAAAGTAGGTGTAACATATACTATAGTGGATTATAGTTATCAGGCTAGGAGGGGTTTAGCTTGACAGATTTAAAGAAGCCAGTTGTATCTTTTACAAATGATATGGTACAGGAACTAAAAGGGATTGCTCGTGAAAGAGACCAAGAATGTTCTGATTTTATTAATGAAATTTTAAGCCCTCATCTTATAAGAAATAGAGATGAAAATTTTAGTCAGAAATTGAAGAGTGGATATTTAAAAATGGGTGATTTGAATTTGAAATTGTCTAGAAAATATTTTAAATCAGAAAATAAAAGTTTTTTTAATTATGAGGACAGATTAGCGGAGTGTGATTAAAAGTGGTAGTAAAACGTGGTGATGTTTTTTATGCGGATTTGAATCCAGTAGTTGGATCAGAGCAAGGTGGAATTAGACCGGTTTTAATAATTCAAAATGATATTGGTAATAAGTATAGTCCAACAGTTATTGTAGCAGCAATAACTTCTAAGATTGATAAGGCTAAATTACCAACTCATGTAGAGATTAATGCTGATACGTCTAGTTTAGATAGGGATTCGGTTATTTTGTTGGAACAGATTAGGACTATTGATAAAAAGAGACTTAAAAGAAGAATTGCTCATTTGAAAGAGGAAATAGTAGAAGAAGTGGATAAGTCTTTAAAAATTAGTTTGGGATTAGTAGAATTTTGATAGAAATACTTTTAGTTAATCTATTTAGCTAAAAGTATTTCTTATTTTAGAGGTGAAATTTCTGCTGAGGAAGTGGTTGCTAATGAAAAAAATAATTGATTTTATTAAAAGTATTGAAGAAGAATTAATTGGGATTAGAAGAGACCTGCATCAGTATCCTGAATTAGGTTTTTCTGAAGATAGAACTTCTCAGCGAGTGATTGATTATTTAACTAAATTAGATTTAGAAATTGAACAGGTAGCAAAAACAGGAGTAGTAGCAACCTTACAAGTTGGATCTGGGCCAACAATTGCTCTTCGAGCAGATATGGATGCTTTACCAATTACAGAGGCTACTGGGGCAGATTATAAATCACAGAATGAGGGCGTGATGCATGCTTGTGGTCATGATGGACATACAGCTATTTTGCTAGGAACTGCTAAGGTATTAACAAAATTTAAGGACCAGTTGGCAGGAACTATCAAGTTTATTTTTCAACCAGCAGAAGAAGGACCTGGTGGTGCTAAACCTTTAATTGAAAGTGGGATTTTAGAAGAACCAGCAGTGGATAATATTTTTGGATTACATATTAATAATCAAATGGATACTGGTGTAATAGGAGTGCAAAAGGGTGTGGCATCTGCTGCAGCTGATGAAATAAACTTGACAGTAGTAGGTGAAAGTGGTCATGCATCAACTCCTCAACGTGGTGTTGATGCTATTTTTACTGCTGGGGAAATAGTGACTTCAATTCAATCAATTATTAGCCGTCAGATTGATCCTCACCAGACTGCTGTGATTAATCTGGGAACTATTGAGGGTGGTTATAGACGGAATGTAATAGCTGATAAAGTTAAAATAACTGGAACAGTACGAACTACTAATCCAGAGTTGAGAGAAAAAATTCCGAAAAAAATTGCCAGAATAATTGAAGGATTAACTACAGCTCATGGGGCAGATTATAAATTAGATTATGATTTTGGTTATCCAGTTTTGATAAATGATACTAAATTGGTGACTGATTTAGTTCCTCAATTAGAGGGAGTTGATTGTTTTGATAGCTTAGAATATATAGCTAAACCATCTATGGGTGCTGAAGACTTTGCTTATTATCTTCAGGAAGTACCAGGAGTCTTTTTTAGATTAGGTGCTGGAGGAGAGAATGAGTCTTATTATGATGCCCATAATTCTAAATTCGATTTTGATGAAAGGGCACTTAAATTGGGAGTAATTTTGTTTACAAAGTTAACTTTAATTGCGATAAAGGACTTTTAAAATAATTATGGAATATATATTATTATAGCATTTTATTAGTAATTTGAAAATTAGGAGGCATTAATAATGAGAAAACAGATGATAGTCATATTGTTACTGTTAGTATTTTTATTTCCCATAACTGATATTCAAGCTGAGAGTGAGCAAATTACTCCACAAAAGATAATTGAAGATGTAGTAAAGCAATTAGATAAGATAAAGGATTTTAAAGGAACTATTGCGACTAAAATGTATTTGGATGATAAAGTAATTAATTCTCGTACTCAAATTATGAAATCTGAATCTAGATCAATGACTAGAAATCATGGTGTGGATAAATTTCCATCTGGAGAAAAAAGTTTATTATTGAATACTATTCCTTGGATCTATTTACCGCCTGATTATGAGACTGTAAAATCTTCTTTACCGTTAGCAACGCAGAAAGAATATAAAAATCCGTTGCAGGTTCTTGATCAATTATATTCTACAAAATTGTTAGGTGAATCTACTTATCAGGAACGAGATGTTTATATTATTGAACTAAAGAATTCTTTTTCCTCTGAGAGATTATTTGTTGACCAAGAATATTCAGCTATTAGGAAGATTGACATTTTTAATGGAAGTAATATTAAAGTAGCTACAATTAATTATAGTGATTTTAAGTTGTTTATTGATCAAGTTTGGTTACCTACTAAAATAACTGTTGTTGATTCAGTTGGGCAGTCTGTTGTAGAAGTTAATTATCAAGATTGGCAAGTTAATTTGGGTCTCACTGATTTTGATTTCTTAGAAGGTTTTGAGACTGATTATCAGACTAAAATAGATCAATTAAAGGAAGAATTAGAGGATAATAGTCAACAAGATGAATTGTATTTAGAATTGAGTGATTTATATAAAGAAAATGGTGATATTGAGAAAGCTATATCTAGTCTAGAAGAGGCTATTATGATTGAAGATAAAATAAAATATCGCAAAAGCTTAGCAGAAATATATCGGGAGCAAGGTGATTATGATAATGCTTTAGGAGAGATCAATGCTGGGTTACAATTAAATTATGATGATGCTGAATTACATTATTTATTAGGTGAAATCCAATTGCAGTTAGGAAATACTGACCAAGCTCGTCAGTATTTAGAAAAGGCCGTTTCTTATGATAGTGGGAATAAGAATTATTTAGAACAGTTGTTTTGGGTTTATAAAAATCTTGCTAATAAAAGTGATGACATATATATGCTAGAACGAGCTGAAAGAACTATTAATAAGTTGATTGAAATAGATTCTGATAACAAAGATTATTGGATATATTTAGGGGATATATATTTTGAAGCTGGTAAAACTATTAAAGCTGCGGATGCATATAACCAAGCTGTAGAGCTAGCACCTAAGAATAACTGGGCATATATAAAATTAGCTAATTATCATCAACAAATTAATAATTATGAAAAGGCAGAAGAGCTATATAGATATGTAATTTATTTAGAAGATTCCTTAGAGAATCATAAACGATTGGCAGATTTATATTTTGAGCAAAAGAAGTATTCATTAGCTTTAGAGGAGTACCAAACTATTTCTAATCGAGCTGCTAATGATATTGATATTAAATTAAAACTAGCAGAGACTTATATTGCTCTTGAAAAAGCAGACAAAGCTTTAGAAATTTTCAACCAAGTTTTAAAAGATAAAGAAGATGATGAATTGTATAGCAAAATTACAAAAGTAATAGAAAAGTATAGAACTGAGACTGCTCTTGAGATAATTCATCAGTTATTGCAAGAAGAAAATATTTTAACTAATAAACAACGAGAAAGTCTTTATCAGCAGTTAGGAGATATTTATTTTCAACAGATAAAGCAAAACGAACAACAGAAAATAGAGGAGATAATTCCTCTTGATTCTCAGGCTGAGATTTATAGTTTGTTAGCTAAGATTGAATTTTCTTCTGGTAACTTAGAAGATGCAATTCATTATTTTAGAAGAACTATAGAAGAACAACCTAAAACAAGGGATTATTATGATTTAGCAGTCAGTTATTTATTAACTGATGAATTTTATTTAGCACGTGAACAAGCGCAAAATTTAATTAATTCAGGGGCAATAGCTAAAGGAGAAGAGATTGAAGAATTGAGTTATGATTTGTCAGATTGGGAACGGAAATATAGTGATAGTTATGTGCCTGGTAGAATTAATTTAATTGAAGGAAATCAGTTGCGTCAAAAGGGAAACTTTAGTGCAGCTAAGGTTGAATATCAAGCAGCAATTTCAGAAAATTATGAGTATCAACCACCTTATTTTTATTTGAGTGTGATTCATGGATTAATAGGGAATGATGTTGAATTAAAAATTTCTCAAACAGGAGTTGAAGATGATAATTTGGATCTATTAAATCGGTTAATTTCTGTAATTAATAGGGTTAAAGTTTAAGTTTAAGTTTGAGTATAAGTAAAAGTAAAAGTAAAAGTAAAAAAATAAGTAAAATTATATAATAATAAATTATTTTTTCAGTTGAATCAAATAAAATTTTTTAGCGATGTCTTGGCTATAAATGTTTTAATTATTATCTTTTAATTGTCAATTTTACATTCTCCATTTTCAATTTGTTTTGTGGGGATAGGAATTTGTAATTTAGCTTAATACTATGATGATAGTGATAGATTTAGCTGAAAGTATTCTAATGCAGTTTAGGAGGGGATATAATGTTGAAAATAAAGACTAAAAATGTGGAAGAAACTATCGAATTAGGAGAGCAACTAGGTGCTAAATTAAATGCTGGTGATATTGTTTGCTTACAAGGAGAGCTAGGTTCTGGTAAAACTAGCTTAGCAAAGGGGATTTGTAATGGTTTAGGAGTGGAAGAACAAGTGACTAGTCCGACCTATAAAATTGTTAATCAATATCGAGGCGATTTAAGAGTCAATCATTTGGATTTGTATCGAATTCATAAAGAAGAAGAATTATATGATTTAGGTTTTGAAGATTATATTTATGGAGATGGGATTTCAATTGTTGAGTGGCCTGATAAGGCGGGGACTCTAATGCCTGATAATTATTTGGATATCAATATTAAAGGGCAAGGAGATGATCGAGAAGTTAGATTTATTCCTCAAGCTAATAAATATATTGGTTTAGTAGCGGAGTTGAAACAAGATGTTGATTTTAACAATTGATAGTTCAACTAAGGTTGGTAGTGTAAGTTTGCTCAATGATGATAAATTGGTGGGGGAGCGATTATTAAATCTTAAGTTAAATCATGCTCCCCGCTTGATGCCTGAAATAATTTCTATTGTAGATAAGTGTGGATTTAGTAGAGAAGATTTGACGGGGATTGGTGTAACTGTAGGTCCTGGTTCTTTTACGGGAACAAGAATTGGCGTTGCAACTGCTAAGACCTTGGCCCAGAGTTTGGATATCCCTATTGTTGGGGTTTCTACTTTAAAAGGGTTAGCGGCTAGTTTGAAATATGTAACTGGATATATTTGCCCGATGATAGATGCGAGACGAAATAGGGTCTTTACTGCTTTGTATCAAGGTACAGGGAGCATAGAGGAGCAATTTGTGTCTCAAACTGAGGAGTCATTAATTGATATTGATGATTTATTAGAAGAACTAGCAGAAATCACAGAGCCAATCTATTTTATCGGGCAAATAGTTGCCGAGCATAGATCTAAAATAGAAGCTGAAATTGAAGATGCTAGATTTGTAGAAAGAAGCTATCAAGTTCCGCGAGCAGGTAGTTTGGCTGATTTAGCTTTAACTAAGTTAGTGGCGGAGGATGAAAATGATCTATTTGAATTAACTCCTAATTATTTAAGACGGTCACAAGCTGAAATACAGTGGGAAGCTAATAATTAAAGTGAGGTTTAACTAGTGGATAGTTTAGAAATAAGGGAATTAAAAAGAAGTGATGTAGAAGAAGTGAGAAAGATAGAAACAGAATCATTTTCTTGTCCCTGGTCGCGAAGTACTTTTGTTAAAGAATTGAATAATGATTATGCTTATTATTTAGTGGGTTTATTAGAATCTGAAATTGTCATTTATATTGGTTCGTGGCTTTTAGATGACCAGATTCATATTACAACTTTAGCTACTAAAAAAAGATATAGGAGACAAGGATTAGCCACTGAATTATTGGATTGGTTATTAGCTAAAGCGAAAGAAATGGACAAGACTAAAATCAGCTTAGAAGTGAGAGCATCTAATACAGTAGCTCAACGATTGTATATTAATGAGGGCTTTTTTAAAATAGCTAGAAAGACTGGTTATTATAAAGATAATGGGGAAGATGCTGTGGTGATGTTGAAGGAAGTTAATTTTAATTGACAATTGGCAATGGAGAATTGATAATTAAAATTCAAAAGATAAACACTAGAGAGACAAAGATTAAAATGGTAGTTGATTAAAGCATAGTGAAAATTAATAGTTATTTTTATTCTCCTGGGGCTTGGCCCTGGGATTTTT
>JBNJDB010000044.1:0-14157 GCA_051744465.1 Bacillota bacterium | reverse complement strand
AATATTAACCTTAGCATAATCAGTAAATTTATTTTCTTTCATTATTTTCATTACTTCATCTGGACTCAAACCAGCAGCAATAAAAGCACCCACTATAGATCCGGCACTAACCCCGGCAATAATATCAGCTTTAATACCTTCCTCTTCTAGAGCCTTTAAAACACCTAAGTGGACAAAGCCTCTTGCTCCTCCACCACCTAAAGCTATACCAATCTTCTCTGTAGCCATTTTTAACACCTCATTGATAGATTTTATATTTTTTCATCAAAAAAAGTAATTATCCGCAACCCTTAATAAATTTAGTCCCGGATAATTACTTTTATAAAATTCAATTAAGCAGAATCTATAACATCTTCTAATAAATCAATTGCATCGCTTACTACTCGCGGATTATTACTTTTAGCTCCTTTAAAATTACGATCTTTTTCATTCGGATACTTGCCAAATCCATCTAGATCATAAGCAACCATCATTGATTTAGCTAACGGCTGATCTACTACTAAAAACCATTCTCGAATTAATTCATGCTTATCAGGCAAATAAATAAAATCAATATTAGGATGCGACTCAAGATTAGCATCATTTTCCCCAAACAAATAAACTTGATCTACTATATCTGCTATTTCTAAATAACGATCCCAAATTGCTTCTGCCCTAGATACTTTCTGAAACCCAGCATAAACAGTAATATCTGAACCATCATCCTTCCCTAATAAAACTCGCTCCATAATATAACACATCTGCTCTAAATTAGGGATATTAGTTTCATACTTCAAACTATTCGATTTTAATTTACTATCACTAACAGAATCAGTTAAATCTTCAACATCACCTTCTATTTCAGAAAAAATTTCTTCATACAATGATACCTCTTTCATCATTAGCACCTCCACACAAATTTTTAAAAAATATATAAATAATAACTTATTTACAACAAATTATAAAGAGTAGTCCTCTGTTGAGGAGTATAACCCATGTCAGAAATTAAACTAGTAATCACTCTTGGAGCCAAATACTCCTCAGTTTTCTTTCCAGCTGCTCGCGAAATATTTTCATTGAACAAGGTTCCTCCTAAATCATTGGCCCCAGCAGTTAGCATTAACTGAGCCAACTTAGGACCATACTTAACCCAAGAAGCTTGAATATTAGAAATATTATCTAAAAACAATCGAGAAACAGCAATCATTAATAAATCTTCTCTGCCCGTTGTCTCCGATCTAACTTGACCTGTTTTACCCAACGGAGTATTATAAGGTACAAACGATAAAGGAATAAATTCAGTAAACCCCGCAGTCTGGTCTTGAATATCTCGAATTATTTTCAAATGTTCTACTCGATCTTCAATTGTCTCTACATGGCCATACAAAATAGTAGCAGTTGATTGCAAACCAACTCGATGAGCTGCCTTAATAGCCTTAATCCAATTTTCAGTCGCAATTTTATTAGGACAAATTTTAGTTCTAACTTCCGGAACCAAAATTTCAGCTGCTGTGCCCGGAACTGAATCGAGTCCCGCCTCTTTTAACAACTGATAGCCCTCTGCAAAATCTAAATCACGGTCACGTAAAGCATGTCCTAATTCAGCCGGAGTAATCCCATGCACATGAACTGCAGGAAATCGAGACTTAATTTTAGTAATGATTTTTTTATATGTATCTAAATCAAAATCAGGATCCAAACCACTAACTAAACAGATCTCAGTAATATCCTCTTCTTCTATCCGATTAAAATGATCACCTATTTCGGCTGGAGTTAACTGCTGCGCAGAAGAACTACCTGGCGCTTTATTAAAACCACAAAACAAACAGTCATTGACACAAATATTACTCAAATTCAAATTATAATTAATTACATAACTAACTTGATCTCCTACTGTCTGTTGTTTTATCTCCTCAGCAGTTTTAATAACCTCTTGTACAGCACTTCCATCTGCTTTTAAAAGCTCTACTGCATCTTCAACTGCTAATCTTGCTCCAGATTTAACTTTAGTTAAAATTTCTTTTTTCTTTATATCCATATATGAACTCCTCACTTTGCAAACACTTCCAAACTGCTGCTCGAACCCATTCCTGATTTAAATACTGAGGATAGATGGGTAATCTCTCTTTAAATTCAACCCCCTTAAATTCAGCCTCTAATTCTCTAATCTTAGGCCACTGGTGACTCGGATTAATATAATCATCTGTTACAGACGAAATTCCCCCAATATCATCTATAACATCCACAACAGCTTTTAAATCAACTAAATTAGGAGGAACTTGGATAGCAACATCCTCCGGCAAAATATCTGCAGCTAACTGCACAGTATCAACTACTACCTCTAATCGGGGCTTAATTAATTTGCTATTAGCAGGCGGAACAACAGGTTGTAAAATAACTTCTTGTAAATGACCATATTCTTTTGCTAACTTCTTTAATTCTTCCAAACTTTCTCGTCTATCCAATCTGCTTTCTCCAATTCCCAACAATAATCCTGAAGTAAAAGGTATTTTTAACTGACCAGCTGTTGCAATTAAATCCCGGCGAACTGAAAATGATTTAGTAGGCGAATATTGATGGGCCTCTAGATCAGCTGTAGTCTCTAACATCAAACCTAGACTAGCATTATAATCAGCCAATCTCCGCAAGTCAGACTTAGAAACAACTCCAATATTAGAATGAGGTAACAAACCATGCCTTAAAGCTTCTCTACAAGCAGCAATTACAAACGAAATCCACGAATCAAATCCTGTTTGCCTGTACAACTTATCAGAAAAATCTGCTACTCCTTCCGGTTGACTACCACAAGTAAATAATACTTCTGTACAACCAGCCTTTTTCGCCTGTTTTAACCTAGAATTTAGTTTAGAAAATGACATAATATTAGCTTGATTCAAAGGGTCTTTAAAATGACAATACCCACAATCATTTCTACAAACAGTTGTTAACGGAATAAATACATTTTTCGAATAAGTAATATTTTTCATCTTAGCTCCTTAAAATAATCAATTATTTTAAATTGAAATTATGATTCTATTAAAAACTTATTGCTAATAGTTCTAATTATTAATTTCTAGAACTCTTTTAAAACTCCTGCTAAAAAATTAAAATAATCTGATTAACTCCTATAAATCAGCTAAAAACTGAAATAACTTTTCTTTTTTTATCGGTTTGGAAAGATGCTGATCAAATCCCGCCTCCAAAACCTCTTTTACATCTTCAGCTCGAGCATGAGCCGTCAATGCAGCTATCATAGTTGGCTCTTGTCCCTGATTTTCTTCCCAATCTCTTATTTTTTCAGTTGCTTCATAGCCATCCATTATTGGCATCTGAATATCCATCAAAACCAAATCATAATCAGCAGTTTTAAACTCTTCCACTGCCTGCTTGCCATTTTCAACCATCGTAATCTGATACTGATCATCTTTCAAGTACATATCTATTAACAACCGATTCTCTTCTATATCTTCTACCAGCAAAATATTTAGTTTTTGCTCAGCTGCTACTTTTGTTGATTTTGCTGACTCAGAATCATTTATTGCTTTACTAGCTAAACTATCAGAACTAGCTAATAGCTTATTAATTTTATCCAACAGTTGTTTTTGACGAATTGGTTTCATCATAAACTCATCTATCACCTGCTCGGTCAAAGGTTGTTTATCACCACGTTGCTTAAAATCAGAAGAAAGCAAAAGTAATTTTAATGAACTCAATTCTTGATTAGCCCGAATTTCTTGGGCCAACTCCAAGCCATTTTGTTCAGGCATCAAATAATCTAAGACTACTAACTGATAAGAACTTGTAGGAGCCTCTAATTCAGCCATCACTTCACGCGGGTCATCAAGCAAAGTAACATTCATGCCTGCATTCACAAAAATTTCTTCTAGTATAATCAAATTAGTCGAGTTATCGTCAACGACTAAAACTTCTACTCCTTTTAAATCAATATTAGTTAGCTGTTGACTACTAGACTCATCTGCTACTAACTCATTTTGCGACGATTGCGATAAAGAAACAGTAAAGTAAAAAGTACTTCCCTCACCTGCAGTACTTTCCAACCAGATTTCACCATCCATCAACTCAACTAATTGCTTAGAAATAGTTAATCCCAATCCAGTACCTCCATATTTACGAGTGCTCGATGCATCTTCTTGCGTAAAACTAGCAAAAATATCATCTTGCTTTTCCTCGGCAATTCCAATACCTGTATCACTAACTTCAAATAATAGCTGTAATTGCTCATCTATTGGAGAAACAAGAACAACCTGTAATAATACCTGACCAGCCTCAGTAAATTTAACTGCATTACCCAGCAAATTGATTAAAATCTGTTTTAACCGTGTCTGATCACCAACAACAAACTCTGGCACTTCAGGACTTATTCGACAGGGCAACTCTACTCCTTTATTATAAGCTTTAACTGCCATCATTTCTGCTACATCTTCAACAGTAGCAATCAAATTAAAAGGTGCCTCTTCAAGTTCAATACTCCCCGCTTCAATCTTAGAAACATCAAGTACATCATCAATTAGAAGTAATAGGTTTTCACTAGAATTCTCCAATAAATTAATATACTGTTGTTGTTCCGAATTCAGCTCAGTATCATCTAATAATTCAGTCATCCCAATAATTGAATTCATTGGTGTTCTAATTTCATGACTCATCGTAGCTAAAAATTCGGATTTAGCTAAATTAGCTTGTTGGGCTTTTTCTTTTTCCGCTCTTAATTTTTTTTCGGTCAACCTAAGTTCTGTAATATCAGTTCCAATCCCTAATACCTCACGATTATTAGGTGAGCGCTCAGTATACAAGGGAACCTTAACTGTTTTAAACCAGTGTCTATTCCCTTCATCATCGGTTAATTTCTCTGCCGGAATCTGCTTTATTTCTCCACTGCTCATTACAGCCCGGTCATCTGCTAAAAAATTATCTACCTCTTCTTCTTCAGGACTGAAATCAATATCACGCCGACCAATCATTTCTTCTTTTTCTACTCCATAAGCATCTGCTATTGCTTTATTAGCTAGTTGATACTTGCCATTCCAGTCTTTAACAAAAATAAAGTCCGGCGAAGAATCAATTACTAACTCTAAAAAATCTCGCTCTTCTGTTAACTTTTGTTCTACTTCTTTACGGCTAGTAATATCCCGAAAAATACATAAGATTGCCGATTGGTCCTGATATTCAATATACCTACTATTAACCTCCATAGGAATTAACTGCTCATTCTTCCCGCTGAAATCAGATTCAAAAACTAAATATTCAGTTCCTGATTCAGCCATCATTTCTAATTTATCACTTGCAGTTGTCTCTGAACTAGCTTCTAAATCAGTTATATTCAATTTTTCAAACTGTTGTGCAGAATAATCAAAATAATTACAAGCAAGCTGATTAGCTTGCATGATTTGACCCTGCAAATCAAAAATAACTATCGGATCACTAGTATAATTAAATAAATCTTCAAATTCTTCTTTAGCTACTCTATTTTCAGTAAATGACCGAGCATTTTCTATAGCAATAATAACCTGATTAGCAATCTTTTCTAACAAATTTAGATCTTCTCTGCTAAATTGCTGATCACTTGGGTCATTAATAGCAGTCAAAACCCCCTGCATTTGCTCTCCTATAGTCAGGGGAACAACCATAATATCCCCACATTCAGTCTCTTTTCTTCTCTTTTGAGCTTGATAACTTTCTCGGCTATCCGGAGTATCGTTTTGTAGCGAAAAAGCCACTTGATTATTGCGCATCACCCAGCCACCAAGACCACCCCAAATCTCAGAAAATTCAACTGTTTCAATTACTTTATCAGAGCCAACTCCTCCACTAAAGAAATTAGTTATCTCTTTTTGATCCAAATCAACAGTAATCAAAGAGGTTCTATTGATTTCTAAAACTTCTGCTACTTTATCTACTATAACCTGTAAAATATGTTCCAAATCATTTTCTTTAATTAGATATTCAGAAATAGAATACAAAACTTCCTTTTCTGCTAATTCCTTTTGCAATTGCTTGTTTTTCCTTTTTAATTCTTCTAATTTAGTATTATTCGGAACCATCTAAAAAACCTCTTCCCTTGCAAAAATTAATTACTAGCAAACAAACTTTTCTCTTATTGTAATTATTTCTTTTAAATCAGCTCTATTTCCTGCTTTAAACTAAACAAAAAAATAAAAAACCGGGCACTAGACCCGGAGGTAGTTTTACAAACTTAAATTTATATATTCTCTTTTAATATCTTTATTACCTGATCATGGTTAAAATATTTAGCCAAATCTAACGCAGTCCAACCTCTATCGCAAGTAGCATTAATATCAGCACCATTTTCAAGTAATAATTCAACCAACTCACTATTACCTTTTCCAGCTGCTAACATTAAAGATGTTGCTCCTTCTTTAGATTTAGTATCAACTTTAGCTCCTTCTGACAATAGAATCTTAACCGCTTCAACATTTTCCCTTAAAGTTGCTACCATCAAAACAGTTCCGCCTCGCTCATTAGAAGAATTAACATCAACATCAAAAAATCCTGTAGTTAAATTCTTAACCTCATCAGTATCTCCAGTTTCAATTGCTTTAACCAAATCATCTGCTGCTCCCACCTGTACAGTTAATCCTAAAATTAAAGTGACTACTACAACACTAATCAATACTCTCTGCTTCGTTGTCATATTTTGCCCCCTCAAATTAATTTTGTATTACTACCCTTTTCTCTTATAGAACAAAAAGAACCCACCTTTAGGGAAAAAGGTGGGTTCACCACTAGCTCCCTGCAATTCAGGTGACCACATATAAATTACAGTTCATAGCTAATAATAAATATTAAGTTTGAATGAATAATTTTGAACTATAAATAAACAATTAATAACTTTTATAATAATTTTATCAATAAATTGTCAAATAGTCAAGGCTTGGGATAAATAATATATTTTTTTGAATTATTTTGGATTTTTAAGGCTCAGTTACAAAGAATTTAATATTCACTCTGATACATAAGTATTTTCTTTAATGTGAAAATCAGATCCTAATCTCAATCTAACCCCTCCACTATTTTCTTATCTGCCTAGTAGATAGGACTTCTATCCGACCACGATATTCATTCTCTTTGCGTAATTTTCCGTTGACTACCAGTTCCTGCCCTAGTTTTTCTTCTAATGAATGATAACTACCAGATTCAAGTTCGATTATCTGCTGGTCAGGAGTAACTAATACTAATTCCTCTTCTGCTTGTCGCAAAGTGCCTAACACCGAAACTTGTTCATCATCTTGCCCATAATAAGTATTATACAGTTCAACAGTTAACTTAGCATTATACACTTCTACTGTGCTACCATCCCCTAGTTTTACTCTGCCATCTTTGGCTTTTACTCGACCAGTTAAAACTACATCAAGCCCCTTTAATTTCTGCAAAACTGATTTTAGTTCACTATCTGTCTCAAGAAGATAATTAATCCCTGATTTAGACTCCAAGATTAACTGACTAATAGTTCCAGTCCCGCGAGCAGAAATCTGACCCTTTATCGTTTGGTAGCCAGTTTTTAATTCCTGATCATCTGCTAAATTTTGCTCTGAGCTCATACCAGCCACTGAAAAACTAACAGCAAGTAACAAGAGTAAAACAATTATTTTAACCAAACTCAATTGCTCCATTTAATTTAAACTCCTTTCGTCTTTTTTATTATAATCCACTAGTTAGCTACTTCCGATAAAGAATTACTCCCGTCTCAGCATTTAAATTATTAATTGTTAGATCAACTTGACTACCATCACCCTCAATCTCATAATACTTAATAGCAGTTGAATCTACCTCAAAATCCTCTAAGCTTGATTCACTAATCGTTTCTTGGGCCGGATTTGTTGGTAACGGCAAAGAATAGCCATATTGATCCGATAAATCTGAACTAAGATTATTAATCTGATTAGCTAAAATCCAATCTAGGAAGTAACTATTAAACTCCTTTCCAGCATGCTCAGAAATAACTTCTACTGGATCAGCACTGCTAGAGACAATCTCTTTAATTATATCAGGACCTAATTCTTGATAAAGCTTAAACAAGAATAGACCACTAGCACCATAATCTTTTCCCTGACCATCCCAAAACAACAGAGACTCCCGATTACTACCATTTAAATAATCGACTTCCCGACTTGTATTATAATCATAGTAACCATTAAGCCGCATAGCTAACATTGACAGACCTTCATTGGCCCAAATATCTGTTACCCATTCTGTCTGCTGGTCTTGTTGACTATAATCCAAATGCTTCTGATTAAAATAAATTAAATGTTGGAATTCATGGGCCAAGGTTCCTAGACTAAGATTCTTTTTCTCCTCTTTACTACGATTACTATCAGTAAAGATATCACTACTAACATAAAACATATCTCGTCCGTTAGACTTATCACCATCAGTATAATTCAAAGAATGAAAATAACCTAACCAATTACCTTTTGCAGGAGTAAGTAAAATAATCGGCGCCTGATTACCATCTATATCGAAATCAACATAGTCATTACTTGCAAATTTATCCATAGTCGTGCTAAAAACCTGATTACTAAATATATCAGACACTTCAGCTAATAGAGTTGAATCAATCTCAACATCCTGATCGACAAAAATATAAGCATTCTCTCGTTTTTCTATTAGTTCAGCCTCAACTTTATAATGTTCTTCCTTATCAAAATCAAGCGTCCAAAAACTTGCTATATCACCCTCACTATAATTGCTCTGTTGTAGATTGAAATCAGACGAAAAACTATTTGCTTCAATCTTGTTAGCAGAACCTAGCAATTCTTTTTCTTGTTCACGCAGATACTTATCCACCTTTGCTTGCCCGCTATAATCTACTCCACTAAGTTTGTCTTTCTGCACTCTAAAATCAGAAGTTGAATCGCCATCTATTCCACTTAAGCTTAAAGCAGATGTTGCACTAGAGTCATAACTAACATCCAAGCTAGCAGAATATGTATCTCCTGCTCCGCGTCCAAAGTTTGTATCCAAAGGAGAAATCCCCACAAAAACTGATTCTCCATCTACTATTGTTCCTAAATCAATCTCCTTTGTGGAGCCAGCTTGAAAAATATGCCGTTGCCCATCTATATCATCTAACCGCTGCACAACAAACTGAATTTCCTCGTCTAAATTTTGTTTGAAATAGACATAATCTGATTTACTATCTTCAACTTCACCAGTTTCACTAACTACCTGATAATCATAAATTAATCCCGGCCAGATTTCTAAAACTGCTGTACCTGTACTATCTGTTAATTGTTTCGCTTGCTCATTACCTGCTCGCAACGATTTAACAGTTGCATCATTAATTGCGTTTCCATCTTGATTTTCAACCGCTATCTTTACTTCGATTGGATCACCATCTTGATCCATTTCTATTTCTAGTTGTTCTTTGCCATCCACCACAACTTCTCTCTCTTCTAGTGAAGAATCTTTATCTCCTACAGCAATATGATAAGTCCCGCTATCTAAATTAGAAAATTTAGCCGCAGAAACTCCACTCCTATAAGCAAGAAAATCACCTTGATTTCCAAATAAAAATACATTAGCAGCTCCTGTTCCATTAGTTACTTCTACATATATTTCTTCTTCTACATCCATATCCTGATCACTATTATTATCAGTTGTACATCCAACCAATCCAAATAACATCACAAGCACTACTAGTGCTAATACAATTTTTCGTTGCATGCTAACTCCTCCTCACTAATATTAAAATACCATCTTGTGAATTTATAACTATTATCAAATCATTAATCTAGATTTCAAATTCCAACTCACTTCCAACTTAATTAAGGATTAATAGTTTAAAAAATAAACCTTTTTTTTATTATACTTATTATCTTCTCCAACTGCAAATTTAATCCAATCTTTTCAATTTTGTATTAAACCGTTAATTCTAAATCTCCAGTTAGAGCAGCAATACTCAAGCCCAGCTCCATTAATATCTGCAATAATCATTCCACTTCTATCATCCTTTCTAAAACTACTTCCACTCTACTTTAATTTTAATATTGAGTTTTGTAAATCATTCCTTTTTTATTTAAATAAGTATGTTCATAAGTGACCAATATTTTATTGAACATCATTCCAAAGAAAAACCCAGGCGCTTGGCCCGGGCTAATAAATATACTACTAATCGTTAAACATATATTCCACAGCCAATTTAAACTGCTCATACATCTCTTCGCCCTCCAAGTCTTCTAAACTAGCTGCTAAATTATTATAATACCAACTCTGCTGTTCATAGCCCCGACTAAAGATTGACCATAATTGATCGCCAATCCGCTCATAATCTCTAATCATGCTCCGAATATTGCTTAATTTATCAGCGCAAGCAATATACTGAATCTCTCGTTGAGCAGTCTTTAAATAATCAATAGTATGTTGCTTTCTCTGCTCCCAATCAGTATTTTCTCTATCAGCTAATTCTTCTGAAGCACCGCGGACCAAATCTAATACGCGTCCATTAAATTTAATCTGTAAATCTTCCGGTGTTACTCTTGTATCCTCAAGCGTATCATGTAACAGTCCAGCGACTATTACTTCATCTTCTAGACCGGCTTCTAGTAGAGTCATAGCTACTTCAATCGGATGTACTACATAAGGCTTCTCTTTACCTTTGCGGAGCTGTCCTTGATGGGCTATAGTAGCCATTTCCAATCCTTGGGCTAATAATGAATTAGTCTTTAAATCAGTCATAATAATTACTCACTCCTTTCTACTAACTTTAACTTGATTTATGCAATAAATTACTTTTATTTATACTTTCCAACCCAAATTAAAATTGTTCACATATAAACTAAATTCTATAATAATCCATTATTCCCTCCTTTATTCTTCATTAATTACTAGATTATCTTGCCCGTATCTTTAGCAGAATACAAGCAATTATCTACTTTAGTTACTGCTTCTTCAACCTTCTCAAAATAATCATTCAGTTTAGCAATTTTTTCTTCTGCAGATAATGACTATTTTACTTGTAATTTGTTACTTTTTACCGTATAGTATAATTATATAAACTAATCTTATAAAGGAGGGGGCTTAATGAAGAATTTCTGGGGCAATTTTGATGATATTGAAAACAAATTACTAAATCTATCTACAACAGTTGAAAAAACTCTCAATTGTACTCTAGACACATTAGAAATTTATATAAAAAAAGATGAAATTACTTCTGAAATAAAAGAAAACTGTGAATTAACCTTTAAATTAGAAAATGAAGCAGATAAAATCCGCCGAAAAATAATTAATGATTTAATATCTGGACAAATGATGCCTAATACCCGAATTGATTTTATTAATTTAATTGAAAACATTGATGAAATCGCCAATGAATCAGAACACTTACTAAAACAAATAATCTTACCGCAATTTAATCTTAATAAAATAAATCCAACTGACTTTAAAAAAATAACTGATGAAATAAAAAAACAACCACCTCTATTAATTAAAAGTATTAAGTATTTATTCGATGATATTAACAAAGCTTACAATTATGTTCATCAAATAGAAAAATTAGAATCAACAATTGATAATATAGAAACAGACATGCTTAAAAAACTACGAAATACTCAGCAATATTCTCAAACTGAAAAAATTATTTATCGAGATTTTATCAACAATACTGCTAACTTAGGAAATATAATAGAAGATACTGGAGATAGAATCGAACTAATTATTGCTGCTAGGAAAGGATAGATAACGATGTGGCTACTATTATCAGGCATTTATTTAGGAGGCACTTTAGGAGCAAATGACGCAGCAAATGTTTTTGGTACTGCCGTAACTACTCATTCAATTAAATTTAAAACTGCTATTGCCCTGTCAATTATTTTTATTCCTCTCGGAGCTTACTTAGAGGGAGCTGCAGGTATGGAAACCCTAGGAGCATTAGCTGACCAAACGCTGTGGACTGCTTTTAGTAGTTCCTTAGCCGCTGCTTTAACAATGACTTTGATGACAATTTGGAAACTTCCTACTTCTACTTCTCAAGCGGTAGTAGGAGCAATTATTGGTAGTAGCATATTAAGAAGCTCAGTTAATTTTTCCCCTTTGAAAAAAATTACTTTAGCTTGGTTCTTTACTCCTATTGGAGCATTAATAATTGCTTATTCCTTATATAAAATATATCTTGCTTTTGTAGAACCTCATATTAAAAACATTGCCCACTTTGAATTTTACATCAAAATTGGATTGATTATCAGCGGAATCTACGGGGCCTATTCATTAGGGGCCAATAATGTGGCAAATGTAATGGGAGTTTATGTGGAAGCGGATTTATTTAATTCTCAAGTAGGTAGCTTAATCGGAGGAGTAAGTATTGCTATAGGCACCTTATTCAGCCGCAGAGTAATGCAAACAGTAGGTTCTAAATTAACCTTATTAACGCCCTTAACCGCTTTAATAGCACTTTTAGCCCATTCTTTAACCTTATATTTATACGCTAAAATTGGAATCCCTGTTTCTTCTTCCCAAGCTATTGTGGGAGGCGTGATTGGAGTTGGATTAGTTAAAGGAGCCCATATGTTAGATTGGGAAACTGCTAGAAAAATTCTCTTTGGCTGGGTAGGTACTCCAATTACAGCTGGAATAATAGGCATGGTATTAAGTAAATTATTTTAACCATTAAATTTTAATCATTGCCTGTATAGAAACTCCCCTTTTAGTAAACAGATTTTTTGTCTACATTAAGGGGAGCATATCAATTTTTTGTTCGCGAACATATTAACTGCTTTCTACTAGCTCTAACTTAACTTGTACAATAGATTGCTTTCATATTAGTTATTTCATCTTCTAGTTCTTGGCGCAAACCTTCTGGTTGCAAAACTTCTAAGTTGGCCCCTTGACTCAACAACCAAATTTTAATTCCTTTACCATAGACTTCAGCCTCTATTATATGACACTCATCTCTTTCTTCAACAACTTTTGCTGTCGGCAATCGATCTAAAACAGCTTCTAAAGAAGAGCCCCAAAACTTAAATTTAAGTTTCATTAACTCACCCGTATACATAAACTGGACTCGTTTTCGAAATTCACCTTCTTCAAATCGATCTAGATAGGGTACATTAAACGAATCAGCTTGTTTATCAATCTCATAATCTGTAATTCTATCTAAACGATAAACAGTTGGAAACTCATAATCTCTATTATCTATGTAAGCCAACAGATAAAAATAATATTCCGAAAATATAAGTCCAACAGGTTTTAATCTTCTTGTAGTAGACTGCGAGCTAGATTCTTTTTGGTAACTTAGTTCAAGATAATTTTTAGCTCTAATAGCTTGACTTAAGTCCCAAATTATATCAAACAGACTCTCTTTATTCTTAATCGGATTATAATGAAAATTTTCATTTTTAATAACTTCTGTTATCTTATCTCGATCACTAGGTGCCGAAGAAAGGACTAATTTATCAAGTAATTGATCTATCTCATCTTTTATAAAGGCCCTACTTTCTAACAGAATCTTACTAATTGCCAAAATTTCTCGCTTATTGAGCCAACTACTCTCATCTCTACTTAAGAGATATCCGCCCTTCTTTCGATTATAGCTAACCTCCACTCCTAAATCATGTTTGTGAAATTCAGAAAAATAAGACCTCAAATCATTGATATCTCGCTGAATCGCTTTGTTACTAACTTCAAATTTATTAGCCAATTCTGTTTTGTCAATCAACTTACCCTGGTTTAACCTTTCGAAAATATGTAAAACACGCATTTTTTTAGAAGTTTTACCCAACTTTATTTATACCTCCCTAATTTAAATAAAAAATGTTCACACATAAACAAAGTTCTATAACAATCCATTATTTCCTTCTTTATTCTGCATTAATTACTAGATTATCTGTACCCTTATCCTTAGCAGAATACAAACAATTGTCTACTTTAGTTAACATATCTTCAAAACTATTATTAGCAATGTGAATTCCTGCGGATACAGTTATTTCTGTTTCAATTTTCTCAAAAGAATCATTTAAATCAGCAATTTTTCTCTTTATTTTTTTGGTTATAACTTCTAATTCTTCTGGTCTTTCACAATCACGGAAAGCCACTAAAAACTCATCTCCTCCATAACGCCCCACTAAATCTGTCTTTCTAATATTATCTTTTATCTGCTCAGCTACTCTTTTGATCACTTCATCGCCCACTTGGTGTCCATAGTTATCA
>JBNJDB010000043.1:0-14175 GCA_051744465.1 Bacillota bacterium | reverse complement strand
GAGCTATTGGTTTCTGTTGACAATAGATAGCATTTCTAGTATTATATAAGATGAGTCTAATTATAAGTTTAAGTATAAATATAAGTATGAGTATAAGTCTAAGTCTAAGTAAAACAATAAAAAAAATAATGAAATATAAAAGAATAAGTAAAAGTTTTAGTCTAATAAAGGTGAAGGTCTAAATTTAGACTGAATCTTAATCTTGAATAGATAGTAGTAATTAAGTTTAAGTTAAAATAATTAGGGGGTTTGGCAATGAATAGTAGTCAGATTAGACAGAAGTTTTTGGATTTTTTTGAGGAGAAAAATCATAAAGTGTTAGCAAGTGCTTCTTTAGTTCCTCAAGATGATCCTACTTTATTATGGATTAATGCCGGAATGGCACCTTTGAAAAAATATTTTGATGGGAGTGCAACTCCACCTAAGAAAAGGGTTGCTACGGCACAAAAATGTATTCGAACTAATGATATTGAAAATGTAGGAAAGACAGCTCGACATCAGACCTTTTTTGAGATGTTAGGTAATTTTTCTTTTGGAGATTACTTTAAAGAGGAAGCAATTAAATGGGGTTATGAGTTTTTAACAGAGGAATTAAAATTAGATGAAAGTAAATTGTGGATTTCTATTTATAAAAATGACGACCAGGCTTTTAGAATTTGGAATGAAGAAATTGGTATTGACGCTGATAGAATTGTGCGTATGGGTAAAGATGAAAACTTTTGGGAAATTGGAACTGGTCCATGTGGCCCTTGTTCTGAAATCCATTATGATCGTGGCGTGGAATATGGCTGTCCGGAAGGTTGTGAACTAGGTTGTGATTGTGATCGATACTTAGAAGTTTGGAATCTAGTATTTACGCAATATAATAAGACTGAGGATGGAGAATATCTTGATTTGCCACAGAAAAATATTGATACTGGGGTTGGTTTAGAACGTTTAGCATCTTTATTGCAAGATGTAGAAACTAATTTTGAAACTGATTTATTTATGCCTTTAATTGAATATATTACTGAACATTGCGCTGTTGATTATGGTCAAAGTGAAACAACTGATGTAGCAATTAAGGTAATTGCTGATCATATTAGAAGTGTTACTTTTGCTATTGGTGATGGTGCTTTGCCATCTAATGAAGGACGAGGTTATGTAGTGCGCAGAGTTTTAAGACGGGCTGTTAGGTATGCTAAAGAATTAGAATTAGAATCACCATTTTTACATAATATTGTTCCACAAGTAGTAGAGGTAATGGGGGAGCATTATACTAAGTTAAAAACTAAAGAGGAACAGATAAAGAAGATTGTTAAAAGAGAAGAAATTAGATTCCAAGAGACTTTGGCCCAAGGGATGGAAATTTTGACTGATATTATTGCCGAATTAGAAGCAAAGAAAGTATCTAAAATTCCTGGACAGCAGGTATTTACTCTGTATGATACTTATGGATTTCCGAAGGAATTAACAGCTGAGATAGCTGCAGAAAATGGTTTTACAATTGATAGAGCTGGATTTGAGTCAGCTATGGAGGAACAGCGAAAGCGGGCTCGTGCAGCTCGAGAAGACTATGATGGTGGTCATAGCGAATTAGAATTATTTAAAGATATTAAAAACAAGTTAGGCCAGGTAGAATTTGTAGGGTATGATCAATTTGAAGTAGAAACTAAAATTGAATCTATAATTAAAGATGAATCTAAAGTAGACAGCCTCTCTGATTCTGAAAGAGGACGAATTGTTTTAGCTGAGACTCCTTTTTATGCTGAAAGTGGTGGTCAATTAGGGGATCAAGGAATAATTGAAACTAATTTAGGAACTGCTAAGGTCTTAGATACTTTAGAAATTGCTGAAGTAGTTGTTCATGAAGTAGAAGCTATTGATGGTGAATTAAGTGTAGGAGAAGAGGCAAAAGCGGAGGTTAATGAGCAGCGAAGAAAAGCTACTGCTAAGAATCATACTGCTACTCACTTATTACATCAAGCTTTAAAAGAAGTTTTAGGAGAACATGTAGATCAATCAGGTTCTTCAGTTAGTTCTAATAGGCTCCGTTTTGATTTTTCTCATTTTGAAGCTCTAACAGAGGCTGAGTTAACAGAAATTGAAACTAAAGTTAATCATCAAGTGCAAGCTAATTTAGATGTTAATGTAGATTTGATGTCCTTAGATGAAGCTAAAGAGCGGGGAGCAGTTGCTTTGTTTGGGGAAAAGTATGGGTCAGAAGTTCGGTTGGTTACTGCAGGAGATTATAGTTCAGAATTATGTGGGGGAACTCATATTAATGCTACTGGTGAAATTGGTTTATTTAAAATTATTAATGAATCTGGTGTAGCTGCCGGAACAAGAAGAATTGAAGCAGTAACTGGTCAAGGTGCTTTAGATTATGTGCAAGACCAAGAGGAATTAATTGCTACTGCGGCAGAAAAACTAAAGGCTAGCCCAGAAGAATTAGTAGCTAAAATTGATAAATTACAGGGTGATGTTAGTGAACTAAATAGAGAGATTACAAGTTTGAAAGATAAACTTGCTGCAGCTAAAACCAATGATTTAGCACCAAAATTTGAAGAGGTTAATGGTGTGGAAGTTATTTTTCATAGTGTAAAAGGTTTAGATGCATCAGGTTTGAGGAAAATAGGTGATAATTTAGAGCAGAAAATAGAATCAGGAATTATTATTTTAGCATCAAAGTCTGAGAATAAAGTTTTATTTGTTGCTAAAGTTAGTGATGATTTAGTAGAGCAAGGTTATCATGCCGGTAATATTATTGGTGAAGTTGCTCAAGTTGCTGGTGGTGGTGGCGGTGGTCGCCCTGATATGGCACAAGCTGGCGGTAGTAAGCCAGAAAATTTAGATGCTGCTCTAGAAAAAGCTAGAGAGATTATTGCTGCTAATTAATAATGTTTTTGGTTTTTAAAACAGGAGAAGTAATTATGTATAAAGAATAAGAAAATTAGGAAGACTATTACTGATGAATTGAGAGGTGACTCCAAATGAATGATAATGATTTTGATAAAACAATGATGTTTAAAGTTGACAAAGAAGATGAAAGTAAAGTTTCTCGTGTGCTAAAGGAAGTTTATCAGGCTTTAGAGGAGAAAGGTTATAACCCAGTTGACCAAATTGTTGGCTATATTTTGTCTGGTGACCCTACTTATATAACAAGTCATGAGGGAGCCCGTAGTAAGATTAGACAGTTTGAGCGAGATGAAATGATTGAAGAACTAGTAAAGAATTATTTGGGAAAATAATCTGGAGTGATAAGATGAAAAAAAGAGTCTTCCTATTAATTTTGCTGATGGTTTTATGTTGGACTGGACTGGCAAGAGCTGGCAATAAAGTAGTTTTATTTGTGATGGATGGCGTTAATTGGCAAGAAATTCAGCAGGTAGAGACGCCTAATTATGACCAGTTAGTAGTATCTGGAGCAGTAGGATTGATGAATGCTAAAACTGCCGGTAGTTTAGAGCCAGTAGATACTTATTTGACGATTGGTAGTGGAGATTATGCTCGAGGTGCTAATAAAGCAGGAAGACTTAGTTTTAATCGTAATGAAAGATGGCAAGGGACTGCTATCGAAGATATTTATAAACGGCGCATTGGTCATTTAGATGAATCAGCTACCATTGCTAATATTCAGTTAGCTCAACTAAAAAGAGCTAACCAATCTAGTAGCTATCAAGCTCAGGTAGGTCAATTAGGGACTAGCTTGGCTGCTGAAGGTCTTAGATTGACTGTGTTAGGCAATGCAGATACTGCTAATAAATATCGGCGTCAGATAGCATTACTAGGAATAAATGAATATGGAACTATTAATCAGGGGGATATTGGTCACCAGACTACTAAAATGGTGAACCAGTATCCTTCTAGTTATTTAACAAACAAAAGTTATCTAATGGACCAATTTAACAAGTACTACAACCAGAGTGATTTATTAATTGTTGAGTCTGGTTTTACTTCCCGGATTGAAGCTGTAAAAAGTGATTTACTAGCTGCTAAGTTTAAAGAAAGAAAACGAGAAGCAATTAAGCAAGCCGATGGATTATTAGGGGCAATCAAGCAACAATTAGATTTTAAGTCTGATTATTTAATTGTTGTAGCTCCAACTCCTGCCCAAGAATATATCAAAGAGGGCTATAAATTGAGTTGGACTTTAGTAGAAGGACCAACTATCAACTCAGGACTATTGACTACAGGGACTACTAAACAGGAGGGGTTAATTACTAATCTTGATTTGTTAC
The DNA here is from genome assembly GCA_051744465.1 of Bacillota bacterium. Taxonomy (GTDB): domain Bacteria; phylum Bacillota; class Halanaerobiia; order Halobacteroidales; family Halobacteroidaceae; genus Halanaerobacter. The sequence continues at coordinate 9,955 of JBNJDB010000043.1, read as the reverse complement.
CTACTATTTATAGTTATTTAGTAGATAATAATGATCATCAATTTGTGGGGCAGGGTATAACTACTATTAGCCGAGATAATAATATAGATTATTTGAATAATTTAAATGAGCAGATAAAAACTATTTTTGCGTGGCGTCCTGTGGTAGTAAAGCAGTTTATTGTTTTACAAATTATTATTTTATCACTAATAGGTTTCAATCTACTAACTAAAAATAGATTAGTTGCTGCTAAGAATTGGATTATCTATGCAGTATTAACTGTAAATTGGTTGCCTGTCTTTTTTATTTTTTCTATTTTCTTTGTAAATCTAACTTTGATGACTACTATTTTCTTTTGGTTGGCTAGTAGTTTGCTATTGGCTTATTTGACTTATAAAATTGATTTAAAAAAGCCACTTGTTGGTTTAATAATTCCTAATCTTTTAATTGCTGGGACACTAATAATTGATCTATGGACTAATGCTCAATTGTTGAAAGTATCTATTCTTGGTTATTCTCCTGTTGTTGGAGCTAGATACTATGGAATTGGAAATGAATATATGGGATTGCTAATTGGAACCACTATAGTAGTAATTACTTTGTTCTTTGAAATTAGGTCTAGAATTTATAATAAGTTAGCAGTAGTTTCTTTTCTATTGTTGATTATTACTATAGGTGCTCCTAGCTTAGGAGCTAATTTTGGCGGGTTGATTTCTTCTAGTTTAATTTCTGTTTTAACTTATTTTTATTTACATGATTATAATTTGAATTTTATTGCTGTTTTAAAAGTATTATTAAGTGTAGTGTTAATTGTTTCTATAATGATATTCTTTGATATTAATAGTGCGACTAAAAGCCATCTCTCGCGAGTGATTGTACGAATTGGGGAATCAGGTTGGCAGGAATTAGTTAAAATTATTTATCGCAAATTAGCAATTAATCTCAGATTATTACAATGGACAATTTGGACTAAAGTGTTATTAGCATTTGTTTTTGTCTTGGTTGTCCTATTCAAACATCCTCAGGGAATAACAGCTAAATTAGTTGCAGAGTATCCTTATTTTTCAGCGGGGTTTAAAGCGTTGTTATGGGGGAGTTTTGTAGCGGGGGCAGTTAATGACTCTGGTGTAGTGGTAGTAGCTACTTTATTATTAGTGCCGGTATTTGTTTTAATATACCTAGTTTTTTCAGAAAGACTTTTGGAAAAAGAAGGAAATTAAATATAAGTCTATAATGATATAAGGGGAGGCTTTTTGGGAATAATTTGAATCGATTCAGCTAAGAGAGAGGAAGGGGTGAAGAAAATATTATCAATAATTCGTAATTTGTTTAATGGAACTAAAGAAAGCAAGTATCAATATCGAATTGCTTTAGATATTGGTACTGAGTTTGTTAAAGCTTTAATTGTACGTTTTGACAGTGAAAGTGTGCGGGAGATTATTGGTTTTGGTAAAGTGAAACAAGATTATGCCAATATGGAAGGTGGAGCTATATCTGATATTGAAGAAGTAATTAAGCGTTGTTATGAAGCTATTGAAGGAGCAAAAGAAATGGCCGGTGTTAATCCTGATGAGATAGTAATTGGAATAGCGGGAGAATTTGTGAAGGGGGTTGTCAATAAAGCAACTAAAAAACGATCTATTCCGACGAGAAAATTAAAAAGAAAGGAGATTGATGATTTAGTTCATCAAGTTCAGGACCAAGCGTTAAATACTGCTAAGAAAAAGTTGTTAGCTGATATTGGTTTAGAGAATATAAAAGTAGAGTTAGTTAACTCTTCTGTAGTAGAAATTAAAATAGATGGTTATAAAGTAAGCAACCCTGAAAAATTTCAAGGGAAAAATTTGGAGGTTACAGTCTTCAATACTTATGCGCCTTTAGTCCATGTGGGGGCGTTAGAGACTATTGCTACTAGATTAGGTTATAGTTTAGCTGGAATTATTGCGGAACCATTTGCTATTGCTAAGAGTATTATGAGTAATGAAGCTTATGAGTTTGGAGCAATTGTGGTTGATATTGGTGGTGGTACAACTGATATAGCTTTGATTAGAAATGGAGGGATAGAAGGGACAAAGATGTTTAGCCTTGCTGGGCGAAATTTTACAAAAAGCTTGGCCCGGAGTTTTAATATTTCCTTAGGACAAGCTGAAGAATTAAAGTTAAGCTATTCGCAAGGGGAAATTGATGAGGGGAAATCCCAAATTGAATCTGTATTACAAAATGATATTAGACTATTAAGTGAAGGAATTGAGCTTGCTTTAGATAAATTAGCTAATTCTGAAGCTTTGCCTCAAAAAATATATCTTTGTGGGGGTGGAAGTGGTCTGTTAGATTTAAAAGAAAATATTGAAGCATGGGAGCTTTATGAAGAGTTGCCGTTTTTTAAAACTCCGGAGTTAAGTTTGTTGACAGCAAGTAAAATTAAGGGGATTGAAGATAGAGTAGATTTAGCTGATAGTACTGAGAATGTAACACCGAAAAGTTTAGCTTTACAAGCTGCTATGGTACAAAAGAGTACAGAAAATAATTTGCTAGAAAAATTAGTATCTAATTTTGTGTAGCTAGGAGAGGGGAATAATGGGCAATTATACTGAGGTATATATTGATCCGGAAGAATCTTTAAAGTCTTTTTTAACTAAACTACAAGAAGTTGAGGAGCAACGAGTAGTAATTATAATTCATCAACATGCTTCTATTTTTAGCGGCCAAGTCAATATAGGGTTGATGAAGAAATATGCTCAACGTGCTAATAAAGAATTAATATTTATAACTAATATTAAAAAGGTTCAAAATTTATTAGCTAGGGAAGAGTTTGAAATTTATGATAATTTAGAAGAATTCCAAAGAGATAATCAACAACTAGTTGAACAAGGACAAGAAGGTGAAACTATTATAGGTAAAGAAGCACCTAAAATAAAATCGGAGTCTAGTAAATTAAAAAAAGTAATCTTTTTTTTATTAATCTTTGCTATTGCAACTGGAGGTTGGCTTTATTATAAACTTCCAGCAATTACAATTAAGGTTGAACCAGCTTTAGAAAACAAACAAATTGATAGTCAATTAATAGCTGATTTAAATCAATCAGAGATTGATTTTGATAATTTGAAATTACCCTTAATTACCAAAGAAGTTAAGTTGGAAACTACAACTGAAGTTGAAGCTAGTGGTGAAAAGACAGTAGGTGTTGAATATGCTAGGGGAGTAGTTACTTTAATTAATAATCAAAAGGAAAAGGTAATAATCCCAAAAGGGACTATAATAGCCACTAGAAATGGAATTAAGTATAAAATATTATCTAAAACAGTAGTTCCTAAAATGGAAGTAGAAAAAATGATGGATGTGGTAGTAGGAGCTAATGCAGGTAAGGCGGAAGCTAATATTCGTGCTCTCAATAAGGGCCAAGCAGGAAATGTCAGTAGTGGCCGAATTGTAAAGTTTGTGGAAGAGTCTTATCCTTTGAAAATGGTTAATCCAGAAGCAACTGCGGGAGGAGAAAGTGAGTCATTAAGTCAAATTAATCAGGAGGATATTAAACGTGGTTTAGAAAAGACTAAGACTAAGTTACAGGAATTAGCTGAAGAGGAGTTGTTGAAAAAATTTGGTACAGAAGTATTTTTGTTTAATGATCGAATTGAGTTAGAAGAACCCCAATTAGATCCTCAAGCTGAAGCAGGTAGTATGCAAGAAAAGTTAAGTGTTGTGGGAACAATAAAAGCTAGCGGGGTTGCTATCAAAAATGAAGATTTAAAAGATCTTGCTTTTAAATCTTATAAAGAACAGTTAGGAACTAGTTTCAAATTATATAATGATAAGATTAAAGTTAAGCAAGTAGAGATTGCGGAGGTAATTGATGAGGATTTAAAATTAAACGTTATAAGTAGAGGAGAAGTAATAGGTAATTTGGATCAATCTGAATTAATTGATGGTATTTTGGGAAAAAAGGTTGCAAATGTTAAAAATTTATTAGATAATATGAATGAAGTATCTAATTATAGTATTAAACCTAACAATCAAATAAATTTACCTAAATTCAAATATGGAGTTAAGTTGATAGTTGTTGAACCAACTAAGGAGTGAAATTTTTAATGAGAATTATGGGATTAGATATAGGAGATAAGAAAACAGGTGTTGCTTTAAGTGATCCACTAGAGTTAACAGCTCAAGGAAAGACTGTTATTAAATTTGACACAGTGGCTGACCAAATACATTATATAGTTTCATTAGTTGAACAGTATAATGTAGACCAGGTAGTAGTTGGACTTCCTAAGAATATGAATGGAAGTTTAGGTCCTAGAGCTGAAAAAGTTTTAGAGCTGGTTGAAAAGTTAGAAGGAGAACTTGATATACCAGTTATAACTTGGGATGAAAGACTATCAACTATTGCTGCTGAAAGAACTCTTATTGAAGCAGATATGAGTAGAGCTAAACGAAAGAATCTAATTGATAAAATGGCAGCTGTTGTAATTTTACAGAATTATTTAGATAGTAAAAGTTAATTATTCATCAAAGATTAGTCTAGTGGATTAAAATTACAACCAATATTTATAATTGAGGTGATTTTAATGGCAGAAAAAGAAGGCTTGATTAAAGTAGTAAATGAAGAAGAGGGAATAGTTATTTTGGAGGAACATGATGGAACAGAAACGATTTATCAAATTGTTACTGTAGTAGAGTTAGATGAACTTTCTTATTTGATTTTATTACCAGAAGAAAATCATGAAAATGGAGAAGGATATGCTTTGAAGATTACTGAAGATGAAGCAGGAGAGCGAGTTTATGAACCCGTTGTTAGCGAAGATGAGCTAGTTAAAGTGCAACAAGAATTAGAAGAACAATATGAATAAACAGGGGTCATAAGTAAAATTCACCATTATCCTCCTCCGAAATTTAGTATAGAAACTAATGAAAAAGTTAATACTGTAAATAAAGAGGAAAAGGGAGGGGGTTGAATTGTTATTAAATGAATGTTATCTTAATGACAAGTATTTCAGAATAGAAGGGACAACCCATGCATTAGAAAGAATGGAGGAGCGAGATATTGGTCAAGATTTAGTAGTGGCTATAATTCTTAGTTTGGATGAAAAGCTATTAGAGTATAACGATACGGGAGAAGAAGTAGCAATTATTGACCAAGAACATAACTTGGCTATAATTATCGAAGTAAGAGAATTCAAGGCAGTAGTCATTACTGTAATTAATCGGGCTAATATCCATGTCAAAGATGGAACTTTGTTAGAAGAAATTGCTTAAAAAAAGCCTTGGATCTATTTAGATCCAAGGCTTTTTTATTTTTTGAATTAATTTAATTAGAGATAAAAAATACTTACTATAGTTGAAATTTATGTAAAAGAATGTTAAAATAATACCACTATTATAATAAAGATTGATTTGCTTATTAAAATGATTTAATTTATAATTTAGTATAGGAAATTTATTTAGAGGGGATGTAATAAAATGCCAGTACTTAAGATTCCTAAAAAAATAGTGGTAGGTATTTTGTTATTTTTATTCTGTTCTATCTTTTTTTATTATAGTTATTTACTGGTTCAGCCAGCTAATAAATTATTAGGTACAGATGTAGAAGAAGTAATTTCTATTAAATCTGGTACTACTATAGATAGTATAGCAGAGGAATTAAGTGCTAAAGGAATAATTGTAGATCCAATTTTATTTAAAATATATGTACGTTTAACTGGAGTTGGTGCTAAAGTAAGAGCAGGTTATTATCGATTGAATTCTAAGTCAACTATTAGTGAAATTGTTGATAAATTGGTTGCGGGAGAAATGGCTCATTATAACGTGACTATACCTGAGGGCCGAACAGTAGAAAACATTGCATTGCGTTTGTCAGAGTATGGTATAGATGAGAATGATTTTTTAGAGTTGGCTCGAACTATGCAGCTTAGCTTTTTAGATTTGAAATCCGAGCATGAGGACAAGTTGGTTTATAATTTGGAAGGATTTTTATTTCCTGATACTTATCAAATTCCTTATGGTAGTTCAACTGATGAAGTGATAGCAATTATGTTAGAAGGTTTTAATGAAAAAATAGACTCTATTAGGGACCAGATTCAGGCTAGTCAATATAGTTTAAATGAAATAGTTACTATAGCTTCTTTGATTCAAGCTGAAGGACAAGTTGATAGTGAGTTTCCTTTGATTTCTAGTGTGATTCATAATCGTTTAGAAATTAATATGAAATTACAAATAGATGCTACTATTCAATATACGATGCCAGAGCGAAAAGCAAGATTATTATATAGTGATTTGAAGGTTGATTCCTTATATAATACTTATTTGAATTATGGTTTGCCGCCAGGGCCAATTAACAGTCCAGGATTAAAGGCAATTAAAGCTGCTTTAAATCCAGCTCAAACCGATTATTTATATTATGTAGCTAGTGGTGATGGTGAGCATAAGTTTACTAAAACTTATCAACAGCATTTGAAAGTACAGGATGAAATGAAAAGAATGGAATAGGGGGATACAATGAGTAATGTAATACAGGAATGGATTATAGATTATTTGCGAGATAGTCAAGCACCAGTAGATACTGAATTACAAGAGATTGGTAAAAGAGCTCACGAACAGAATTTGCCAATCATTGAACCAGAAGTAGGTAATTTATTGAATCTATTAGTTAAAATTAGTGGTGCTAATCGTATTTTAGAAATTGGATCAGCGATTGGTTATTCTACTTTATGGTTAGCAAAAGATTTTTCTGGTGAGCTAATAACAATTGAATTAAAAGAACGAGAGGCGCGTCAGGCTGAGGCTAATTTTAAACAATTAGGTTATGATAATATTGAGTTGAAGTTGGGTGATGCCCTAGAGCTTATGCCTCAATTAGAGGGTGAGTTTGATTTGATTTTCATTGATGCTGCTAAAGGACAATATTTAAATTTTTTAGATCAGAGTTTGGAATTAGTTAGTGATAATGGTCTAATAGTAGCTGATGATGTGCTCTTTAAAGGTATGATTGCCGATGATCGGTTTTATCATCCCCGTTATGATACTTTAACTAAACGCTTGCGTCAATATGTTGACCGAGTAATGAATAGTTCACGATTAGATTCAACAATTATTCCTCTAGGTGACGGGGTAGCAATTAGTAGAAAGAAAGGAGATTAATCATGGATTTACCAGAACTTTTAGTCCCGGCTGGGACTTTGGAAAAATTAAAGGTAGCAGTAGCTTATGGGGCAGATGCGGTTTATTTAGGTGGCCCTAACTATGGTTTACGCAAAAAAGCAGGTAATTTTAGTTTGAATGAGATAGAGGAAGGGGTCGAATTTGCCCATCAACGAGGGGTTAAGGTCTATTTAACGCTTAATATCATTCCTCATAATGAAGATTTAAATGGATTAGATGATTACATAAATTCAGTAGTTCCGACGGGTATTGATGCAGTAATAGTTGCTGATCCTGGTATCTTTTCTATTGTGCAAGAAGTGGCGCCTGAATTAGATATTCATATTAGTACTCAAGCTAATAATACTAATTGGAGTAGTGCCCAGTTTTGGAAAGACCAAGGAGCAAGTCGAGTTATTTTAGCTAGAGAACTATCGTTAGAAGAAATAACTGAGATTGATAACAAAGTTGATATTTCTTTAGAATCATTTGTTCATGGGGCGATGTGTATTTCTTATTCGGGCCGTTGTTTATTGAGTAATTATATGATTGATCGGGATTCTAACCGTGGCAATTGTGCTCATTCTTGTCGCTGGCAATATAGTTTAATGGAAGAACAGCGACCAGGTGAGTATTATCCTGTTGAAGAAGATGAAAGAGGAACTTATATTTTTAATTCTAAAGATTTATGTATGGTGGAACATATCCCTAAGTTGGTAGCTAGCGGTTTAGATAGTTTAAAGATAGAAGGGCGGATGAAGAGTCTTCATTATGTAGCTACGGTAACTAATGTTTATCGTCGTGCCCTAGATCAGTATCAGCAACTGGGAGATGATTATTCTTTTCGTGATGAGTGGTTAGCAGAGTTGAAAAAAATTAGTCACCGTCATTATACAACTGGGTTTTACTTTGATTATCCTGGTGGTAGTGAGCAAAATTATGAGACGTCTGGTTATGCTCGAGATTATGATTTTATGGGAGTTGTCCATGGCTATGATGCTAATAATGAGACAGCTACAATTGAAGTTAGAAATAAGTTTTTTAAAGGGGACCAAGTAGAAATCTTTGGCCCGCAGACAGAAACCTTTAGCCAAGAAATAGATTATATGGCTAATGATGAAGGTCTAGAAATTGATGAAGCACCACATCCTAAGCAACTAATTACAGTAGAAGTAGACAATGCAGTAAATAAATATGATCTTGTGAGGAGAAAGAAGGAAATGGAGGAAGAATAATGAGTTCGCCAGTTTTGATAGGAATTGCTGGAGGTACTGGATCAGGGAAGACAACTGTTGCTAAAACAATTATGGAGCAATTAGATAATGAAAATATTAGATTAATCCAACAAGATTCTTATTATAAGGATCAGAGTCATTTGGAATTAGAAGAACGAAAGAAAACAAATTATGATCATCCTTTTGCTTTTGATACGGATTTATTAATTGATCATTTAGAGGATTTATTAGCGGGTCAATCAATTGCTAAGCCGGTTTATAGTTTCACCCGCCATACTCGTACAGATGAGACAATTATTGTTCCTGCTAAAGAAGTTATTATTTTAGAAGGTATTTTAGTTTTGAATGATGAACAACTAAGAGATTTGTTAGATATTAAACTCTATGTTCAAACAGCTAATGATGTGCGATTTATTAGAAGGTTAGAGCGTGATATTGAAGATAGAGGTCGGAGTGTTGATTCAGTTATTGAACAGTACTTAGAAATGGTTCGACCGATGCATCAACAATTTGTAGAACCAAGTAAGAAGTATGCTGATGTTATTATTCCTGATGGTGGGTATAATGAAGTGGCAATGGATATTTTAGTGACTAAAATTAAAACTCTAATCGAGGAGCTAAATTAATATGAAGAAGACGTCTATTATTGATGTAGAAGTAACTAAGAAGGATGGGCAGCTAACTTTTGCTAATAATGTACTTAAGGCTTATGAAGGGTTGACTAATGTTACTGTTGTAGGAACTGAAGATGAAATGGGAAAATTAGAATTAAAGGTAACACCGGGGACTAAACCAGAAGTACTAAAGATTCTTAGAGACTTGGAAACAAAATTAGATTTGCGAATAATAAAAATTGAAGAATAATTTAGTCTGGACAGGCACAATAAGCTATCATTTCTCATATAGATATAACTAGAGGGTGTTTTACTGGGAGGTGGTTAGCAGATGGTGTCTGTTTTTTTAATTGAATTGGGAACAAAGTTAGCAGATGGCTTGATGACTTTAATCTCTTATATCTCTAGTGGTACAGTTTTTCCGCAGCCATTATCCACAGAGGAAAAGGAAGAATATCTAGAGCGCTTGGCCCAAGGAGATGAAGAGGCTAAAAAGATTTTGATTGAGCATAATATGAGATTAGTAGCCCATATAGTAAAAAAATATGAAAATACAGGTGTTGATGCAGAAGATTTAATTTCAATTGGATCAATTGGGCTAATTAAAGCAATTGAAACCTTCGATGTTAATAAAAATGCGCGGTTAACAACTTATGCTGCTCGCTGTATTGAAAATGAGATTTTAATGCATTTGCGGAAAACAAAGCGAAGCAAAGAAGAAAAGTCTTTATACGAGCCAATTGGTGCTGATAAAGAAGGCAATGAAATAACATTGATCGATATTTTAGGAACGGCTATTAATCAAATAAATGATCAAGTAGAGTTAACTTTAGAGTCAGAGAAGTTATATCAAAAATTAAAAGAGCTAGATCAGCGAGAACAGAAAGTTTTAGAAATGAGATATGGATTAGAAGATGGCAAGAAAAGAACTCAAAAGCAGATTGCTAATAAATTAGGTATTTCTCGTTCTTATGTATCGCGGATAGAAAAAAAGGC
>JBNJDB010000042.1:0-14413 GCA_051744465.1 Bacillota bacterium | reverse complement strand
TTTATTCTTTTATTTATTCTTTTACTTAGGCTTAGACTTAAACTTAGACTCAAACTTAAACTTATACTTAGACTTAGCCTTAAATTTTAATACTTTCTCCTACTGCTTTCACTTCTACCCGCTCTCCAAAAGCATATTGCATCTGTTCAACTGCCCTTTGACCAGTACAATGTAGAGGAATTAATCGTTCCCAATCAATCTCAGCTAATTGCTTAATTGTCCATTCAATTCTATCTTGTTCAGCATTAACTAAATGCATACCCCCAATTATTGTCTGAATATCTGCAGTGAAATTCTCTTCTATATACTTTAAAATATTAATCACTCCAACATGACTACAGCCTAATAATATCACTAACCCCTTGCGTGTGTCAAGAACTAAACTCTGCTCATCTCTAAATTGATCAATTACAAATTGATTATCAACTTCCACTTGAAAATGGTCATCTAATCTTTCAACATCATTCTGTCGTGGGACTCTCCCCGTCAACCAGAGACCAGATTCAATTTCAGTTAATTCAGTAACTGCCTTGAAATTATTGACCCTTTTCTGTTCTAAATCAAAACTTCGTGATACCAGCCCTCTACTCTTAGCAGAATATTTGTCTAACCAGATATCCGGATGAGCATAAACAGGTACTGCCTGCTGTTGCTTTATTATAGCAGCTAAGCCTCCGGCATGATCATAATGCCCATGACTCAAGAAGACCCTATCTAAATCATCTATAGCCAGATCCAATTGATCTAAATTAGAAGTTAAAACTTCTCCTTGCCCAGTATCAAAAATATAACTATGGTCCTTATAATCTATCCAGATTGCCAAAGCATGTTCAGCTGATAAACCAGACTGCTTAGAATTATTCTCGACTACTAGAGTCAACTCCAACTCATTGCTCATCCTAGTCCCTCCATTCTATTCATCACACTGAGGACAACTTTCAGCCTGTTTGCCAGCCCTTCGCCCATTACGACCCTGCTTAGCTTTAACATCGCCACCACACTGCGGACAACGTGGTTTGAAGTCATAATCGCCCCCTGCAAACTTAAGAGCTTTTCCCGCTAATAAGGCGTCAGCAATCTTTTGTCGAGCTACAGTTAAAATTCGTTGGAAAGTAGGCCGGGAAACCTCCATTTTCTCCGCAGCCTGTTGTTGGGTTAATTTCTTTTTATCCTTGAGTCTAATTGCCTCTACTTCCTCTAACGATAAAACAACTTCTTTTAACTCATGTTTGCGAACACCAGCTGGCTTAAAAAATTTAATATCAGGTATATTAGCTACTCGTCTTTTTTTAGTTGGCCGCACCATCGCTATCAACTCTCCTTTCTCTAATAAACTTTAAAGCTATCAATCGCAGTTAAAGTTTAGTCAATATCTGCGGTCCATCTTTAGTAATTGCTACTGTATGTTCAAAGTGAGCTGACAGTTCTTTGTCTTTGGTAATTACTGTCCAATCATCATCTAAAGTTTTATTTTTAGGAGTTCCTATATTAATCATTGGCTCAATTGCTAAAACCATACCTTCTTTTAACCTTGGCCCGCGATTTGGCTTGCCATAGTTAGGAATTTGCGGTGCTTCATGCATTTTGCGCCCAATACCATGTCCACTATAATTCCGAACTACGCCATAGCCTTGTGGCTCAACATAACTCTGTACAGCATGAGAAACATCAGATAATCTATTCCCAATCTTTGCAGCTTTAATTCCTTCTGCTAGAGATTTATTAGTCGCCTCTAATAAATTACTAGCCTCCTCAGAAATATCTCCGACACCCCAAGTTCGTGCTGCATCACCACAGAAACCATCAATTCGGGCACCAATATCAATACTAATTATATCTCCCTCTTGTAATTGATAATCCCCTGGAATACCATGTACAATAACTTCATTTACTGAAGCACAAATAGAAGCTGGAAAACCATGATATCCCTTAAAAATTGGTTTCGCACCTTGCTTTCTAATATAATCTTCTGCCAATTGATCCAATTCTTGCGTGCTAACTCCTGGTTCAATTTTATTTTTAAGTAATTGATGAGTTTCAGCTACTATCTTTCCTGCTTGCCTCATCTTTTTAATTTCTTTTTTTGATTTCCGAATAATCATTTTATCACCTCATATTTTATTATTAATCAACTACATTATATGTATATAATAAACATATGTCAACATCATTTCTAATAATAAATTCCTTTATGATTTATAGACATAGCAAAAGCGTAGCTCATTGGCTACGCTTTAAGCATATTACTCCACCGCTAAAACTTCTTTACTGCCACTTATGATTCCCATCTCCACCACAACTAGGACATTCAATTTTACCGGTTCCATGACAGGATCGACATTCAGGGTCGGGACTTCCACCACCAGCAGATGTACAATCACAATGAACAAAACCTCTTCCTTCACAATTATTACATTTTGCCATCTTATCGCCCCCTAAATAATATTTTTAAAAATTAATTCATCTACCTATGATACAATATTCTGCATATCATGTCAATTTTCCTCCAAAAAAACAAAAAAATATTAATCTCACTATTTCTCAAGTGAGATTAATATTTAATACTTAGTTTCACTCTCAAAAAATTATCTTCTATTTCGTCCACGACCTGCTTTAGCACCAGTTCTACCGCGTCTTAATCCACGACCACGACCTAAACCTTGACCTCGATTAGTTTCTGATTGATTATTACTACACGGGCCAAGGCCTCTACCAGTTCTAGCACCTTCTCCGTCAGGACCAGTTCCATCTTTACGAGGCATAAGAATCATCTCCTTTTATTATTATAATCATTTGTTCACTATAAAATTATTATAACCTACTTATGAGCATATGTCAATAACTAATTATAATTAGCAGGACTTGACTATCGTTTCCAGAAAGTAATATAATGGATTAATAATAATAAACTATAAGCTACTTAAGGAGACTGAAATTATGAATTTAATTACATATCAAGAATCACTAACAAAAGAATCCACATTATATCTTGATGTCAGAACTCCAGCAGAATTTAAAGAATCAACTATTCCTGGAGCAGTCAATATCCCACTCTTCAATAATCAGCAACATTCTAAAGTAGGTACCGTTTATACAAAAGAATCACCTAGCAAGGCCAAAATGTTAGGAGTAGAATTAATCGCTCCAAAGCTACCTGAACTATTACAGGAAATAAAATCTGTGACTGAAGAATATAAAAACACTATTATCTTCTGTTCTCGAGGAGGATTAAGAAGTGAAAGTGTTCGTTCCTTTTGTGAATTAATTGATTTACCAAATATCTATAAATTAAAAGGTGGCTATAAATCATACCGACACTTTGTTATGGAACAATTAGAAGACTATGATTTACAAAGTCGCTTGTTAGTAATTCATGGGTTTACAGGCACCGGCAAGACAGATCTCTTATATAAACTAGAAGAAAATAATATCCCGATTATTGATCTCGAAGGATTAGCCAACCACCGTGGCTCAGCCTTTGGCAGTATTGGCTTAGGAGAACCAACCAATCAAAAACAATTTGACTCATTACTTTTAGAAAAACTCGAAAAAATTTCCGATGCCCCACTAATTGCTGTAGAAGCAGAAAGTAAGCGGATTGGCATTTCTGTTTTACCACAATTCTTTTTAGATGCTATGGATAATGGAATCCATATTCTGCTTAAACGTTCCTTAGCAAGTCGAGTTGATCAAATTTTTACTGAGTATTCTACTAATTATCACCAAAACAAAGCCGCCTTTATCGACCGCACATTAGAATCTATTTCTGCAGTAAAAAAATATATTATCCAAAAGATAGGCAAAGAAGGCTATAATAAATTAGTAGATTACTGTAAAAACGGAGAACTAAAAGAAGTAATTAAAATTCTGTTAACCAAATATTATGATCCCTTATATAAACACTCTCAACAACAACACGATAAATTTTCTCTAGTAATTGAAGAAGACGATCTTGACCAAGTCAAAGAAGAAATAATTGAATTTAATCACAATCTAAATCTAGATTAAAACTAACTAGCCCAGGGCCAAATTGGCCCTGGGCTAGTTCAGTAAATATTAATCTTTTTTAGCTAATTTCCGTATTTTATTAATCGGTACCCGTTGGGGAGGATCCGCTTCATACTTACCCCGCACAGTTACCTCGTCGACAGTTATATCCATCTGCTCAGCTAATAATTTTTTGACCCGAGATTGACAAAAATTAGCCTGACAATTACCCATTCCAGCTCTAGTACGTCGTTTAATTGCATCAGTATTCTTAAGCTCTATTCCTCTATTCATAGCATCCAGAATTTCAGCCTCAGTAACTCGCTCACAGCGACAGATTATGTTCTTCTCTGGTCTTTCATGATCGATTTCCGCTTCTAAATGTTGCTCATCTTTACGAATAATCGGTTCACGATGAGGATTAAAATCACTATCTTCTTCTAACTTCAATCCAGTCTCCTCTAAAATATCACGCACTCTTTCTGCTATTGCCGGAGAAGAAGTTAGTCCCGGTGAATCTATACCAGCAGCATGAATAAATCCCTCTACTGCACTCTCTTCTACGATAAAATCACCTGTACTACTCTTAGCTCTAATACCAGAAAAAGTAGTTAATGCCCTCCTAATATCAAAATCAGGAATCGACTTTCGAGCAGTCTCAATAATATCTTCAATTTCTTCTAATGTAGTATCTATATTTTCTTTCTTATCTATATCCTCAGCATTAGGGCCAATCATAAAGTTGCCATGATAGGTAGGCGTTACCAACACACCTTTACTCTTTTCAGTTGGCGTCTGAAAAATAACACTATTGACTAAATCACTTTGATCTTTAGCAAACAACACATACTGACCTCGTCTCGGAAAAATTTCAAACTCATCTAAACCTACCATACTAGCTATTTTATCACTATAAACTCCCGCAGCATTGACTACATATTTACTTTTGATTTTATCTTGAATAGTCTCTATCAAAAAATGGTCTTCCTTGTCAGTTATAGCTACGACCTCATTTCCTAGTTTCAACTCTACACCATTTTCAATTGCATTCTCCGCTAAAGCAATTGTCATCTCATAGGGAGAAGTAACCCCTACACTCTTACAATGAAAAGCCAACTCTACATCATCATTTAAATCAGGCTCTATTTCTTTGATTCGCTTCTGATCATATATTATCTCTATATCATCACTATCATGACCAACCTTTAAAGCATTATCATATATTTTCTTAATGTTTTTTTCATCAGCCTCATCAAAACCTACCACAAGAGCACCAGGTTCTCTAAAACCAAAATTCAACTCCTGATCTAGTTCTCTAATCAATCTATTTCCTTTAATACACAACTCACCTTTTAAAGTACCAGCTTTACCTACATAGCCACCATGAACAATCCCACTATTAGCTTTAGAAGCACCAGTTGAGACATCATTTGCCTTATCAAGCAAACAAATATCCAAATTATATTTAGATAATTCTCTAGCAATAGCTGCCCCCACTACCCCAGCACCTACAATACTAATATCATACATAACTACTCCCCCTTTCGCCCATAACTAGCATTATTTATTAATCAACCTTTTTACTAGTATGATGGTCTCCAGAATTTAAAGTATTATGATATCCTTTTTCATTACCAGTTTTAGGGCTTTTACAAGCACCAGCATAACAACCTTTATCAGGATGATTTTTATAATAATTTTCATTATGATCTACACTATCAGATCTATAATAATTGCCCCGAAAGTTATTTTTAGGACGGAAAAAACGATAAGAATGTTGACAAACCGGACATTCTTCCGGTGCTGTTGTACCTTGGTAAACATAACCACATTTAATACATTTCCAATCTATTTTAGTTTCTTCAGTAGCTTCCTCCTCTTCAGTTAATCTGTCTAATAAAGATAAATATCGCGCCTCATGCCCCTCTTCAATATCAGCTATTTTACTAAACACATCTGCAACTTCAGGAAATCCTTCCTCTTCAGCCACTCTAGCAAATTTAGGGTATAACTCAGAATGTTCTTGCTTCTCTCCTGCGATTGCAGAATTTAAATTTTCTTTAGTATCTCCAATTACTCCTAAAGAATAATTAGCTGTAATTTCTCGATCAGTACCTTCTAAAAATCTAAAGAATCTCTTCGCATGTTGCTTCTCATTAATCGCAGTCTCAGCAAAAATTTCAGCAATTAAATCATAACCTTCCTCACTAGCTTGAGTAGCATAATAATCATATCTATTTCTCGCCTGGGACTCTACTGTAAAAGATTTAATCAAATTCTCTTCCGTCTTCGTTCCTTCTAAATTAGGCATTAATAACTCCCCCTTTAATTTTAAATCAAACAAATATCAAATTAGTAACTGTTATTATTAGTGTAAAAGATAAGCACGAGATTGTCAAGATTATTATTAACTATAATTAATATAGCTCGTATACTTAATTAGTCATCAGGGTATTAATATGACTAGTCATCAGTAGCAAAATTTTTTAACTGGAGGAAAAAATAATGGAACAGTCGCTAATAATTATTGTTCGCAGTATAATTGGCTTTTTTACTCTTTTGATTTTTACTAGAGTATTAGGCAAACAACAAGTTAGTCAGCTAACATATTTTGATTATATATTAGGAATTACAATTGGTTCTATGGCTGGTATTTTGACTACTGATCTAAATTCTAGAGTTTGGTTAGTTTGGCTAGGTATAGCTACTTGGGTTGCTCTATCTTTGCTAATGAAATCTATTACTTTAAAATCTCGCAAAGCATCTAAATATATTGATGGTGAAGCAACAATTGTAATTATGAATGGCAAAATAATGGAACATAACTTAAGACAAATGAGTTTTCGTGCTACTGACTTATTAGAAATGTTACGTGTGAAAGGAATCTTTAATCCATCCCATGTTGAGTTTGCTCTCTTAGAAACCAATGGTAAATTATCAGTACTTAGAAAATCACAATATAGAAAAGTAACTCCTAATGACCTACAATTAAATACCGATTATGAAGGACTTAGTATTGAATTAATCTATGATGGAATAATAATCAGCCAAAACCTAAAACAAGTTAACCTAGATCAAAATTGGTTAAAAAACAAACTTGAACAAGCAGATATTTATGAAATTTCAAAAGTATTTTTAGCTACTTTAGATACTAGTGGCACTTTATATATAGACACCAAAGAAGACACAGTACAAATACCTATTGAAATCAGAGATTATTCCTAAACTAATAATCATACAGCTAGGAGGGGCAACAATGAATAAATTTATAGCTAAATTAATACCAATTTCTTTACTAATTTTATTTATCTTAATCATGAACTCAGGATTATTTTTGAGCAAACATTTAGCTAGTGCTCAACAACTTTCTAACCAACTCAATAACTTAGAAAAAAATATTATAAATGATAACTGGAGCTTAGCCCAACAACAATTAGCAAAATCACAAAAGTTATGGAACTCAACTAGCTTTTGGATTCATTTCAGTTCTACACTTAATAAATTAGAACAAACAAATATCAATCTAGTTCAGTTAAAAGTAGCTTTAAAAACCGAAGATAAGAAATTAGCTCTCTCCATACTAGCGGAACTACAACAACGATGGCACTATTTGATTAATTAAATTATTCGTAAATTAATTTTTACAAACCAAGCCATTTTTTCAAATCTGTATATTCATCTTTCATCCTCTGATATCCTTGATGATATAAATTGGTTAATTTATCCTGATCGCGCTCAATCCGATTTACATCTAACGAATTATCAGGTTGAATCAAAAACACATCCCCCGCCGCCTCTAACTCTTTAATCAACTCTAAAGTCTGATTATAAACGCGATGCCTCTCTAAAAGCGCATCTACTATCGCCGGATGATCTCTATAGACTAACTTAGCTAACCATTCAAACTTAAATTTATCTTTTCTATAGCCAGGACTTCTCGTTAAAATCACAACATTCTTCTGATTACCATCCGCTAGCGATTTCTCTATCGGGATTGGATCAACTACCCCCCCATCTAATAGCTGATAGTCCTTAAATTCTACTATTGGAGAAATAAACGGCAAACTACTAGAAGCACGAACTATTTGTAACATATCGTCCTTATTTTCACAATCAGACCGATCAAAATATAGAGCTTGACCTGTTTGACAATCAGTAGTTCCTACAACATACTTGCCCGGCTGAGAGAAGAAAGTATCAAAATCAAACGGTTCTAGTTGTTTAGGTATCTCCTCAAAAATAAAGTCCATCCCAAATAAACCCTGCCCTGTAAGCAAATTTTTATAACTCAAGTAACGTTTGTCATTAACATAATCTATATTGACCGTTTTATTACGACCAAACTGTTTAGATAAATACGAAGAAGCATGACAAGCCCCAGCTGAAACTCCAATTACATACGGAAAATATAAATCTTTTTCAATCAAAAAATCTAATACACCAGCAGTATATAGACCTCTCATCCCTCCTCCTTCTAATACTAAACCAACTTGTTCCACTTTATCTAACTCCTTTCTTCCTCTAATTAAAATCAATTACTACCAATATGCTACTTCTTATATCTTTCCATGAAATATTAATTTTACCTGCAATAGAAAAAGAAAAAATAAAAGGTATAATTGATTAGAATAAGGTTATACTAGATATTAATACAAAATCAAGGAGTGATTTGATGATTAATCGAGTTAATTTAATTGGACGGTTGACAAGAGACCCCGATTTAAAGGTGACTGCCAATGGCAATACTGTCTGTAATTTTAATTTAGCCGTACAAAGAACTTATAGCACAGGAGAAGAAGAATCTAAAGCAGATTTTATTAATATTTCTGTTTGGGGACGTCAAGCAGAAATTTGCAACAAACATCTGTCGCAAGGTAGATTAGTCGGTATAGATGGGCAGTTAAGAGTCGACAATTATAGTATTGAATGTGACTGTGGTACCGAACATAATAAAAGAACCGAAAATATCACAGCTAATCAAGTAGAATTTTTAGGTGCGCCCCAACAGAATCAAGCTCCAAAAGAAGCAGTTAACTCTTAAAAAAATAAAAGCAGCTAGAAGACTGATAATCAGACACCTAGCTGCTTGTTAACTAACTAAATTCCGGAAATAAATTTGCTAAAAATTCTTCCGTTAAATATTGATCTATTGTTTCAAAAGTATCTTGGTTTTTTAACATCCGATCCGGTTGCTGATATTCAACCCAGGCCATAGCAGACCATGAAATGCCTCGCATCGCTGAAAACTTATCAAATATTTCTACCGCTTCCTTGATTTCTGCTAACTTAGCATCAGAAAAATTACGCTCTGCACAATAAGCAGCTAAAAAATTATGACGATCAGTTTGATCTAATTGATAATCTGTCTTCCATAACGTAGTTGTCGGCACCATAAAATGACTTAAATCCTGTAAAGGACTCGTAACTAATGGCTTCTCCCAATCAACTAAATATGCTTTATCATCACTTTGATTAATAATAAAATTACCCGAATTAACCTCAGTATTAACAATCGAAAGCGGTAATAAGTTGACTATATCTCCTTCACAATTTCGCAAATCATCCAATTCTGTTACCATTTTATCTATTATTTTTTTGACCTTATAATCACCAAGCGAAGAATTTAAATAAGTCGGAACAAGTTCAGAACATTCCTTCCAAATTCCCGATAATGGTTGCTCTTCAGTAATCAATTGGTGATTTTCTGGTACTTTTACATTATGTACTTTAGCCAACACTCGAGCCGCATCATTTAAATCCTGTTGATAACTCATACTACGACCCGGCAAATAATTCATCACCAACATTCCTAATGGTAACTCAGATTGACTATCATCTAAAAATAACGGTTGCGGAGTAACACCAGACTCCTCTAAATATTCTAAAGCATTATATTCATACTTGATTTGATTATCCAGATTCATTTGACTCCCCGTATTAAGGCGCAGTACTACTTTTTTATTATCAGTTTCAACTAAGAAATTAAGATTATACTCCCCCTGGGCCAAGAAAGAAACACTAGGTTGCTGATTAAAATCTAATTGTTCAATAAATCGCTGTTGTTGGACATAAGATTCAACTCGTTTTAATAATTCCTCTTTATTTAAGTTTGCTTCAACCACTATTATCCCTCCGACTTATAATTAGAATAATTTTTGCTATATTTATCACTACTCGCACAGTAAGACTAGATTATAAATTACAATCGACTCCCCCATAACAAATTGAAAATGGATAATGGAAAATGGAAAATTGATAATTTAAACCGTATAATCAAAAGATAAAATAAAACATTCAACTTATGCAATCCCTTTATTAATAAATAATACAACTAAGACTATATGAAAGAAAATCATTTAACAAATTCAACAATCATATCCAAAAAAACTTTAAAATTCTTTTACTTATACTTAAACTCAGACTTAGATTGTTTTTTATTCTCAATTGTCAATTCTACATTATCAATTACTCTCTAACTCCTCTATAGCCTCAGCTGTATTAGCCGGATAAAACTCCCACTCTTCTGGAGAAACCAACTTTTCTTTTAATTCTAATAATTCAGAATAAAAATCAATATCCCCACAGCTAGCAGCTAAATCATAGTTCAACTCAGCCTGACTCTTAATCTGTTCTATTGTAGCTTCTAAAACCTGTTCTTGACCCCAGACAATATCATCAAACAAAAAAGGACACGGCTCTTTAGTAGCACATAAATAATATCCACCATCTTGAGAAGGGCCAAGGACAATATCATTAGTAGACAATAGCTCAATAACTTCACTCATAACCTGCGGTTGCAAAGCCGGTAAATCACTACCAATAATAATCTGTTGTTCATTTTCTCGCCCCGCATAATTTAAGGCTTGATTCATTTTAGCCCCCAAATTGGCCCCTTGTTGGGCAAAAAGTTCAAACTCCTCCGGGATCAAATCAGCAAATAGCTCCTCTTTACCCTGCGGAGTATAGGCTAAATAAAGATTAACATCATGTTCATGCTCCACTTGCAATAACATCTGGCCAATATCTTTTAAAAAAGCAGAATGTAATTGAGCACACTGCTCAGGTTCCAAATTACTCTCTAATCTTGTTTTAGTCTGCCCCGCAATCGGAGCCCGACTCATTACTACAATTCCCGTCGACAACTATTTCACCTCCGACTTTATAATTGAAAATTGAGAATGGATAATTGATAATTTAAACCATACAATCAACTTCAAAACCTAACTAATTTTACTGCCATCCTTACGATTCTTATCTACAGGTTCAGTAGTAGAAACATCCGGGATAAATCTAGTAGAATATTCTCCGTGTAGTCCTAATTTTATTATTAGCTTAATCTAATTTATCTTTTAACTTCTAACTGTCAATTGCACTTTATTGGTTGCTTTCTTTCTTGAATTATAATTCTCAATTGTCCATTGTCCATTATCAATTGCTTTTATAAATTATCAATTGCTTTTATACATTTCTTTCAACTTAGCTGGAGAAACTCCTAGCAGATAAAGAAATTTAATCTTATGCATCAACCAAATTGTTTTCCAAATACCATTTTTCTCCCACCGACGAGCGGAAGTATATATCTGATGGTCTAAAAGATTTAACTTACCAACTTTGGCTAATTTCCGGGAAAACTCCCAATCTTCCATCAGTTCAATCTCTGGATAACCACCTAATTCTGCAAATACTTCTTGGCGCACAAAAATACCCTGGTCACCAAAGATCAAATTTAAATACTTAGCTCGCAAATTAGAAGACCAGGAAATGAATCTTAGCGGCCATGAATCAGAATCAATCTGTAATTTGAAACAACCACCTACAACCTCTTCATCACGCATAGCAACATCCAAAGCTAATAGCGAACCACTTTCTAACTGACTATCACAATGAAGAAACAGGTATACATCACCACTAGCAGCTTTAGCCCCACAATTCATTTGTTGCGCTCGACCAGCTTTTGTCTCGCAGACTTTATCAGCCAAATTTTCTGCTAGTTCATAAGTCTGATCAATACTCCCCCCATCAACTACTATAACTTCTTTCTGACCCGCTAGATTATTAACATGTTCGATAATATCAACAATTCTCTCTTCTTCATTTAAAACAGGAATAATCACTGAGATAAGTTCACTCATTTTTCAACCTCCATAAACCACAGATTATTGATATCAAGAACCAATTCTACTTCTTCATCAACCACAAATTGAGCTGGAGGTAAGACTGTCACCTGTAATACTTGACCATTAACCAGTACTTCATAAAAAATTTTCTCACCTACAAATCTTTTTTTAGTAATGATTCCCTCCAAATGAACTTGAAACTGCTCCTCTTGTTTTGTCGCAGCAAATTCTATAAATTCAGGTCTAATCATCATTTGTAAGTTCTTACCATTGTGTAAATCAATCTCTGTAGCAATCAAATCTTCTTTAATTGGTAACTTGCCTGCCCCACAATTAAAATATCCATCTTCAACTTGGCCCGGCAAATAATTAGCCTTACCAAAAAAATCAGCTACAAACCTAGTTTCAGGCTGTTTATATAATTCTTCCGCCCCTCCATATTGCTCAATCTCACCTTGATTCATTACAGCAATCTTATCCGCCATCAACATTGCTTCGTCGCGATCATGAGTAACAAATATAGTAGTCATTTCCTCTTCAAGATGTAAATTACGAATAAAATCTTGCATATCAGATCGCAAATTGGCATCCAAATTAGAAAATGGCTCATCTAATAATAAAACTTCCGGATTAATAGCCAAAGCACGAGCCAAAGCTACCCGCTGTTGTTGACCGCCTGAAAGATTATGAGGATAATTCTCTTCATAACCCACTAATCCCACCAGTTCTAATAAATCTTGCACCTTTTCTTGTCTTAGTTCTTTACTTTTCCCCTTCATTTTTAGACCAAACGCAATATTATCTTCAACATTAAGATGAGGAAATAACAAATAATCTTGAAAGACCAATACAGCTCCTCTTGTTTCCGTTGGAATATCCAAAACAGATTGGTTATCAAATAATATATCACCCTGATCAGGAGCTAATAAGCCTGAAATAAGATTCAAAGTAGTCGTTTTCCCACAACCGGATGGACCTAATAATGCAACTAACTTACCAGGCTCAATAGTCAAATTCAAATCTTCAATTACCTCTTCCCCGGAAAATACTTTAGTTAAATTTTCTAGCTCAATCTCTACCATATCTATTACTCCCTTTTATAAATTGAGAATGAACAATTGAGAATTGGCAATTAGATATTTAATTCTCCATTATCCATTCTCAATTCTTCATTATAAATAAAAGTGATCATCTCGTTCTTCTCCACCTTTAAATACTCTTTCCATAATTATAGTAAACAATAATGCCGCGCCAATAAAGACTAAACTATAAACTGCAGCTAACATCCGATCCCCACTATTCACTAAGGGAAATAAAGCCATAGGAAAAGTAACTACTTGACCACCACCAATTAAAAATGTTAAAAAATACTGACTAAAAGAAACTATAAAGACCATAATTCCGGCCGAAAAAATCCCTGGATAAATCAATGGCAAAGTTATATGAATAAAACGCTGCCACATATTAGCCCCTAAAACCTGAGCTTGCGCCTCCATCTTATTGCCTACTGCTTCAAAAACATGAGTTAAAATCCGAATTGAATATGGAATAGTGGGGATTAAATGGACAATTATTACTCCACTAATTTTCTCACTTAAACCAAACTTAATAAAATTAATATGAATTCCTAATGTAACAGCTAAGGGCGGTACAATAATTGGAGCTAAAACAAGAACTTTTATTATCTCTTTGCCCGGAAAATCATAAATTCCTAATGCCTTACCAGCAGGAATACTAATTAAAAGAGATAAAAAAGTCACACCTAAACCAATTAAAAAACTGGTTTTCAACGCATCCCACGCCCCATTAACTGGATTTAAAAAATATCTCCACCCTTCCAAAGTCCAAGACTGAGGAAGCAAACTAGGCCAAGACCAACTCCCTGTAAAAGCCCATACTACTAAAATTAATAACGGAAATATTAATGCAAAAACTAAAGTATATATTATAGTCAATCTCATTATTTTAGAACTATCTTCCATCTCTTCAGCCCCCTAATTATAACGCAACATTAAATCAATTGATTTCTTATAAAAATAAATTAATCCAACACAAACTACTGTTAATACTACAGCAATTACCATAGCATAAGGACGCTGCATTAAATCCGAGCTAGCATATTTCTGATAAGCCAGAACTGGCAAAGTTTTCGGATATGTTGGCCCTAATAAAAACGGGATTTCAAATGCACCAAACGAAAATGCAAACACAATAATAAAAGCTGAACCTATACTCGGTAATGATAACGGTAAATAAACATGCCAAAAAATCTGACGTTTGTTGGCCCCTAGATTAGCCGCTACTTCTTC
>JBNJDB010000041.1:0-14537 GCA_051744465.1 Bacillota bacterium | reverse complement strand
TATTGGTTTTTGGTAGTATTGCTTGGCGAGTAAGTTGTGAATTAATGATGGTTGTGTTTAGTATTAATGATAATTTGATTCGGATAAGAAGAAATCAGCAGGAGGATTAGTAGTAGCGAGTTTTTGGACACAGCTTCCTTTATGGAGGTTGTGTCCTTTTTTTATGATAGATGCAGGTTTATAATAATTTATCAAGAATCACTTATTATAAGAAAATTTTGAGGTTAAAATTTATAGAGAAGGTGAGAGTATGGACCAAATATTTAGAATTGAAGACAGATTGGCTAAATATAAGGATTTATCTTCAGATGAAGTATCTATTTCTGAAATAAAATATTTACAAGAAGAATTTGTGTCGGAACAATTAGAAGTATGGACGTCGGCTGCTTTAACAATAGGGAGATTAGCAGCTCAAGGACAGCAAGAGTTAAAGAAGTTTATGCAGCAGCAATTAATTGATTATACTAATATTCATCATCAACGACATGCTTTGACGGCTTTAGGGAGTTATTATTCCTTTTGTGAAGACAAAGAAGAAAAATTCAAATTTTTAAAGCAGTACCGCAATTATACTGAAAATCAAGCTTTTGCGGAAATAAAGGAGACAGAAGTGACTGAAACTTTAAGTATTAAGAAGTTTTTGCAGCAAATAATGAGTCAGTTTGCTAAGCTTCCAAGACTGAAGGAGTTATTAACAGGAGCAAGAGAGGTAAAAACAAAAGAAGACCGAGAACTATTAGAACAGGCGATTGCAAATCAACAACAGCATTTACCCCAGGTTATTAATTCAATTACAAGTAATTTTTCTGAATTTATAAAAGAAAGTGAGGAGTTTGAAAAGGCAGAAAATTATCAAGAGTTGCTGTCTATTTTAAAAGAGGAATTAGTGGGGCTTGATTCTGAAGATTTTTTAAGCTATATCTATAATTATCAAGATGACTATGGAAATAATTTAGCAGTCTATTATCACCGCGAACAGATAATGAATAAAATGCTACAGCAGGAGAATATTTCTCAAGAAGAGAGATTTCAATTTGATTTAAGAATTAATTATGGATTAGTCAATCCCCGTTTCCCTGTGACCTGGTATATTCCTAGTATAGTTAATTGCTTATTTGAACTATTAGAGACGGAATTACCGATTATTGATTTTGTAGATGATTTATGTCAAGTTGGCACCGAAAGAATTGAATATGTAATTAATTTACCTAGATTTTTGTATTTATTATTTACTACAGAAGAAAAGAACAAGCAAGAGCAGGGAGTTATAGATAATACAATAGAAAAACTAGGAGCAGTAATTATTCAAAAAATCAAAGCTAGTGATAAGCCAATTGAAGATATTCACTTAGGAGATTTACTATTAGAAATCAATTGGCTGTATCAGCAAGTGAAGGATAAAGACTTTTTAATAGAGGTGCTGCCGCAGGGGATAATTGAGAAAGAAATATTACAGGAATATAACAGTATCAAGCAGATAGAAAATTTGCAATTGCAGAAAAATAAAGCTGTAAAACTTTTGTTAAAAATAAGAGATAAGTTTACTTCTGAATTAGAATGGAAGACTTTAGATTTTGAAGAGTTAAATACTAAAACTGTGTTTGATATGATCATCCGCAGCAGAAAATTCAATATTGATTTGAAGAAAAAAATAAAAATTGTATTAACTGAAATCCAAAGGTTGAAATATAAAAACCAAAACCTATTAAATCTATTGCTGCGTGAATTAAAGCATCTTTATTTTGAATTTATTAACGAAACAGAAAATGATAATGATTTAGTAGATAGAGTGTGGTTTGAAATTTATTCTTTAATTGAATTGGTAGAAGAATGGAATTGGCCGGGGACTATCAATAAAGATTTAGCTTCTATTATTATTAATGCCTTTGATTTATTATGGTCGAATGGTGATTATGAAGAATTATTTCAGGTGATATTTACTGTATTTAATTATGTGCCAGAGCAGAGGATAATTGAAGAGATGATAAAATATAGTAAAAACCCTGAATTAGAGCAAATTTTAAGATTTTATGAAGAACATAGGGAGTTAAATTATTCTAATTTGGATAAGCAAATATCAATGCAAAATTTATTAGGAGTTCAAGTGCCCAACAAATTTCCCGAAGAAATAATGACTGTTTATCAATTGATTAATAAACTGTCTTTAGAGAAAAAAGTAAGTGATGATGAAGTAATAAATGTGTTTGATATTCAAAAGCAGTTAAAGTATAAGAATAAATTAGATATAAATACTAATCAGTTTAAATTAAAGCAATTAAATGAACAGGAATGTCAATTATTTAAAAAGTATTTTTTGATACCTAAATTCAGATATAATTTATTTAAAGAGAAGCCTAATTTTGATTACTTAAAAAAGAGTTCTCAAGATGAACAAGAAGATATAAAGCAGAAAATAGATTTACAAGCGAAGGAGTATTTAAATCAGTTAAAACAGCTTATTTCTGATTTGAATTTAGTCCTAGATAAATATATAAATGTATTTGAAAATCCTGATTATAATTCCAATGCAGAAAAAGTCAGTAATCAACTAAGTGCATTGCTTAATGACTACCGTAATTTAATGGATAAATTGCCGGTGTTAGAAAAGAAATATGTTTTTAACACTATTGAGACGGCGGAAAAATCAATAATGGAAAATAAAGAATATTTAGTTAAAATTAATGTAGCCTGTCAAGATGAAAATGAGGCGGAATTACTACGGATTTTAAATGAAAAATTAGAAGAGTGGGAAATAATAAGTGAACTTAGAAATGAATTTGAAAATATTATTCATAATAATTTATTACAGCGGGGAATGTTTGATGAATATAATAATTTGTTTATTAAAGAAAAAGACCAAGGACATAAATCTAGTTTATCTGCTTGGTTAAATAAAGGATTAACTAATCAATTTATAATTTGGATTTTGTTTTTGCTACCTGCTGTTTTATATTATGCTGGCGTTCATTTTCCAGAGTTTAAATTTGATTTAGTCGGTTTGAGCATTGATTTTTATGTTTGCTATGTTTATGTAATCAAAATAGTATTAACTCTAGTATTATTGTACTTAATAGCTAAAGTTTTTTGCTATGTACTATCAAAATTTTTGAATTTGATTTTTTATTGCTTCCGTGGAAAACAGGATATAGTTTTTGATAAATATTACAATAAGATTTTTGTTGCTGCAGATAAAAAATATAATTATCAATTTTTCTTACCTAAATTATTAGGTGTGATTTTTGTTATCCATTTGAATTTTGCTATAGTAGATGAATTAGTGTTTTTGACCTATCAAATGGATTTTTATTTGAAATTAGTCTTGATGATAATCTTCCTAACTTTTGTTTATTATTTCTTAAAGATGTTTCAATTTGGCAATTTAGAAATGGAAGAAACATCTAAAATAAAACGAGTCAAGAAAATAATGTCTTTAGGCTTTTCTTATAGTTTTATAATTAATTTATTGATTACTCTAACTTATTCGGAAGGAATAGCTTTGCGTCAAAAGGAAGTTTTATCTGAAATAGGAAAGAAAGTATTTGAAATAGATATGATCAATTATCATCTAGGGCAGCAGATAATAGATTTAACTAGTGTGATTAATAACTTTTTGTTCAATAAAATTGTAATTATGCCCGAAGTTATTATTTTTGGGACAATTCAAATGTTCTTTATTGCAGTAATTTTAGAGTTTTTTCTCCAACAAGAAAAAATAATTAAAGATTAGTAGATATTTTTTAACCTCTTGGGGTGATACCTAAGAGGTTTTTATATAAAAAAAGAAAAATTTACATTCGTGAGCGGTAGTTGCTATGGAAGGATAAATTCATGGGAAAGTTTTAGTAATTAATTTTATAAATATATATTTGCTATTGCTCAAGTGAGATAAATTGTTATTAATTGCAGGTTTATCACTATTTATCTTGAATTATAAAAATTAGCTTAACTAAGAAATTATAAATTATTTAGGAAGGAAGATATTAAGTAATGAATGATAGGTATCAAACTAAATTTGCTAGAATTATGGGAGTAGCTAGAGCAATTAAAGAACAAGAAGCAGTTAATCGTAAGGAATTGTCTCGTTTATGTGGTGGAGTAGCTGAAGAAACAATTAGTCGATATATTAGGATTTTGCGTGATGTTTTGGGGTATCCAATTGTATTTGACCAAGAGATTGGATATCATTTTTATCGTGAAGATTATACTAGCTTAAATGATAATTTTAATCGTGAAGAAATTATTTTATTATTAATGGCGTTAGATTCTTTAACTAATTTTGGAGGAAGTAAAATCTTTAATTTACAGAACAAACTTTTATCATTAATTGCAAATGCTGCTGATGATATTAAAGAGATGAGAGAAAAGTTGAGTCTGAGCAATGTGCAAGAAGGAAAGGGAAACCTATATTATATTAATCAAATAAATCAAGCTATTTTAAAAGAAAAGCAGATTATATTTGAATATGCGCCAGCTTATTTAGAGCAGGATACTATGGAATGTCAAGCGGTTCCTTATGGTGTAGCTTGGCAGCATGATAAATGTTATTTAATAGCTTATGATAATAGTGACCAGAAGATTATTAATTATCGCTTAGATCGGATTAAGAAATTAAAGATAAGCTCTGAGGATGGTTATATGGCAGAAGATTTTGATTTGCAGGAATATGTATCACAAAGTTGGAAGATGTTTTTTGGTGCAGCAAAAGAAGTGTTGTTGAAGTTTTCTAAATCCTTATTGCCGTTAATTAAAGATAAATTTGATGATGATTCTTATAAAATTGTAGAACAAACAAAAGAAAAATTCACTTTAAAAAGCACTATTCGTGGTATTGATGGATTGAAAATATGGTTGCTTAGTTTAGGAGCAGATGTAGAAGTTATTAAACCCCAATCTTTGCGTGAAGAAATGCGTGAAGAAGCAGCTGAAATGTTGGGAATTTATGATTGAAATGAAGAAATAAAAGCTAAAGATTGAAAAGAAAGGTCAAAAGCAACAGTGAACTTTTGAGCTGTGGTATTTTTTTAGCCCCCCATGATATACGCCTGTCACAGGGGTGTAGTATAATATTAATTGTTGAGAGAAAAAAGGTGTAGCAACCGCTGAGCAGAATATGGATTTTAAAGTTAAAAGATATTCAGTCTTTCTTGGTGGCGATCATATGGGAATAGAGGTTATTACTGATATTGGTAGTTTTGAAAATATAGTCTTTGGAATTGCTAGAGCAAAGAATGAAGTAACAACTTACAACCGGCATTATTTTGATAAAGTAATAATTCTTTTAAATTTTGCAGGAAAATAGTAATTAAAGTAGAAATAATTGAATTGAGTTTAAATTATCAAAAAAGGAGGCGGTATAATTTGGCAAAAGTATTAATTTCACCACTAGGGGTTGGACCAACTGATGAGGAAGTTAGTGAGAGGCAATACAGAACTGCTCGATATAAGTTTGATGGTAGCAAGAAAGAGTATGAGACTCCTTTTGTAGCTGCAGCATTATCTGAGCATTTAAAGATGGATAAAATTATTATGGTAGGCACTTCTAAGTCGATGTGGGAGAAAGTTTATGAATATTATTCTAGTCATTCAGGTCAAACCTTGGATGAAGACTATTGGTTAGAGATAGCTGAGAAAGTTGGGGATTCAAATCATAGTAATCAAGAGTTAGATAATGATGATTTGACTAAAATCAATCAAGCAATTGATAATTATTTACAAGAGATTAATCAGGAAGCGGTAGGAGGATCTTGCTGTAAGTTAATCAATTATGGGTTAAATGAAGAAGAGTTATGGGATAACTTTGATGTGTTTATGACTATTAGTGAACATTTAGAAGATGGTGATCAAATATATTTAGATATAACCCATTCTTTTCGTTCTATTCCCTTATTCATGTATCTAATGTTTGATTTTATTGATAATTTACAGCAAAAAGATATAGAATTAGCAGGGATTTATTATGGCATGTTAGATGTATTGAAAGAAATGGATTATGCTCCAGTAGTTGATTTGGGTCCATTGTTTAAAATATCAAAGTGGATTAGAGGAGTTTATGATTTCACTAATTATGGTAATGGATATTTGATTTCTGATTTAATTGCTGATGAAAAAATTGGTGATAAAGTCCGAAACATCTCTAATCTAGTTAATATTAATTATTTAACTAATCTAAGAACCCAGATTAATAGTTTACATAAAATGATTAGTGATTATCAAAATAGTCAGTTACGGGTACTGCCTTATATTATGCCGCAGTTAAAAGATTTTATGGGACGTTTCCAAGGCATAGAAAAAGATTCAATGTTCCAATTAGAAATGGCAAAATGGTTCTTTGAAAATAAAATTTATTCTAATGGATATGTTTGCTTAGTAGAAGCTATTTTAACCTTTGGATGTGAGTTATATGACCTAGACATGACAGATTATAGAAATCGAAAAATGATGAAAGGACTATTAATGGATTATAATCTAGCACAGAAGTTCGACTTGGGTAAAAAGTTAGCTGATAAATTCAAAACAACTAATGATATTCGAAGAACTCTTGCTCATGGTGGTTTAACTGATGCTAGTCGTTCTTTCAAAATGGATATTGATCAGAGTGATAAGTACTATTATGATATTAAAAAGTTACTAGAAGATGACTGGTTCCAAAGTTTAGCAGATAAAATTACACTGCAAGAGATTAAGGAAAAGACATATTAAAATTTTATGTGATGTAATAAAATCCACAATTTGTAATAAAATTGTGGATTTTATATTATATTGCAGGTATTTTTTGTTTTTTGTAGAAAAGGATTATTATGAGGAGGTGGCCAAGTAATTTGGAAACTAAATATGATTATTTAGCATTAATTGAAGTAGTTAAGGTAAAAGGTTTTTTATTTTCTAGTAGTAAATTAAAAAGTATTCGTGGAGCTAGTTATATTTTAGACAATTTGAATTTGGAAAAAGCAAAGAATGAATTTGTTGAAAGTTATGAAGGAGAAGGAAGGGCAGAGAGAATATATTTTGGTGGTGGAAATAATAAGGTTTTATTTGCAAATAAGCGGGATGCAGAAGAATTTGTTAAGAAAGTAGAAGGGCTTTATACTAAAGAAGCACCAGGAGTTAAGATAGTTTCAACAGTAAAAAAGCGCCGTCAAGATGAAGAATTATCTGATTTAATGCAGCGGGGTGAAGAAGAAATAAAAAAAGGGAAGAATGAAGGATTTTCTTTAGGTGTTGAAGCTAATTCTTTTGGGAAATACTGTACTGTATGTGGAGAAAATTTCTGCGAAAGCTATTCTTCTGATATTAAACAGTTATTATGTACAGAGTGTAATGCTAAGATAAATGCAGGAGCTAAGATTAATCAATTAAAGAATAGTGATTTGGCTGAAAATGGATTTGAAGATTATATTTATAATAGATTTTATGAGCAGCTAAAGGATAAAGAAATCAATTTAGAACAGTTAAAATGGCCTGGGAAGACAAAAGAATTAGCTGACAAAGATAATTTTATTGGTTTTATTTATGCTGATGGAAATCGAATTGGTTCTTTTTTAAGAGAGTTTAATAACAAGTATGTAAAAGGTGGGGGGATTACTGAAAAGACTTATAAAAAATTACAAAGGACATTTAGTTCTGCTTTAGATGAGGCAACTAAAGAAGCTGTAATTGAAGCTGTAACTGAAGTAATACCACCTCAGGAGTATATTAATAGTGGGGGAAAATATCCAGTTGAGTTTATAATTGCTGGTGGTGATGATCTGATTTTGATTGTCCCTGCTGATAAATCTTTAGCAGTAGCAGATAAATTCACCCAGTATTTTGAACAGAAAATAAATAAAAAATTGGCAGATGAAGCACAATTTGCTCAAATAATCGAGAATCAGAAACCAGAAATAAAAATTACTACTTCCTGTGGGGTAGCAATTGCTAAGTCTTCTTATCCGATTAATTTATTATTTGATCATTCTGCTCAATTATTGAAAAGTGCTAAACTGAGAACTTATAGTTTATATCAAAGCTATAGAAACCAAACTGGGGTAGAACATAATTATGGAGCTGTTGATTATGATATTATTAACAGTAGTTCAATTAAAGATTTAGCGCTTAAGAGAAAAGAAGAATATCGTATTTCTGATAAGAATTATTTAACACTACGACCTTATATAGTGACTAGTACTGAAAAAGAACAAAGGGATTTGCCTGATTTTTTATATTTAGATAATTTTATGGAGCGAGTTAAAGAGTTGAAAAAGAAACAGTTTCCTCAAACTAAATTGCGGCAGATGTTAGATGCAGTACATTTAGAAAGAAAAGAAGCCATTTTGCAGATGCTAAAAATAACGGACCGCTTAGAAAATAAACAACATCGTAAACTATTAAAGAAATTTTACCAACAATTTAATACTCAAGAAGACAGTTATCATGGTGTTTATCCATGGATCAAGTTACAATTAAAAGAAAAATCTGATTTATTTGTAACAGATATAGTTGATTTAGTAGAGACTTATAATTTTGTAGCAAGTGAGGTGGAATAATGAGTAACAATCAACAATGGATTAATTGGACAGTAGAAATTGAATTCACAGCTCCTTTTCATATTGGCAGCGGACTAGCCCAAGGGAAATTAGTAGATGCTTTGGTGGTAGCAGATAAAAACGGTTTGCCTTATGTACCAGGCTCTAGTGTTAAAGGAAGAGTTAAATCATATTTTAATCAATTATTGACGACAATATCTAACTCAGATGAAAAAATTAGAACTTTAGATAATAATGATTATTTAACTTGTAGTAATCAAGATAAAATTTGTAAAAATGTTAACCAGCAAAATAATTGTTTGACTTGTAGAGTTTTTGGGTCTGGATTTACTCCTGGACAATTAATTTTTTCTGATTGCAAATTAGCTGACGAAGAATTAATAGAATTTATTAAAGAAAATGGTGGGATAGATGAATTTAAAGATCATTTAAAACCAGTTCGTAATGGGAATCGAGTAAATCGAAGATTGAAAACTACTGAGCCAGGAGCATTATTTAATTACCAGCAAGTAAATAGTCAGTATAAATATCAAGGTGAAATTAGCGGGAAAGTTTCTCTTAATGATCAAGAATTGAAAATTTTAAAACATAGTATTGAATTAATTACTCACTTAGGTGCTAAAAACTCACGTGGGTTAGGAAGATGTAATGTTAGTATTAGGGAGGAGGAATAGAGTTAATGCAGCAGTTAAAAGTATCTATTACAACAGAATCTCCGCTGGTAATCAAAGCAAGTCATAATGAATCTAACTTAATTTCTACTTTGAATTATATCCCAGGTAGTCAACTGCGTGGGACCTTAGCTAGTCGTTTTGGAGCAGAGAAAAAAGAATTTGCGGATCTGTTTTTGAGCAATCAAGTTAGATTTAATAATTTGTATCCAGAAGGCAGTAAACCGATTCCTTTATCGGCTTTTTCTTGTAAGTATTATGCTGGATTTCGAAATAAAGACAATCCAGAATATGACTCTCAAGGATTAGGATTAAATCATGGAGTTTATGATAAATTAGTAGAAAAAATAAGATTAACCAAAGGTTCACTGGAGGAAGAAGCAGCAGTGAAGTATTGCAAAAAAGAATTAGGTGCTGAGGCAAACGATGAAGTTCTAGGTTTAGGGTCTGATAATTCTGAAGTAGAAGAATGTGACTCTTTTTTAAAAGGATATAGTGGATTTTATAAACTAGAAGAGGTAAAGGGGAATTTATGTTATCAAACTGTTAGTATAGCTAAGAGTAAAATTGAACGCACTGCAATTGATGATAAAACTAATTCTGCTCGTCAAGGTAGTTTATACATATTAGAAACTATTGATGAAGGGCAGCAATTTGTTGGGACAATAGATATTTTAAATGATAATTCAGAGGTAATTAGCAGATTAAAAAAACTAATTTCTAAATCAAATACTGCTTACTTTGGTACTGGAAAATCCCGAGGACATGGGCAGGTAAAATTAGAAGTGCTAGATGATGAACAATATAGTAATCAGAGTAAACTGAGTCAACAGCAGAAGTTTGCTAAGATTCAAGACGCTATAAATGTGTCTGAAGGGCAGACTTTCTTTTCTCTAACACTTAATTCAGATACAATAATCTATAATGATTTATTGCAAGGTAAGAAAGATTTGAATGTGGAAGATATTTTAAATTATAGTGATTATTTAACTAGTGAAGAACAAAAAGAAGTAGCTAAATTTAAGATGGTGAAAGAACAGGCAGGGAGTAAAACTAAAGATAGTAAAATTTACTTTGCTTGGCTAACCCCAATTTATGGTTGGAATAGTCTAACTAGATTACCGAAAGCTGTAGAACCGGCTTTAGCTAAAGGTTCAGTCTTTTGCTATCAAACTGAAGAGGAGATAAATGAAAATCTGCTTTTAGAGGCTTTTGAAAAGATTGAGGCTAACGGTTTAGGAGAAAGAAGAAATGAAGGATATGGACAAGTTGTTATTAATGATAGATTTCATTGGCATAAAATAAAAGGAGGGAAGTAACTATTATGGATTTGACTAAAGCTGACCTTCGCCAAGAGTATATTGCTCTAACTTGGTTTTTAAATAGTAGGACATTAATTGATAAATTATTAGATAAATTATTTAAATTATCAGATGAAATTGATAATAGCAATGTTTTAACTAAGACTCAGTTTAATAAATTAGCAGTTAAATTTAGAGAAATTGATAATGATGGCGATTGCAAAACTACTGTCAAAAATGTTAAAGAGTATATTGAAGGTCAAATGGATAAAGACGAGTTAGGAACTAGTTGGTCTAAAGAGATAGAAACTAAAAATTATCGCTATAAGTATGGTCAACTTTTAGAATTTAAATTTGAAGATTATAAAAAAGAAATTAAAAATAATTTAGCAGACTATTTGAGTCCCGAGAATCAAAAAAAGAAGAATTTAATTGAAAAATATTGGGAGCAAAATCCGGCTAAATTAGAATTCAAATTGTTTGAATTAGTGATTAAATTATTTGTGTTAGTCGAAGTTTATGGTAAAGAATATTATAATGATTGGTTAGCAGGGGAGGAGAAATTAAAATGGCAGAAGCTATAGATTTCTTTGATAAGTTAGAAAACAGGTATTTAATCAAGGGCAAATTAGTAGCTCAGAGTAGTTTACATATTGGATCTGGGTTAGGGGATAAAAAGACTGATGCTCGAGTAATGAAAATAGATGGTAAGCCATATGTACCGGGTTCTACATTGAAAGGTTTAGTGCGGAGTAATGCTGAACGTTTAGTTGCAGCCCTCAATGACCAGCAGGGGTTTGAGGCAACTACTTGTTTGCTAGATAAAAATTATGCTCAAGAATTAGGGGTTGATTGTGCTACTGTAGACCAAGATTTGATGAAAAAGTTAAATAAATTTAGAAAAAAAGATGAACAGCAGTACTATAATAAATTGGCAGATAATTTATGTTCTGTTTGTCAAGTTTTCGGTTCTAAAGAGATGGCTTCTAAAGTTAAAGTGACTGATGCTTTTTTAAGTAGTGATGATTTCACAACTACTATTAGAGATAGAATTGCTGTTGATCGAGATACTGGTACAGCAAAAGATGGTGCTAAATTTGATTATGAAGTGGTAGAAAAGGATGCAGAATTTTCTTTTGAATTAATAGTAGAAAATGTAACGGAAGCAGAATTAGGGATTGTAGTATTAGGTTTAAATGATTTAATAGAAGGAACGGCTTTTATAGGCGGGAATAATTCGCAAGGTTTAGGCAAGATGAAATTAGAGTTAGAAGAGATTAATTATTTTGCTAATCCTGCTGATTTGATGGATTATTTGAAGACTGGTAATTTAAAAGAAGCAGAAGATGCTGTACAGTTTTTAAAGGGCAAGATGAGTCAGCTATTTAGTGGGGTGAATTAAATGCTGAAAAAGAAAATAAATCGAGTGGCGATTGATTTAACTTTGCGGGCAGTTGGCCCACTATTGATTAAAGAAGGAGAGCGGGCTAAAAAGCGCCATGATGATAGAGAACAGGGAGATAAGCATAATAAATTAAGGTTTTTAAGAACTCATAAAGGGGATGGGGAACCATATATTCCTGGAAGCTCTTTAAAGGGAGTATTGCGTTCTCAAGCAGAGAAAATAATTAATTTATTAAATCAGAATCAACCATTAGCCTGTAACCCTGTAGCTACTGGTGATTCAGATGAATATCAGTCTTGTTCAGATAAATTAGAAGAAAAAAAGAAGGCTAATGATAATCAGCTGGTAGGAAAAGCCTACAATTATTCTTGCCCTATCTGTAAAATTTTTGGTAATCAATTTACTAAAAGTAGAATTATAGTAGAAGATGCTTATTTAACAACTGAGAGTAAAGCAAGATTAAAAGATGATTTACCTCATAGAGATGGAGCGCCAATCAATAGATTTGTAGGAAATAATAATAATTTATTCCAATATGAATTTATTGAAGGTCAGAATTTTAAAACAAGCATTACTTTGGAAAATTTTGAATTATGGCAGCTAGGATTATTAGCTTTTTTACTGCGTGATTTATATACAGAAGAAATAAAAGTTGGATTTGGTACAGCACGAGGGATGGGAAAAGTTAAAGGGATTATTGAACAGATTAAATTTAGTTACTTTAACCCTGCAGTAAAATTACAAAAGGGGCAAAAGTTAAGTTTAATGGGGATTGATAGATTAGATGATTCAACCCAGTATGATTATGTGCAACAAACAGAGTTAAGTTGTGAAGTAGATGAAATAATAACTGGGTCTAGTTTCTTTCCTCAAGCAATAATTAATAATAGCAAAGATGCTTTTCCAGATAGTGATGTCTGGACTGTACTTAAATCAGCTGCTGATAAGTTTAGTCTGGAGGAGATAAAAAATGTCCAGAGCACTTTATAATAGAAATTGTAGCAAAGAACAATTAATCGAATTACTAAGAAAATTTAAATTTGATTATTTTATTACTTTAGGACCTAATATAAATCTATTAGGTCGAATAGAAAATTTCAATTGGGGATATTTAGAGAAAAGAATCAATCATATTCATCAGTTAGAAGATGAATATTCTTTAAAGAGAGTTAGATTCTTTGCTAGTGATAAACAGTTGGAATGGAAAAAAAGAGGTTCTGAATATCATTTAGTAATAATTGAAGAAACTGAAAAATTAAAAGAACTAGCAGAATTTAAAACAGTTGAAATTACAGAAAGTGCAGAAAAGAAGAATACAGATAAGATTTATTTGTGGGGAGAACTTGATACCGACCAATATCAGCAAGAAAAGCCTTATTGGTATGAAGAAAAAGTTCCACGGTTATTCGATTATCCCTTAGAGTTGGCCCAAATTGAGCAAGTAGTTTCAGAAGAATCTCCAGATGGTATTAGAGCTTTTTTAAAGGTGAAGTACTATGAAATTGCAGATAATAATTTGAGTGGGAGATTAGTTCATTACCAAGGAATTGGATGTACTAAGATTGATTAGAGGAGGATTAAAATGGGAAGAAAAAAGCCTGAAAAAGAAGTAAATGGTGAGGATTTTTTAAATCCATACAACTTTATTGAGCCGCTAGAAATAGTGCCTAAAGAAAGTTATCAGTCTTATCAGAATCAATCTGGCTTGAGCGGAACAATAACTTGTGAATTAGAAGTTTTGAAGAAATTATTTATTCCTGATACTAGAAAAGATGACAAACCTAGTTTTGAATTTTATAAGAATGAAGCAGGAGAATATAGTATACCAGCTTCTTCGCTGCGGGGAATGCTTAGAACAGTAATTGAAGCAATTTCTAGTTCTTGTTTTGCAGTTAGAGAAGATGAAAGGTTTAGTTATCGTCCTAAAGGTTTTCCAGACCAAAAGGTTGGTCGAATTACTAAGATGCCGACTGAAGGTCAAACAGGAGAACTAGAATTATTAAACAAGACTAGGGTTAAAAAGAAAAGAATAGAGGATTATAATAATTTAGATGAACTTTATATTACTTTAACAGATGGCGGTGATAGAGGACCAAAAGTAAAGGATATTATTACTGATTTAAGCCAAGATGAAAAAGAAGAAATTGATGATTGGGGTCCAATAAGCAAAAATGGCAAAAAAATATATAAAGGATATCTATATAAGAGAAATGGAAGATATGGGGGGTTCCCAAAGAGGGAAAATGAAAAGGTCTTTTATCAAGATAAAGCTAAAGACCAGTTAGAAAAATATAATTTTTCTTATCAGCGGAGAGAGGATTATAATTATATAGTAGAACAGAAGTGTAAAGATACAGATAATGAAGGTCGAAAAAGTAAATATCAATTAAAGGATAATGATGAAAATAGGCTGCTTTATTTCACTCTTGATAAGAATAAAGAAGTTAAATTTGTTTCTGATACAGAAGTTCCTAAGTGGCGTTATCAATATTCTCCAGAGGATTTAATGGAAAACCAGGGATTATTAGGTTGTAATAGCTTAGATAATTTATGTTATGCTTGCCGCTTATTTGGGATGATAGGTGGAGAAGATAGTCAAGCTAGTTATAAAGGGAAACTTGATTTTGTTGATGCTGAG
>JBNJDB010000040.1:0-14563 GCA_051744465.1 Bacillota bacterium | reverse complement strand
CTCGAGGTTAAGGGAGTGTAGAGAATAGAAATATTCTTAGCATGATGACCTACATCATTTGGAAGGCTTATTATCACACCTTCAAATGTATCTATCAGTGGATTTATCACGAAAGGTTTTGGAACTTTAAAACCTGTAGGTGTTGCTCTGTGGTGTCAAGGAAGAACGCTTACCTAAGTCAATTGTTGATATGGTAGCCTACCACCAAAGACACTTTAAGCCCCATTTGATATTACCAAGAAGGGAAGTGCCCCGTAAGGGAGGTGGCCAGAGATGGCAACTAATAAGTATGCTTTTGTATTGGATAAGCAAGGTAAAATCTTAGACCCTACTAAAAGCAAGAAAGCGTGGTATTTAATTCGTAAGGGTAAAGCTAAATTAATAGAAGAATATCCGTTTATTATTCAATTAAATAAAACTATAGCTAAAGAGGAAGTTAATAAAGATAATATAGTATTAGGTATTGATGATGGAGCAAATAAAGTAGGGTTTTCTCTAGTTCAAGAAGCTAAGACTAAGAATAAAGTTCTATTTAAATCTAAAATGAAACAAAGAGAAGATGTATCGAAAAAGATGGAAGTTAGAAAAGGATATCGGATGTATAGACGCTCTCATAAAAGATATAGACCTAAGCGTTTTAAAAATCGTTCAGCCAGTAAAAGAAAAGGTAGAATACCACCTAGTATCCTACAGAAAAAACAAGCAATTTTGCGAGTGGTTAATAGGTTGAATAAATATATTCGTATTGATAAGATAGTTTTAGAAGATGTAGCTATAGATATTCGGAAGTTAACAGAAGATAGAGAATTATATCATTGGGAATATCAAAAGTCTAATAGGTTAGATGAAAATTTGCGAAAAGCTACTTTAAAACGGGATGATTATACCTGTCAACTATGTGGAGTAACTGATACCATGTTACACGCACATCATATTATGCCTAGACGAGATGGTGGGAGAGATAGTATCTATAATCTAATTACTTTATGTGCAGATTGTCATAATAAGCAGGTAGATAATAACGAATATCAATATAAAGATGATTTTTTAGCTATTATTAATGCTACGGAGATAGATTTAAAACCTGCGATGCATGTTATGCAAGGGAAAAGTTGGTTGAGAGATAAACTTTCTAATATAGCTAATTTAGAGATTACTACAGGAGGAGATACTGCTAATAAAAGAATTGATTATAAGATTGAAAAATCTCATAGTAATGATAGTATCTGTATTACAGGTTTGTTACCTATTGATACTGTAGAAATCAAAGAATATTTTATTAAACCCCTTCGTAAGAAGAAACAGAATAAAATTACTTCACTTGAAGGTTTTAGACATAGAGATATAGTTAGGTATACAAAAAGAAATGGTGAAAGTTATGTAGGTTATATTACTTCTCTTAGAATAAAAAATAACAAATATAAATCTAAAGTATGCAATTTTACGACTTTAGATGGTAATAAGACTTTTAGAGGTTATAGTTTAACTAATTTAACTCTCATTAATAGACCTAAAGGTCTAATGATTATATAAATTAATAGAAAGGCAGGTGTAAACTTGGTTATAAACCCTTAATAATGTTGAAATAGTTTTAATTAAGTTTTTATAACCAGGATTATAAATGAATATTGAATTAATTCAAGCATTGGAGGATATTGAGAAGGATAAGGGCGTGCCCAAAGATATGCTGTTAGAAGCAATTAAAGCAGCATTGAAGTCAGCTTATGGGAAAAGTGGCCTTGGTTCTAAAAATAATGCCGAGATTGAGATTAATGAAGATAGTGGTGAGGTTCATGTTTATTCGAAAAAAGAAGTAGTAGAAGAGGTAGAAGATGAAGAATGTGAGATTAGTCTTGAAGATGCTCAGGATAAGGGATATAATTGTAAGTTAGGGCAGAAGCTAAAGATAGAAGTTACACCAGGTAATTTTGGTCGGATTGCTGCTCAGACAGCACGACAAGTTGTAATTCAAAGAATTAGAGAAGCAGAACGAGATATTTTATATCAAGAATTTGTGACTAGAGAAGGTGAAATTTTAACTGGTATTATTCAGCGTTATCATGATGATAATGTAATAATTGATTTAGGACGTACTGAGGCGTTATTGATTCCTCGCGAGCAGATTCCTAATGAGGATTATGAGTCTAGTGAGCGAATTAAAGTTTATATTGTAGAGGTAGAGCAGACAACAAAAGGGCCAAATATTTTAGTATCTAGAACTCACCCGGGATTATTAAAAGAATTATTCAAGCTAGAAGTCCCTGAAATAGAAGATGGAACAGTAGCGATTAAGTCTGTAGCTCGTGAGGCAGGTTTCCGTTCTAAAATTGCTGTTAATTCTACTAATCAAGATGTAGATGCAGTAGGAGCTTGTGTTGGCCCTAATGGACAACGAGTTAGAGCTATTGTGAATGAATTGAATGGTGAAAAAATAGATATTGTAGAGTGGAATGAAGATATTGAATCCTTTATTTCTAATGCTTTAAGTCCAGCTGAGGTAGTAGAAGTTAAGGTTACAGAGGAAGAAGAAGTAGCACAAGTGATTGTTCCGGATTATCAACTTTCTTTAGCAATTGGAAAAGAAGGACAAAATGCTAGATTAGCTGCTAAATTAACAGGCTGGAAGATAGATATTAAAAGTGAATCAGAAGTAGAAGAAGTGTAGATTATGTAACATTGTTTATTTAAATTGTAATATCGGGAGGGATATTATGGGGATTAGGATTTATGAATTAGCAGATGAGTTAGGTTTAGAGAATAAAGAGTTAATCAATTTGTTACAGGAATTAGATATTGATGTAAATAGTCATATGAGTACAGTAGATGAGGAAACATCAGAATTAGTTAAGGATATGTTAGATGATACTGAAGAAGCAGGAGAGGAAGCTGATACTATAGAACAAGCAGAAAATATAATCGAGGTAGAAGGAACTTTGACAGTCAAAGAGTTAGGGGAAGAAATTGATGTTAAACCAAATAAATTAATTACTGAGTTAATTAATATGGGAACAATGGCTACAATTAATCAAGATTTAGACTTCGAAACTCTTGAAGAGTTAGCAGCTGAACATGGCTATCAAATTAAAGAGGTCCAAGGAGAAGATGATGACCATGATGGTTATGGTTTAAT
This sequence comes from Bacillota bacterium, assembly GCA_051744465.1. Classification (GTDB taxonomy): domain Bacteria; phylum Bacillota; class Halanaerobiia; order Halobacteroidales; family Halobacteroidaceae; genus Halanaerobacter. The sequence continues at coordinate 11,433 of JBNJDB010000040.1, read as the reverse complement.
CAATGATTATGAAGATGAAGCTGATGAGTTAGAGCTAAGACCTCCTGTTGTAACTGTAATGGGTCATGTTGACCACGGGAAAACTACTCTATTAGATGCAATTAGAAAAACTAATGTCACGGGAGGAGAAGCTGGGGGAATTACCCAACATATTGGTGCTTATCAGGTTGATATAGATGGCCAAAAAGTTACTTTTCTTGATACTCCAGGTCATGAAGCGTTTACTTCTATGCGTGCTAGAGGTGCTCAGGCAACTGATATTGCTATTATTATAGTAGCAGCTGATGATGGTGTTATGCCCCAGACTGTTGAAGCTATAAACCATGCTAAAGCAGCTGACGTTCCAATGATAGTTGCAATTAACAAAGTAGATAAACCTAATGCACAACCTGAAAGAGTTAAACAGGAATTAACAGAACATGGTTTAGTTGTTGAAGAATGGGGTGGCGATATAGTTACAGTACCTATTTCTGCTTTGCAACAAGAAAATTTAGATGAATTATTAGAAATGATTATTTTAACAGCAGAGATGGAAGAATTGAAAGCCAATCCTAGCCGACCGGCTAATGGAATTATTGTAGAGGCAGAATTGGATCGAGGTCGGGGACCAGTAGCAACAGTTTTAGTTAAAAATGGTACATTAGAAGTAGGTGACCATATTGTAGTTGGCCCTGCTCATGGTCGAGTTCGAGCTATGATTGATGATCAAGGTAATAGAATTGAAAAGGCTGGCCCAGCAACTCCAGTTGAAGTATTAGGGTTATCTGCAGTGCCTAGTGCGGGAGATGTTTTGGAAGTTTTAGATGAAAGTAGTCAAGTGCGTGATATAGCAGAAGATCGTCAAGATGAAAAACGTGCTAGAGAATTGGTTGATCATAAAACTGCTGTTAATTTAGATGATTTATTTGAACAGATTCAGCAGGGTGAAATTAAAGATTTAAATATTGTTATTAAAGCTGATGTGCAAGGTTCTATTGAAGCTATTAGAGAGGCTTTATTAGATTTAAGTACTGATGAGGTACAAGTTAATGTTGTTCACAGTGGTGTTGGTGGAATAACAGAAACTGATGTTATGTTAGCATCTGCTTCTAATGCAATTATTATTGGATTTAATGTGCGACCTGGTACTAATGCTCGGAAAATATCAGAAAAAGAAAATATTGAAATTAGAACTTATCGAGTTATTTATCGAGCAATTGAAGATGTTAGAAATGCGATGGAAGGATTATTAGATCCTGATTATAAAGAAGTTATAATTGGTGAAGTAGAAGTAAGAGATACATTTAAAGTACCAAAGGTGGGAATGATTGCTGGAGCTTATGTAACTGACGGAAAAATTACCAGAAATGCTGAATTAAGATTGCTTCGTGATGGAAAGATTATTCATGAAGGGGATATTTCATCTTTGAAAAGATTTAAAAATGATGTCAAAGAAGTTAAAGAAGGATATGAATGTGGAGTTGGAATTGAAGATTACAATGATTTAAAAGTTGGAGATGTAATGGAAGTTTATGAATATGAAGAAGTTAAAAGAACTCTATAGATTTGTTAGGAGGGAAGTAGATGGGGAATCATCGGCCGCAAAAAGTTGCTCAATTAATCCGAGAAGAAGTTAGCCAATTATTACGTAGAGAAGTTAAAGATCCCCGAATTGGCAATTTTGTTTCCGTTACTGATGTTGAAGTATCAGAGGATTTACGTCATGCGAAGATCTTTGTTAGTACAATTAATGATGAGCAAGAGGAATTAATGGAAGGATTAGAAGCAACACGGGGATTTATTAGAAAAAAGATAGGAGATAGAATTAGGTTATATCATACTCCTGAAGTTATTTTCAGATATGATGATTCGATTGAACGCGGGTCACGAATTTTTGAAATAATTGAGGATTTGAATGAGGATGAAGCAAATGAAGGAAACTAATGATCTCAATAAGATTATAAATTTAGTGCACGAACATGATAAGTTTTTAGTTACTAGTCATGTTAGCCCTGATGGAGATAATATTGGATCTAGTTTGGCCCTAAAAATATTTTTAGAGCAGTTAGGGAAAGAAGTAGAAGTAATTATTGATGATGAAATCCCTAGCTGTTTTTCATTTTTAGCTCAATCTGAGACAATAAAAGAATATACTCCAGGTCTAAAAGCTGATTTTGATATTTTATTTGCTTTAGATTCTGGAGATTTTGAGCGCATTGGGGCTATTTCCAATTTGTTAGAAGAGCAAGAAGTTGTTAATATAGATCATCATGCTGATAATACATTATATGGTGATTATAATTTGGTTAGAGATGTAGCAGCTACAGGAGAATTAATTTATGAATTAATAACAAATGTAGATAAATCATATTTAAATCAAGAGTTAGCTACAACTATAGCTACAGCTTTGATTACTGATACGGGTTCGTTTCGTTATTCAAATACTACTGCTAGAACTCATCAAATTATGGCTGAGTTATTAAGTTATGATCTAGATGTTAATTATATCGTCCGACAGATATTTGAAAATAATACTTATCAGAGTTTGATGCTCAAAGCTGAAGTTTTGGAAAGTTTAAAAGTAGATGCAACAGGACAGATTGCTTGGGTTAAGTTATCACAACAGATGATAGACAAAGCAAATGCAACTTGGGAAGATGCTGAGGGTTTAATTAGTTATCCTCGTAGTCTTGCTGGGGTTGAAGTTGCTGTATTATTTAAAGAAAAATCTGAATCTGAAATAAAAATTAGTCTACGTTCTAATGAATATTTTCCAGTTGATGAAATAGCTCATCAATTTGGTGGTGGAGGACATTCTAAGGCGGCAGGATGTCTATTACTGGATAGTTTAGAGGGAGCAGAAGAAAAAGTAATTGCAGCTGTCAAAGCAGAGCTAAAATAATATTAACTAATTAAATAAATTATAAATTGCTGGCCTTGAAGGGAGAGGTTTGAATGAAAATTATTTACAATCGACCTAATAATTCAGGATTAGTAGTAACGATTGGTTCATTTGATGGAATTCATTTAGGACATCGCCAAATAATGAAGAAGACAATTAAAGAAGCAGAAAAATTGGATTGTGATAGTGGTTTATTAACTTTTACTCCTCATCCTTTACAGGTTGTTGCACCAGCATCTGCCCCTCAATTTTTAACTAGTTATCAGCAGAAGATAAATCTAATTAAAAATTTTGGGATTAACCAAATAATTTTCAAAAGATTTACTAAAGAATTTGCTGGAATGCCTTATCAAGAATTTATAAAAGAATATTTAGTAGAGCGATTTTCAGTGAAGAAGATTATTGTGGGTGTTGATTTCAGATGTGGTTATAAGAGTCGAGGAACGCCTAGTAAACTTAAAGAAATGGGAGCCGAGTTTGGTTTTGAAGTAGAGTCAATACCTTCTATTAAGATTGATGACCAGGAAATAGGAAGTACATATATTAGAGAGTTAATTAAAGAAGGTGCAGTTTCTAAAGTAAGAAAGCAGTTAGGGAGAAATTTCAAAATTGAATCTAAGGTTATCTCTGGAGATGGAAGAGGTAAAAAATTAGGTTATCCAACTGCTAATTTAAAACCTGTGACTGATTATGTATTACCTCCAGCTGGTGTTTATGCATGTCGGGTTAAAATCAACGAAGAAATTTATAATGGAGTTGTTAATTTAGGTTATCGACCTACATTTGATAAAGATGATTTTTCAATTGAAGTTTATATCTTTGATTTCTCTAATAATATTTATGAGCAACAAGTAGAATTAGAGTTTGTACAGCATATTCGAGATGAAATAGACTTTTCTACTAGAGAAGAATTAATAGCGAGAATTGAAGATGATGTAGCAGCCGCTAAGAAAGTTTTATAAATTGATAATTGAGAATGTAGAATTGACAATTAAAATTCAAAATCCTCTATCTTAATCTGTAATTAAGGTTCAGAAGTTGATAGAGACTACTGTTTTTAAATTTTAGATTTTATAATTGTCCATTGCCTATTTTCAATTGTCAATTATAAAGTGGCATCTATGCCACTTTATATAGATATACATTTACTTTTTAATAGTCTTATGTTAGAATTATAGTTGTTATGAAACCATTTTCTAGGTTAAGTTGTTGCTCCGACATTTAACTTGGAAATTGGCGCTTCAAAACTAAAGGAGGTGAAGTATAATGTTATCACAAGAAAAGAGACAAGAAATTATTGATGAATATGCTATTCATGAAAATGATACTGGCTCTGCGCAAGTACAAGTTGCTGTATTAACAGAAAAGATTAAGCAACTTACTGAGCACTTAAAAGTGCATAAAAAAGATTTTAATTCTAGACGTGGTCTAGAAACAATGGTTGGTAGACGTAAAAGTTTATTAAACTACTTAAAAAATAATGATGTTGAAGAATATAGAAAATTAATTGATAAGTTGAATCTTAAAGGTTAATTCAACTTAGAAGATTTTTTGTGAAGAGCGGGGATTCCCGCTCTTCTCTTTTAAATATGTGGTTAATAGAATAGATGTTACTTAACTGAGGAATTATAAAAGATATAAAAAAAGAAAGGAGTCAAAAGTATGGGAAATAGTTGGTCGACTAATTTTGGAGGAAGAGAATTAACTATTGAAACTGGTGAATTAGCTCAACAAGCTAATGGTTCAGTTCTTGTTAGGTATGGTGATACTGTAGTTTTAGTTACTGCTACTATGTCAGGCCCTAGATCGGGTATGAGTTATTTTCCGTTGATGATTAATTATGAAGAAAGATTATATGCTGCGGGTAAAATTCCAGGAGGGTTTATTAAACGAGAGGGTAAACCTAGTGATGCTGCGACTTTATCAGCAAGATTGATTGATCGTCCATTGCGTCCTTTGTTTCCAAAAGGTATGCGACATGATGTGCAGGTTGTAGCTACTGTTTTATCAGTTGATAAGGATAATGCACCTGATATTGCTGCTATGGTTGGATCTTCTGCTGCTTTAGCAATTTCTGATATACCATTTGAAAAGCCAATTGCAGGAGTTAGAGTAGGTTTAGTTGATGGTGAACATGTTATTAATCCTACTAGTGAACAGATGGGAGAAACTAAGTTAGACTTAATTGTAGCAGGAACTAAAGATGCTGTAATGATGGTCGAGGCTGGTGCTGATGAAGTAACTGAAGAAGAAGCTATTGCAGCAATAGAATTTGGTCAAGATTCTATTAGTAAACTTGCTAAACTGCAAGAAGAAATGGTTGCTGAAATTGGTAAAGAAAAAGCTGATTTAGATTTAGCAGTTGTAGAAGATGCTGAATTAGAAGCAGAGGTGGAAGATTATGTTGGGGACGATTTAAGTGAGGCCTTACAAACTAAAGATAAAGCTGAACGGGGTGAACAAGTTAGTGCCGTTCGAGAAGAAGTTGTCAATCATTTTGAGGAACAGTTTTCTGATGAGGCAACTGACAAGTTAAAGGTTGTTAAAGATACTTTAGATAAAGTTGCTAAAGAATCTATTAGAAAATTAGCTTTAGAAGATAGTAAGCGGATTGATGGTCGTGATTTAAATGAGGTTCGTCCGATTTCTAGTCAAATTGGATTATTACCTCGAGCTCATGGTTCTGGTGTGTTTACGCGTGGTCAAACTCAAGCCATGTCTGTAGTGACTTTAGGTGCTGTAGGAGAGGAACAGGTGTTAGATGGTTTAGAGGAGGAAGATTCTAAACGATATATGCATCATTATAATTTCCCGCCTTATAGTGTAGGTGAAACTAATCCGCTACGCTCTCCAGGGAGAAGAGAAATTGGTCATGGTGCTCTAGGAGAACGAGCTTTAAAACCAATGATTCCAGCTGAAAATGAATTTCCGTATACAGTGCGAGTAGTATCAGAAGTATTATCTTCTAATGGATCTACTTCACAGGCTAGTATTTGTGGAAGTACATTAGCATTAATGAATGCTGGAGTTCCAATTAAGAAGCCAGTAGCCGGAATTGCTATGGGTATGATTAAGCAAGATGATGATTATGCTATTCTAACTGATATTCAGGGAATAGAAGATCATAATGGTGATATGGACTTTAAAGTGGCAGGTACTGAAGATGGAATTACTGCTTTGCAAATGGATATGAAAGTTAAGGGTATTTCCTCTGATATATTATCTGAGGCTTTAGAAAAAGGTCGTAAAGGAAGAAACCATATCCTAAATAAAATGAAAGAAACTATCTCTGAACCAAGTCAAAATTTATCAGAGCATGCTCCAAGTATGATTACCTTAAATATTGATCCAGAAAAGATTAGAGACGTAATTGGTAAAGGTGGAGAAACAATTAAGGGTATTGTAGATGAAACTGGAGTTAAGATTGATATAGAAGATGATGGAACTGTCTTTGTTGCTGCTGATGATCAGGAAAGTGGTCAAGAGGCTAAAAGGATTATTGAAAGATTGACAGAAGATGTAGAAGTAGGAAATATGTATATGGGTGAAGTTAAAAAGACAGTAGACTTTGGAGCTTTTGTAGAAATTTTACCTGGAAAAGAAGGATTAGTTCATATTTCTGAATTAGCTGATCGACATGTTAAGAATACAGAAGATATTTTGGAGCAAGGGGAAGAAGTTTTAGTTAAAGTAATTGATATTAATGATCGGGGAGTTAGTTTATCGCGCAAAGAAGCTTTAGCAGATAAAGAAGAAAATAAGTAGAAAAATGAAGGAAAAAAAAGAATAATGTTGAATATATGTAATGAGTGATGGCTCTATCTCAATATAAGGGATAGAGTTTTTTATTTGTTGAAAAGGGGGAAAAATTATTAAATTTGGCGTACATACATCAATAGCAGGTGGGATTGACCAAGCAGTAATTGCAGCAAACGATTTAGATTGCGATACTATTCAGATTTTCACTTCAAATCCAAGGGGCTGGAAGGTTCGGGACTTGCCTGAAGCTGAAGTAGAGCAATTCCAAGCTAAATTAAAAGAGTATAATATTGGACCAGTTATTATTCATGCTCCCTATTTAATTAATTTAGCTTCTCCTAAAGATGAATTATATCAAAAGTCAATAAAAGCGCTGGAGCAACAACTAGAGCGGGGAACTAAAATAGGAGCAGAGTATTTGGTTTTGCATCCAGGTAGTCATACTGGATCTGGTGTAGATGCAGGAATTGATCGTATCATTAATGCCTTAGATACTGTCTTATCTATGGTAGATACTGAAGTGGAAATTTTATTGGAAAATGTTGCTGGAGCAGGTACAGCAATAGGAACTACTATAGAAGAGTTAGGGATTATATATAATAATTTAACTGATAAAAGCCAAGTAGGAATTTGTTTTGATACTTGTCATGGATTTGCAGCTGGATATAATCTGGTCGATAATGACCAATTAGATAAGTTATTGCTGACAATTGATGATATTTTTGGTTTAGATAAGTTGGGGGTAATTCATGCTAATGATTGTAAAGGACAATTAAATAGTAATAAAGATCGACACCACCATATTGGTCAGGGGGAAATTGGGAGAATAGGTTTTACAAAATTAGTTAACCATGTAAAATTAGAGGATAAACCTTTTATCTTAGAAACTCCTATTGATGATCAGGGTGATGATAGAAGTAATTTAGCGGAAATTAGAAAATTAGTACATAATTGAATTTGATTAGTAAAAGGAGGAAGTAAATTGAAACAGATAGTAATAGTATTATTAACGATGATTTTTTTAGTTAGTGTAATAAATATTAGTTTTGCTGCTCCAACTTTTCAGGTTGATTTGATATATGAAGTTCAATCAGGTGATACATTATTTGATTTAGCTCGTAAATTTAATTTAAATGTTAACCAATTAAAAGAAAAAAATGATCTAGCCCAGGATGAGTCTATTAGAGTAGAAGATAAGTTAGTCATTCCTGATGTAGATAGCTCAGAATTAGATTTAGAAGTTGGAACTAGCGAAAGGATTTCGTTATATAAGTCTCAAGATGAGTCTGAACAGTATCAGTTAGATTCTAATCAACAATATAATGTGCGGATAGATAGTCAAAATAGTGGTCAAAATATTGACATTGATAATTTGCAAACATTAGAATACTATGTTAGTGCTGGTGACAACTTATATGACTTGGCCCGAGAATTTAAGACTAGTATCCAAGTCTTAAAAAAAATAAATGACTTGGGGCATTCAAATGTAATTAGAAAAGGAGATAAAATAAAATTACCTATTAATAATTTAACAGAAAAAGAAGTTATTTATCATACAATTAGCGATCAAGAATTTGAATTATTAGCTCGCTTGATCCATGGTGAAGCTCGAGGGGAAAGTTATATTGGACAAGTTGCAGTGGGGGCTGTAATTTTAAATCGAATGCTTAGTTCTTATTTCCCTAATGATATTCGTAGCGTAATTTATCAGTCTGGCCAATTTAGTCCAGTTGCTAATGGACAGATAAATTTACGTCCTAATCGAACAGCTTATCGGGCTGCTAGATCAGCTTTGCAGGGGCAAGACCCTACTAGAGGTGCTCGTTATTTTTATAATCCCCAAACAGCTAAAGATATGTGGTGGTTTAAAACTAGAGAAGTAGTAGTTGAAATAGGGAATCATGTGTTTGCAAAATAAAGAATAGTTGGAAGAAACTACTTTTGCTAAACTAGTATTACTTAAGTTATAATTATCAATGTTGGATTTAAAGGAGGTGGGAAAATGAAAACCAAAGTTAAATTTTTAACTAGTTTAGTAATTAGTTTTATCCTTATTTTAGCTATTATGACTAATGTTCATGCGGTTGATTTAGGATATAGATCTTTAAAATTTGGTAATATAGGTGCTGATGTTAAGCAACTACAAAGTAAGTTGCAGACTACAGGCTATTATTATCAACAGGTAGATGGTATTTATGGTCATGGCACTGAGCAGGCAGTGATTAAATTTCAGCAGGCTAATAATTTGCGGATTGATGGTATTTCTGGTTATAATACGATTAGAAATATTAATAGACTAGCAAGTCAAAACGATAGTAATGTTTATTATGTTAAGTCAGGGGATACTTTATCACAAATAGCTCAGAAGTTTAATATCAGTTTGAGAGAATTAATGGTTTGGAATAATATAGATTATAATTATATTTATGTAGATCAAGAACTAAAAATAGACAAATCCCAATCTCAAATTAATAATTATAATTATAGTAGCAAGGATTTGGATTTGTTAACTCGAGCAGTTTATTCTGAAGCTAGGGGAGAAAAATTAAAGGGAAAGGTAGCTGTAGCAGCAGTAATTTTAAATCGAGTTGAATCTAGTGAATTTCCCGATCAGATATCTGGAGTTATATTTCAACCATGGGCTTTTACGGCTGTTCATGATGGGCAATTCTGGTTGACCCCCGAAGGAGAATCTAGAAAGGCTGTAGAGCTCGCTCTACAGGGTTGGGATCCAAGTCATGGTGCTACCTTTTATTATAATCCTGCTAAAGTAACTTCAAATTGGATTTATACACGACAAGTTATTAATATAATTGGAAAGCACTATTTTGCTAGTTAAATAATGCTTTTTTTATTTATTAAAGGAAGATGACCTAGTAGTCTAGAATTATATTCATATAGGTGAGATTAATTATGATGATTTTGAGTAGTTGTGGTTTCAGTATTTTGATTTTATTTTTTGAACTTAACTGTAAATTGTCAATTTGCTTAGGGGGTTGCTATTATGGATAGATATCTAGAGCAGGGTCAAAAAGTAAAGTTGAGTAAGTTAACTAGTTCTAATCAATCGCATCAAGAATTATTGACAAAGGTAGAAGCTGAAGTAATAACTATTAATGATAATCAGGTAGAAGTAGCACTGCTTAATTTAGATAATAATTTTAGTGAAATTGAATTTATCAGAATTGGAATAATATTAGATTTATGTTTTGCTGGTGCTGATGCTTTATACAAAGTACGAGTAGAAGTAAAACAAATAAAAGATGTTAGTAAGCTAATTTTAGCTAGTAAAGGTAGAGTGCAAAGAATTCAGCGTCGTCGTTTTTTTAGAGTTCCAATTAGAAAAGAAATTGAATACTTTGCTGCTCAAGATAATAATATTAATAGTAGCTCAGCTACAATGCTTGATATTAGTATTGTTGGTCTTAAAATGAAAGTTGATTCGCTAGCTGATTTAAGAGAAGATAAGAGTTTGCAGTTACAACTTTATTTGCCATTTTCAGATGATAATTATCTTAAAGCTAAAGTTATTAGGATTGAAGAAGAAAATAAGATTGTAGGTGTTGAATTTTTAGAGATGTCAGAGGAAATTAGTCAGGAAATGACTAGGTGGATTTTGCAACAGGAAGAAGAATTAATTGCTAAAAATAAAAAAGAATTAACTGATTAAAAACATCCCAGAATGAGTTTGGGATGTTTTTGGCTTATAGTATTAAATTTTAATATGGTTCTTGTTCAGATAAATTGTTATACTGATGAAGATAAGTAAATAGATAATAAAAATTCCAAAACCTAATTGGATTCCGACTAACTCATTAATAATCCCAGCTAATTTATTAGCAAATAGTATATTTCCCATACTACCCGCAGTTACTGTAAGACCTAGAATAGCTGGAATGTTTTCATCAAATGTTTCAAACATAACTGCCTGAATAGTAGCAAAATGAGGTGCTAAAAAGAGACCAGTTAGAGAAAAGGAAAAAGCAAATGAGTTAGGACCAAGTAATCCTAATAAAATAGTAATAATAGCTAGTAGAGCAGAACTTATAATTGTTCTAATATAGCCGACTTTTTCGACAATAAAACTAGCCAATAAACGTCCGCAAGTAAATAAAATAAAGAACCAAAACATATAAGAACCAATTTCAGCGGGACTTCTTTGTTGAATATTAGACAGATAGACTCCTAGCCAACTACTGATACCAAGTTCAGTGCCCACATAAAAAGAAAACATAAAGATAAATAACCAGACTCGTTTATCTTTTAAAATAGTTAATGTTTTAGTATTAGATGAGGACTCATTATTTTCAGCTTGGGGAAACTCAGGGATAAAGCTAAACAGAAATAGTCCAATTAATAAGATACTTCCCAGAGAATAAGTTGCTTCCCATTCCAAACTCGAATTAATAACTAGTGGAGCATAAATTTGGGCTGAAGCAGAACCAATTCCAAAGAAAAAGTGAAACAAATTCATCATCTTTCCTTTATTTTCAAGGAAAATTAGTGAAGCTAGAGAATTAGCAGATACATTGGTTGTCCCCATCCCGATACCAATAATAAGTATAACTAGCACTAAAAAATAATAATTAGCAGTAAAATAAATTGTTACTAAGCCAATCATTGCTATAATTAGACCGCCGCGAAAGACTTTCTTCAAACTTAATTTTTCAATCAAAAATCCACTAGATAAGCTTGCTAGACTAGATCCAATGGAAAAAAACATTAAAATAGTTCCCAATTGTGAATAATTAACTCCATAATCTTCTTGTAATAAGGGGTTAGTCAAACCGCGC
>JBNJDB010000039.1:0-14648 GCA_051744465.1 Bacillota bacterium | reverse complement strand
CCATCTCGAACACAGAAGTTAAGTCCTCCAGCGCTGATGGTATTGTAGGGGCAGCCCTATGAGAGAGTAGGTCGCTGCCAGATTTACTTTATAATTGAAAATGTAGAATTGATAATTGATAATTATAGGTCAAATTCAAAAGAAAGATGATTTTTTTTATAGTTTTTGTATTAATTTTAAATTGGTCATTATCAATTAATATTACCGTTCCCCGATAGCTCAGTTGGTAGAGCGAGTGGCTGTTAACCACTTTGTCGCAGGTTCAAGTCCTGCTCGGGGAGCCATTATTATTTTTTGAAGAATTTTTTTATTTTCTTGTGAAATGCTTTATTAAATGTTATAATTAAATTTAAGTTTATTATTATTTAATTAGTATTGTCTATTTAATTTCAGCTAATCAGGTGATTATATGGCAAAAAAAAGAAAAAGATATCTGTGTAGTGAATGCGGGCATGAAGCTTTAAAATGGAATGGTCAATGCCCTGAATGTAAAAGTTGGAATACTCTAGAAGAGATTATTTTTGATCCTGATAAAGAGAAAGAGAAGAAACAAGAAAAATTAGCTCAAAAAGAGTCTATGCAACAGTCTGAAATCCAATCTAAAACTAAATCTACAGTGAAAAAAATATCTGATATAAATATAACTAGTGAAGATAGATTAGACACTGGTTTTTCTGAGTTGGATCGCGTTTTAGGTGGAGGAGTTGTGCCTGGAAGTTTAATTTTAATTGGTGGGGCTCCTGGGGTAGGTAAGTCTACTTTATTATTACAGACTGCTACTAAAGTAGCTAAAAGTTATGAAAAAGTATTATATGTATCGGGAGAAGAATCAGAGCGACAGATTAAAATTAGAGCTGATAGATTAGAAGCAAGTGATTCTGATCTATATATATTAATTGAAACTGATTTAAATTCTATCCTTAAACAGATTAAGAAATTACAGCCTGATTTAATAATTATTGATTCAATTCAAACTATCCATGATTCAACTATTGATTCTGCACCTGGTAGTATTAAACAAGTAAGAGAGTCTACTGCTAAATTGATAAAATTAGGAAAAGCTGAAGAATTACCAATGTTTATTGTTGGGCATGTAACTAAAGAAGGTTCAATTGCTGGGCCAAAAGTTTTAGAGCATATGGTAGATACTGTTCTGTATTTTGAAGGTGATCAAAATCATTCATATAGGATGTTAAAGGGGATAAAAAATAGATTTGGTTCTACTAATGAAGTAGGTATTTTTGCTATGGAACAAAGTGGATTAAGAGAAGTAATTAATCCGTCAGAAAATTTTATTGCTGAGCGTCCTAAGGATGTTTCTGGATCAGTGGTAATCCCTTGTGTAGAGGGAAGTAGATCCATTCTAGTTGAGTTACAGGCTTTAGTTAGTTCGGCTAATTTTGGAAATCCTAGTAGAATGACAACTGGTGTAGACCAAAGAAGAGTATCTTTGATTTTAGCTGTATTGGAGAAAAGATTGGGCTTGAATATTCAAATGGAAGATATACATATTAATGTTGCTGGTGGTTTTGAAGTTAAAGAGCCAGCTATAGATTTGGGTTTAGTTGCTGCTATGGTTTCAAGCTTTAGAGATAATCCGATTCCTAGTGATTTTGCTATAATTGGTGAGGTGGGGTTATCAGGTGAGGTTAGAGCAGTTAATAAAATAGAGAAAAGAGTTAATGAAGCTAGCAAATTAGGCTTTAGTAAATTCATTTTACCCCAGGGGAATATAAGTGATTTATCTAAGCAAGATGATCAACTTTCTTTTTATGGCATTAAGAATATTAGAAAAATATTAGACTTGATTTTAGGAGGTGGATAAATGCCTGATTTTTCTAAAATTAGTGAATTTGATGAAAATTTAAAATTATTATCTCCTGGAACTAAATTTAGAGAAGGTTTAGAAAATATTCTTCGCGCTGAAACGGGAGCTTTAATTGTTGTAGGAGATAGTGAGGAAGTTCTAGGAATTGCAGATGGAGGATTCAATATTAATGCTAAATTATCACCACAGAAATTATATGAACTAGCTAAAATGGATGGTGCTATAGTTTTAAGTAGTGATGCAGAAAGGATTTTATGTGCTAATACTCAGTTAGTACCTAATCCTTCACTTTCTTCCGAAGAAACAGGAACTAGACATCGTACCGCAGAAAGAGTAGCTAAACAGACTGAAGAGTTAGTGATTAGTATTTCGCAGAGGAGAGATGTAATTACATTATATAAAGGCGAAAAGAAATATGTATTAGAAGATATTAGGGTTATTTTAGTTAAAGCTAATCAAGCTATTCAAACTTTAGAAAAATATAGAAATGTATTAGATCAGGCTTTGACTAATTTAAGTGCTTTAGAATTTGAGGATTTAGTAACTATATCTGATGTAGCAACTGTTTTACAGAGAACAGAAATGGTATTAAGAATTGGACGGGAAATTGAAAATTACATTAATGAATTAGGTAGTGAAGGTCGATTAATTAATATGCAGTTAGAAGAGTTAGTTTCTAATGTTAAAGAAGAAGGTTTGTTAATTGTAAAAGATTATAAAGTAAATAATTTAGATGATGATGAGGAGCAGGTTGAAGATCCAGAGATTATTTTTGAAAAAATATCTAATTGCTCTTCTGATGAGTTATTAAGTTTATCTACTATTAGTAAGTATTTGGGTCATGGTGGAAACATGAGTGCTCTTGATTTGTCAATTTCACCACGGGGTTATAGATTACTCAGAAAGATACCACGAGTGCCTATGTCTGTTATTGAAAATATAATAGATTCATTTGAAAACTTCCATGAAATTTTAAATGCTTCTATTGAAGAATTAGATGATGTAGATGGTGTGGGAGATGTTAGAGCTCAAGCTATTAAAGAAGGTCTAAAAAGGCTGCGAGATCAGGTCTTATTGGACAGACATATTTAATTGGTATAGATTGACATAATGCCATAGAATTGATATAATTAGTTTGCAGGACTATATATTAAATGGAGGTTACATATATGTTTGAAGTTGGAGATAATATTGTTTATCCAAATCACGGTGCTGGAACAATAGTTGATTTAGAGGAAAAAGAGATTTTAGGAGAGACTAAACAGTATTATATTATGAAGTTACCAATTGGAGAAATGAGGGTTATGATACCTAAAGGTAATGCTGAAGAAATTGGTTTAAGAGATATAATAGATGAAGATATTGTGCCTAAAGTTTATCAAGTATTAGCACAAGATCAAAGTGAAATGTCGCAAAATTGGAATAGAAGATACAGAGCTAATAGTGAAAAGATAAAAACTGGTGATATATTTGAGGTAGCAGAAGTAGTTAGAAACTTAAATATTCGTGATATTGTCAAGGGGTTATCAACTGGTGAAAAAAAGATGTTAAGCAATTCACGTCAAATTTTAATTAGTGAATTAGTATTAGCAGAGGATAAATCTGAAGAAGAAGTAAGAGAAAAAATAGATCAAATATTTGAAGAACAAGATTTTGATGAAGAGTAACGTCAGGGTTGCCTGACGTTTATTTTCATATATATTTTTATATTTATACGTAGGGGGTGAAGTTGTTGAGTAAAATTAGAAAGATTGTAGGATTGGTACTTGGTGGTGCTTTAGGTCAAATTTTTATTACTTTGTTGGGATTATCAGAAGAAATCAAGTGGGAGTTTGCTAAATTGATTACAAATAATACAGTATATGGTGTCGTAGGTGGTGCGGTTTTAGGATTTTTATTAGTGCCATGGATTATTATTAAGATATTTAATATAATAAATCAATTTAAATCTGATTTAGAAAAAATTCCTGGCCAAGATATTTTATCTGGTATTATGGGGTTAGTAATTGGTCTATTATTAGGAGTTTTAATTAGTATATCTTTTTCTATTTCTTCTATCCCAAGATTTGGTTTATCTATTCAAGTTCTAATTAATTTCATACTAGGTTATTTAGGATGGACTTTGGGAGTTAATAAGCGTGAAGAATTTTTAACAGGAATAAATTGTTTTAATAATAAAAATAATAATGATAATAAGGAAAACAATTATAGTAGTGAGGTTAAAGGACAATTGCCGCAAAATAATAATGATGATGTTGAGGAATTACAATCAACTTATAAGATTTTAGATACAAGTGCTATAATAGATGGTAGAGTAGCTGATATTTGTAAAACTTCTTTTATTGAAGGGGTATTAGTCATACCTGAATTTGTATTAGAGGAATTACAACATATTGCTGATTCGTCTAATATTTTGAAACGTAATCGTGGTAGAAGAGGTTTGGATATTTTGAATAAAATCCAAAATGAAATTGATATTCCTGTATTAATTTCGAGTAAAGATTATGATGATATTAAAGAAGTCGATAGAAAATTAGTTAAATTAGCTCAGGAATTAAACGGACAAGTTGTTACTAATGATTATAATTTAAATAAAGTTTCTGAGTTGCAAGGTGTTTCTGTATTGAATATTAATGAGTTAGCCAATGCAGTTAAACCTGTTGTTTTGCCTGGGGAAGAGATGGAAGTTAAAATTATTAAAGATGGTGAAGAACCAGGCCAGGGAGTAGGCTATTTAAATGATGGAACAATGATTGTAGTTGATGATGGCAAAGACCATATTGGAGAGGATTTAGATGTTTTAGTAACTAGTGTTCTTCAAACATCAGCGGGAAGAATGATTTTTGCTAAACCAAAATATAAAGCAAAGAAGGTTTTATAAGTTAAATGGAGGAATAAAAAATGAAGACAAGTGTTATTATTCCTGCTGCAGGGCAGGGTAAAAGAATGAAGACTGAAAAAAATAAACAATTTTTAATGTTAGAAGATAAAGAAATATTAGCTCATACAATTAATAAATTTGAGCAAGAGGCTACGGTAAATGAAATAATAGTAGTTTGTCGAGCTGAAGAAGTTGATTATTGTAAAAATAATATAGTAGATAATGATAGTCTCGATAAGAGCCTTAAAGTTGTAGTGGGTGGTAAAACTAGACAAGAATCTGTTTATAATGGTTTGCAAGAAGTTGATTCTGCTAGTGGATCTGTTTTAATTCATGATGGTGCGCGACCTTTTGTTAAGAGTAATTTGATAAAAAAAGTAATAACTAAATTGCAAAAATATGATGCTGTAGCGGTGGGGGTTCCAGTTAAAGATACTATTAAAGTAGTTAATTCGGATAGTATGATTATCAATACTCCTGATCGTTCTAAATTAGTTGCGATTCAGACTCCACAAGTTTTCCGCAAAGATTTGATTTTAGATGCTTATCAAAGAGCTCATGATGATGGTTTTATAGGAACAGATAGTTCTAGTCTAGTAGAAAGAATTGATAAAAAGGTTAAGTTTGTCAAGGGGTCTTATGAAAATATAAAGATTACCACTCCAGAAGATTTAGAATTTGGGAAAAGGATTCTAGCAGGGAGGAAATAATGTTTACTGGAATAGGATATGATGTTCATCGATTAGAAGTTGGTGAAGATTTAGTATTAGGTGGGGTTGAAATAGATTATTCGGTTGGCTTATTAGGGCATTCGGATGCTGATGTTTTATTACATGCAATTGCAGATGCTATTTTAGGCGCTATTGGAGAAGGGGATATAGGAAGTCATTTTCCAGATAATGATCCAGATTATAAAGGGGTTTCTAGTCTGTTTTTGCTAAAAAAGGTTTTTTCTTTAGTAGCCAACAAAGAATTGAAATTGAATAATATTGATTCTGTTTTAATAGCTCAACAACCTAAATTAGCTCCTTATATAGCAGAGATGGAAGAAAATATTGCAGATGTACTTCAATTAGATTTAGCTAGGGTTAATGTAAAAGCTACTACAACAGAAAGACTAGGTTTCGTAGGACAAGAAAAAGGTATTGCTGCTCAAGCAGTAGTTAGTTTAGGGGAGGATTAAAAGAATGGAAGTAAAAGAGTTAATGACCACTGATGTAATTACAATAAATTCTGATGCTACTTTGGAAGAAGCAGAACGTTTAATGAATGTTAATAGTATTGGAAGGTTAGTTGTTATTAAATCTGATCAAATAATAGGTATTTTGACCGATGGTGATTTAGTAAAAAATAAGAAATTGGATGCTTTAGTAAAAGAGATAATGGAAGTTGAAGTTATTACAATCAATCAGAAAAAAACTATTCAAGAAGTTTCACAAGTTCTATCTGATAATAATATTGGTGGTGTTCCGGTAGTAAATGATGCCAATAAATTAGTAGGAATTGTAACAGCAGAAGATATTGTTTCTGGTTATGTTAAAGAGGAAAAAACGGAGAAGATATCTCCTGAAAGTTCTTCTATTTATTTAGCAATGACTAGAAGTAGAGAGTATGAGAAGTATTGGTTAGATAAAATTAAGGGTTATGGATATCAAGCTTCAATTACTCAAACTGGAGCAAATGCTGAAAATCTACCAATTAAATTGAGAGAAAGCATTACTGTGGCAGCTATTGCTCGTGGTGTAATTAAGGAGAATCCACGAGAAAAGATGGCAGTCTCTAATGCGGTTAAGGATGCGTATACACAGCTTGATTTAGTCAACCCTGGTCTTGGTGGGGGCTTTAAAGTTGCTGTAGTACGTGGCAAAGGTAGAGTGGCTGTGTCTGTATTTGGTAAGTTTGGTCATGCATTAGTAGATGGACCAGAACAATTAGCGTTAGGAATTAGTGTTATTTAAGATTTTATGGAATTCAAGAGGATTGGGTATGGAATATTTTCCTGCCCAATCTTTTTAACTTGAAATTTGAGCTTAAATATTCTATAATATATTTGCTTATGATTCATAGACATAGAAAGGGGAAGGTTATGACTGATACTAGAGTAAGATTTGCACCTAGTCCAACTGGACAAATACATATAGGAAATATTAGGACAGCTTTATTTAATTATTTATTTGCAAGAAAGAATGAGGGGCAGTTTATATTGCGGATTGAAGATACTGACCAAAAGAGATCAACTAGCGAGTTTGAAGATATTATTCATCGTGAAATGGATTGGTTAGGATTAGATTGGGATGAGGGACCACAAAAAGGTGGAGAGTTTGGACCTTATCGTCAAACAGAACGATTAGATAGTTATCAGCAATATATAGACAAATTATTAGACCAAGATTTAGCATATCGTTGTTATTGTACTCCTGAGGAATTAGACCAGATGAGAGAAGAACAACGGAATAATGACCAAGCACCTAGGTATGATGGTCGTTGTAGAGATTTAACGGAAGAAGAAAGAAAAGAATTAGAAGCTGAGGGTAGAGAAGCAGTGATTAGGTTTAAGTCACCGCTAGAGGAAGAAGAAATTGTTATTAATGATTTAGTTCATGGTGAAGTTTCGTTTAGTAGTGATGTAATTGATGATTTTGTAATTGTAAAATCTGATGGGATGCCGACTTATAATTTTGCTGTGGTTGTTGATGACCATTTGATGGAGATTAGTGATGTTATTCGTGGCGAAGATCATTTGTCTAATACTCCTAAACAGAAATTGTTATATCAAGCGTTAGATTGGGAAGCGCCAAATTTTGCTCATTTGCCTATGATTTTAGGTTCTGACCGTTCTAAGCTAAGTAAAAGAAGTGGCGAGGCATATGTGTATGTAAGTGAATATAGAACAAAAGGTTATTTGCCTGAAGCGGTAGTTAACTTCTTATCCTTATTAGGATGGTCTCCTAGTGATGATGAAGAAATCTTTTCTCGAGAAGAAATTATTGATAGATTTTCTATTGATAGAGTAAATAAAAGCGCTGCTGTATTTGATGTAGAAAAATTAAATTGGATGAATGGAATGTACATTAGAGATGAAGAATTAGAAAAGATAGTTGATCTAGCTATTCCGTATTTAAAAGAGGAATATGATCTTGAAGATAAATCACGAGAATGGTTAGAGTTATTGGTTGATTCTGTTAGGGAATCATTAGATTATATAGCAGAGGTCACTGATGAAGTTGCTGTTTTCTTGGAGCAATTAGAGTATGAGGATTTAGAAGAAGCGCGAGAAACTTTTCAGGAAGAAGATGTAGATTTAGTACTAGAAACTTTAAAGGAAAGATCTGAAAATTTAGATAGTTGGGAGAAAAAAGATATTAGAGCAATGATGAATCAGATTATTAGTGATTTGCCAGTTGGAGGAAGGTTATTCTTCCATCCAGTCCGAATTGCTTTAACAGGTCAAGAATCAGGTCCGGCTTTATTTGATATAGCTACTTTATTAGGGAGAGAAGAAACGATAGATAGATTGGAGCAAGCATTAGATTTAGTTTAATAAATATTTAAAAGTGTTGAAGGGGAATAGTAATCTAGTTAATTTCTTTTTAGAGAGTAAGCACTGATTTAAGGCTGAGAGTGCTAACAGGAAATGCTATTTGAATGCCCCCTGGAGCTAAATAACTGAAGTTAGTAGGTTATTGCGGTTGACATTCGTTATTATGTCTCAAGGGAGTAATTGCCATACTAAGCAGAGTGGGACCGCGGAGCCTTCCGTCTCTGAAATAGAGACGGAGGGTTTTTTGTATAATTAAAATATTTTTTTATTCATAATAAATTAGTAGAAGGGGATTTGGAGGTGCTAAAATGGGAAGTTTATTCAAAGAACTAAAGGGGGATGTAGAGGCTATATTTGATCGTGACCCTGCTGCTAGTAATTTATTGGAGATATTATTAACTTATTCTGGTTTACATGCAATTATATTTCATCGCTTGGCCCATCCCTTTTATAACTGGGGATTAAGAACATTACCTCGCTTAATTTCTCAGTTGGGAAGATTTTTAACGGGAATAGAAATCCACCCTGGAGCACAAATTGGAGATGGTTTTTTTATTGATCATGGTATGGGAGTTGTGATTGGTGAAACTACTGAGATAGGTGAGAATGTTACTTTATATCAAGGAGTTACTTTAGGAGGTACGGGTAAGGAAACCGGAAAACGTCATCCGACTATTGGTGATAATGTAATAGTTAGTGCAGGTGCTAAAGTACTAGGCTCAATTAAAATTAATAATAATGTTAAGATAGGTGCTGGGGCAGTAGTTTTAGATTCGGTTCCTAGTGATTGTACAGTAGTAGGAATACCTGGGCGAGTTGTAGTTAAAGATGGAGAAAGAATTAATCGGGGTATAGATTTAGAGCATGGAGATATGCCAGATCCAGTTAAGGAAATGTGTGGCTGTTTGGATAGAAGAATGAGTAATTTAGAGCAAAAATATGAACTTTTAAATGAGGAGGTAGATGTAAATGACTCTAAGAGTCTATAATACTTTAAAAGATGCTAAGGAAAAATTTGTTCCGTTAGAAGAGAATAAAGTCAAAATGTATTCCTGTGGGCCAACTGTATATGATTATTTTCATATTGGCAATGCTAGGGCTTTTATTGTTCCTGATATAATCAAACGTTATTTAGAGTATCAAGGTTATGAGGTTTTACATGTACTTAATTTCACTGATATTGATGATAAAATGATTAAACGAGCTAATAAAAAAGGAATTACAGTGGATGAATTAGCCGATGAATTTATTAATGCTTATTTTGAAGATACTGATGCCTTAAATATTAAACGGGCTGATATTTATCCTAAAGCGACTGACCATATTGATGAAATGATTGAATTAGTAGAAAAATTAATTGATAAAGGATATGCCTATCAAAAAGATGGAGATGTATATTTTAGAGTTAAGAAGTTTGCTGAATATGGAAAGTTGTCTAACAGAAATATTGATGATCTAGAAGCCGGGTCACGAGTAGATGTTAATCAACAAAAAGAAGATCCATTAGATTTCACCCTCTGGAAAGAGAGTAAAGCTGGTGAACCAGAATGGGATAGTCCTTGGGGAGCGGGAAGACCTGGGTGGCATATTGAGTGTTCTGTAATGTCTACTAAGTATTTAGGAGAAGAATTTGATATTCATACCGGCGGGGTAGATTTGACTTTTCCCCATCATGAAAATGAGATTGCCCAAAGTGAGTCTTGTTGTGGGCATGAAGTTGTTAATTATTGGTTTCATAATGGTTATATTAATATTGAAGGAGAAAAAATGTCTAAATCCTTAGGGAACTTCTTTACTACTAGAGATATATTAGAGAAATATTCTGCTGAAGTCGTTAGATTTTTCTTGATTTCAAAACAATATCGGAGTCCAATTAATTTTAGCGAGGATAATATTAAGGATGCTGCTAAGAGTTTAGCACGGATAGAGAATACTGTAGATAGAGTTGAACATTTATTAAATCAAGAAGCAACTACAGGAGATGCAAAGGAAGAATATTTATTTGAATTATGCGAAGATAAAAAAGCAGACTTTATTAGTGCAATGGACGATGATTTTAATACTTCGTTAGCAATAGCTGCTTTGCATGAATTAGCTACAGCTACTAACAAATTTATTGACAATAATGATTTTGTTTTAACTATTGAGGTTAAAAAAGGATTAGAAAAAGTAAAAGATACTTTTAAGGAATTAGGGTCTGAAGTATTGGGAATTCTAACTGATAGTGAAGAATTAGAGAATGAATTGGTTCCTGATTTAGTAGAATTGCTATTAGATTTGAGATCTGATTTGCGAGATAAAGGTGACTATGAAGCAGCAGATAAGATTAGAGATCAGTTAGATGAATTAGGTATTGCGTTAAAGGATACTGCTCAAGGAACTGAATGGAAATTAGATAACTAGTCTTCCAAACCACTTAAGGTTTCGGCTAATTAAATAGAAAGAGAGGAAAATAAATGTTTGCTGATATAATTGATTTTCCGGACCGACCTAGATTATTATCACCAGAGATTATGGCTTATATTGGGGATGGATTATTTGAATTTTTTATTAGGAATTTAGTATTAGAAAGAAAGCCTGGCAAAGCTCATCAACTACATGATCAAACAGTCAACTATGTCAATGCTAGTGCTCAGTTCAAATTATTAGAAGAAATCAAAGCTGATTTAACGGATGAAGAATTAACTATTGTGCGTCGCGGTAGAAATTGCAAAACAAATATTCCTAGTAATGCAGATCCAAAAGAATATTGTTATAGTACTGGGTTTGAAGCATTATTAGGATACTTATATTTAAAAGAAGAGACTGAGCGATTATCAGAATTATGGTTAATCATGAAAAAAGTATTAGACGAAGATGATTTTTTAGTGGATTAGAACGGAGGACTAGTGAATGCAAATTACTAATTTTGAGCAAACCGGTTTAGAAAAAATAAAAAAATGGATTCAAGATAATAATATTACTGATTTAGATCAAAATACATTAAAAGAGGCTCTTAAAACGACTAATATTTCATTTGTGGCCGAAGAAATAAATAGAGTGCAAAGTACTTTGTTATGTGAGTTAAAGGATTCCTATGTGCAACAAAGCCAGCGATATGTTTCCTTAGCGGAAGGTTCATATCGGTTACCTGATTTAAAAAAAGCAGATAAGAAAAAAGCTGAATCATTAGTGCAAGAAACTTTTAAATTATATGAAACCATGTCCGAATTAAAAGAAGAAGAATCGACAGGGCGGCCTAAAAAAGAAGATTATAAACATGGGATTCCTATTGAAGATGCTCGTTATATACTACCGTTAGCTACTACAACTAATATTGCAATAACAATGACTGGTGATAATTTGTATGATTTGTTTGCTTTGCTTTTTGAAGAACAATATGCTGCAGTTTTTAAAGATATGAGAGAGGAAATTATCAATTTGTTACCGGATTGTATAGTTGATTTATTTCCTAATTCTTTTAATAATAGTATTGACCAGGGTTTAGTTGAGGAATTATATAAATCTGATTTTGCTAAATTAGATAGTGAAGATAATATAATTTTGTTGACTGCTTTTGATAATCTAGATTTGAAAGTAGGTTTAGGGGCGGCAACTAGTACTTCTGGTCAGACTCCTAGTCAAAAGCTAGAGGAGTGGGGTCAAGCAGCTTCTAATAAGGCTAAAGGGTTGGCCCGGCGAGTATTAGGATATGGGCATGAAAGTATAGCTGAGCAAGCGCGAACTACTTTTGCGATGATGTGTAGTATGGTTACTTATCATCAACAGATTAGACATAGATTGCCAGAGAATCATCGGGAAAATTTAGGGGCATTAATTTTGAATAAGCGCCTATCTCTAGTGCCGCCAACTATTG
This sequence comes from Bacillota bacterium, assembly GCA_051744465.1. GTDB lineage: Bacteria > Bacillota > Halanaerobiia > Halobacteroidales > Halobacteroidaceae > Halanaerobacter. Next base: position 2,542 of record JBNJDB010000039.1, on the reverse strand, counting down.
CTGGTAGTCAATTTGAGAGTGAATTTTTAGACTTAGCAGCTAAAATTAAAAAATTCCGGTTGTATATTTATCAAGAATATGGTTTGGATAAGGCGGTGCCTTTTTTGTTAAATTGCGATCAAATTAAGTTAATTATGTCTACTAATGCTAGAATAGACCAAGAAATGTTAGCCGAAAGAATCTGTTTAAATTCGCAGTGGGAAATAAGAGAAATAGCAACGAAGAAATTATTACAACTACGGGAATTATCTGATGTTTTATATGAAAATGCGTTACCGCCTTGTGTGCAGGAAAGTTGTACAGAAGGAAAACTGAGTTGTGGGCACCCAGAAGAGGTTAAAGAACGTTTTTCAATTGATTAAGTAGAATAATTTATTACTGAGATTCATAATATCATTAGTGTGATTGATTTAATTAGAAAAGATAGAGGGTTTTAGGATGAATTAAATAATGTTTTACTATAGGTGTTTTAAGTATGAATTATTTAATTATTAGGTTTTGAAATTTAGTTTAGTATTATGATAATAGTAATTAATTTAGCTAAGGATGTTAAAAATTTTAAGTGGGGGTATTAAATGGCTAATGTAGAGGGTAGAAATCCGGTTGTTGAATTGTTAAAAGGGAAGAGAAAGGTAGAAAAGATTTTAATATTAAAATCAGCTCAAGGACGAGTAATTGATAAAATATATAGCTTAGCAAAGCAAAATAATACTAAAGTAGAAAAAGTTAGTAAGGAGCGATTGAATAATTTAGCTGAATCTCATGCTCATCAAGGAGTAATTGCTATTGCAAATAATTTAGAATATTTGGGTTTAGATAATTTAATAAATAAAGCTAAATCAAACTCTGAGAATCCTTGTTTTGTTTTACTTGATGAAATTAAAGACCCGCATAATTTAGGTTCTATTTTGAGGACTGCTGAAGCTGGAGGCGTAGATGGGGTTATAATCCCTAAACGTAGAGCAGTAGGTTTTACGCCTGTAGTAGCTAAAAGTTCTGCTGGGGCAGTTGAACATATGCCTGTTGCTCAGGTGACTAATTTAGTGCGCGCTATGGAGCAACTGAAAGATGAAGGATTTTGGATTGCTGGGGCTGATTTAGGAGCAAAACAGAGCTGTTATCAAGCTGATTTGACTGGTTCTTTAGGTATAGTGATCGGTAGTGAAGGAGCAGGGATGCGCAGATTAGTGAAAGAAAAATGTGATTTTTTAGTTAAAATGCCAATGGAAGGACAAATTGAATCTTTAAATGCATCGGTAGCAGCAGGAATTTTAATATATGAATCTATACGTCAAAGAAATGAAGAGTGATAATTATGAACAAAAAAAAGACTATTTTGTTGATATTGCTGGTTGTATTCTTTTTTGTTGGCTCAAGAGTGCAAGCAATTTCAGTTTCTCAATTAGAAAAAATAAAGAAATATAAAATGAGTAATATTTTGGCGACTCATACTACTTATTTTAAGAAGTCAGAGAAAAACCGTGCTCAAAATATAAAGATAGCAGCGGAAAAGATAAATGAAATTGTGGTAAAACCTGGGCAAGTTTTTTCTTTTAATGATGTTGTTGGCCCACGAACTAAAGAAAATAATTTTAAAGAGGCGGTTGAAATAGTCAATAATGAATATGTAATTGGAGTTGGAGGAGGAGTTTGTCAGGTTTCCTCTACTTTATATAATTCAATTCTATTTTCTGGTTTAAAAATAGTAGATAGACAGAACCACTCTAAACCTGTGACTTATGTCCCTTTAGGGCGGGGGGCAACAGTATATTATGATGTAATAGATTTTAAATTCAAGAATAATTTTTCTAATCCAATTATGATTTTATCTAAGGTTATAGATAATAAATTAACTATTACATTGCTTGGCACTGATCCGGGGCTAAATATTGAAGTTGTTACTTCCGCTCCCCGTATTTTAGACCCTGAAGTAATTGAAAAAACAGATACTAGTTTAAATACTAAAGCTAAGAAAGTAGTTCAATCAGGAGAAGTAGGATATGAAGTTACTACTCGGCGAATAATTAAATCTGGGTCTGAAGTATTAGAAAACAATCTTATTTCTGAAGATGTATATCCACCAGTTAATAAAATAATAAAGGTTAATCCTAAAAAAAATAATTAATATTGAGGAAAAAGTTACATTGTTTTAGTGCTTGACTCAATATAATTATGTAAGTTATAATAGAAGATAGATAACAAGTCCCATTAGGGTGGAGGGATTATGATTGAGTGCCAAATTAAAGGAATATAATGGTTATAGAGATATGACAGATGATGAAGTAGTTGACTTAGCTCAGGCAGGAAATAAATTAGCTATTGAATATTTGATTAAAAAGTATAAGAATTTTGTTAAGGCAAGGTCTAGATCCTATTTTCTCATTGGTGCTGATAATGATGATATTGTACAAGAAGGCATGATTGGATTGTATAAAGCGATTAAAGATTATAAAAAAGAAGAGTTAGCTTCATTTTTTTCTTTTGCTGAATTATGTATTACCCGACAAATTATTACGGCTATTAAAACTGCTACTCGGCAAAA
>JBNJDB010000038.1:0-14788 GCA_051744465.1 Bacillota bacterium | reverse complement strand
TGGAGGATTGTTAGGAATTGTCCTTCCCGATGGTATTTTATCAAATTCAAGTATGCAGTATGTGCGTGAATATTTGATGGGCCAAAAGAATGAAGAAACAGTTGAGTTTGAAGGAGGCAAAGCAATTGTGAAGTCTGTTGTTTCATTCCCGACAGAAACTTTTAAATTATCTGGAACAGGTGCTAAAACTTCATTTTTATATTTGAAGAAAAAAGAGCACCAAGGAGAACAGCAGGGGCCTATCTTTATGGCAGTAGCAGATGAAGTTGGGTTTGAAGTTAGGCGTAATACAGAAATTGATCTTGGTGATGATCATAATGATTTATTAGATATTGTAGATGGATATAAGAAAGGAAATTAGGAGGTGAGATGATGAAAAGTTCTAATAATGGATATCAGATTATTAGTCGAGAACCAAATTCAATGTGGATTAATAGTAGATTAGTTGATAATAGATTAGACCCCAACAATTATGATCCAAAATTTCTAAAACTTAAAGATAAAATAACAAGTTTGGAAAATGAAAAGCTAGATAACATAGTAAATAAAATAAGTAATGGATATGAAGTTAGGAATTATAAAGAAAAGGGGTACCCATATTTAAGAGTTTCTGATTTAGAGGAGTTCACTATTGATTATAATAATATTAATAAAGTTGATGTAAATTACAGTGAATTACCTTCTAAAGCAAAAGTAGAAAAAAATGATCTATTAGTTTCACGTTCTGGAACTATTGGTATAGCTAAAGCAATTAAAGATAATGATTTAGATACAATTATAAGTTCTCATTTGATGAAATTAAAAATTAATACTAACAAAATTGATGTAGATTATTTGGCAGCTTTTATTAATTCTAAAATAGGTAAATTAAGTATAGAACAAATAAGTTATGGTGCTATTACTAGTCAATTAGGACAGAAAGATTTACTTAATCTTAGGATTCCTATTCCTTCAGATGGAGTTCAAAAATATATTGGAGATAAAGTTAGAAAAGCTGAAAAATTAAGAGAAGAAGCTAAAAAAATAAGAGAAAAAGCTGAGAAAAAGTTTTATCAAATAGTTAAATTTAATGATTATACTTATGAAAGCCAAAAAAGTTATAATGTATCTGAAGATAGACTTGAACCTTATTTAGAGGCTAATTACTATAAACCGAAATACTTAAAGTTTTATGATTATCTTAACAATTTAGAATTTGAAGTTGCAAATTTAAATGATATTTTAGCAGAAAAACCACAAAAGAGTAATTCACCAGCAAAGAAAAAAAGGGTTAATGATGGTATACCATCATTAATTGTTTCAGATATTGACCCTTATGAAATTGAATTAGAAGAAAACAAAATAAGTGTTTCAAAAGAATTATATAAAGAAAGAGAAGGATCACAATTAAGAGAAGATGATGTTATATTTACAACTGCTGGTCCTCCGTTAGGAGAAACTACTATAATAGTTGAAGAAGCTCTACCATTATTACATGGGTCTCATGTTACGGCATTTAGATGTAATGAAACTTGTCATCCGGGATATTTAACCCTGTTTTTAAATTCAGAACTTGGCAGAATTCAGACTAAAAGACATTGCTATGGAATCAGACAAAAGTATTTATTTAATAAACAATTATATAAATTTAAAATTGTTTTATTACCTAAAGAATTGCAAAAAGAATTAGGTGATATGATTATTAATTCAATAAAAATGGAATTTGAATCGAAACAACTCATCGAAGAAGCAAAACAAGATGTAGAGGACTTAATTGAAGGTAACCTAGAAATTGATGATATAGAATGAAATTATATATAATCACCTGCTGAACTGGAGGAGATAAAATGAGCTTATGGGACTGGTTTGAAGATAAAGCTGATAAAGCTATGTGGAGAATGGAAGATAAATTTGATGAAAAATTAGAAAAGCTTGATACTAGAGTAGATGCTGCCTTGGGATTAGGAGAATATGAAAATGCTAGTTTAGAAGAAAAACTGCAGGGATTAACTGGGAAACATGATAATGGGGTTTTAGCTAAATGGTCAGAAAAGAAAAATACTGGATTAGAACCTGGTGATGTAGTAGGGGTTACAAGAACAGGATATGAACACTATGGGGTTTATATTGGTAACAAAAGAGTTATTCATTATACTTCAGAAAGTTCTGATATTGGCGGGAACAATAAAATAACTAAAACAAGTTTTTCTAGGTTTATGAGGGGAGCTGATGAATATTTTGTATTAGTTTTTCCTGATGAACATAGAGAACCGAGTAGAGCGGAATTTTCTTATAGTGGAGGAATTGCCCTTGGCTTTTATAATCAAGTAAAAGAATTATTTGAATTAATTTCAGAGAGTGATGATTATATTTTATATTCTAATCGTGATACAGTAGAAAGAGCAAAATCAAGATTAGGAGAAAAAGATTATAATTTAGTAGTAAACAACTGTGAACATTTTGCGATTTGGTGTAAAACAGGAATCAGCGAGTCATATCAAATCAAGAAAATGTTAAATAGATTTAAAGGGTCACAATTAAAGATAAGCAGAACTAATTTGCCTTTATAAATTGATATTTTTATTAAAGTGTGGTGATAACTAATGAAAGAGTTCATTTCCCAGCTCAAAACTTTATACAACTACGGCGAGCTACCAAAATCCCAACTACCGCCGGAACATAGCAACTGGCTGCAGGAGCAACACTGGTTAGTCCAGCAAGGTAAGCAGTTACTCATTTCCGACCGCTGGCTAGCCTTATCTTGGGCTACAACGAACGCTCAAGATTTTATCAATCATCTCTTGCTTTCTCAGCCGCAGTATCAACAGTATTTACTGCGGGAAGTACTAAAAGCAGGAGCAGACATTGCAGCAGCCGAAGATCGTTCAGCTCTTACAGACTTTGTCAGTAAACTACCTAGTTTAGCTGCCGATCTTTTAGGGCTGTACCAAGAACTGCAGAATAAGTATCAGCAAGCACCGGAAGAATTAGCAAAAGAAGAGTGGGCAGCAATAAAAGCAGAGGCTGCCACAGAATTAACTCAAGCATTAGATGATTTTGTCTTCGGAGGTACGGCTGATTATTATCAAACGCTGATGCGGATGCTGCAGACTCTGCAGCAGGTTAAGTCTGAACCTAAGCAACTTAACTTAACTGCTATAGATAAAGTTGACCTTGATAATAATTGGGCCCAGCAGCGGCGGGTTACTTCTAATCCTTATTTAGAGGCAGCAGAGGAGAGTGAATATACTTTAGTCCCCTTAAAAAATCGCTTTTCTGACCCTGATATAGAACTTGAGCAAGAGATAATCAATAATCCGTGGGGCCTATTTTTGATTATTTTTGGGATGGTAGAAAAACAGATGCGGGCTGAAAATAATGACCGCATTAATCTCCGCCCCGCAGAGAAAGCAACTCCTTTTCAACCAACAGAGATTAATTTTTTCACTTATCTTGATAATGGGCGGGAGGTTTATGTTTCCTCATTTGCAGAACTAATAAAAGATTTCTTAACTTTTAAAGATATTAAATTATTTCCTAACTCACAACTTAACCTAATTGATTACTTTACTGCACTATTAGATCAAGAAATTTATATCTATCAAAATAATGAATATATTCTATCCGATAAAATAGACAGCTTATTATATAAGAAACCTTTGTTAATACTAAAGAATAACTGTAGTCAATTAAAAGACGAATTAAAGAACTACATAGAAAGGTTGGCAGAAAACTATGAAGATTAGGTTAGGAAGGCAGAGATTTTGGCTTGATCCATGGCGTTTTGAAATATGGCCGGAGCTGTTAAGTCAATTACCGGCTGAGATTGAAGCTGCAACGGCTAAAGAATTAGCAGTTAAGTATTTAGACTTAGAAATGGATGATTTAGGCAGATTGGCTCATAACGAAGAATTATATGGTTTATTTGCTTGGAAACGAATGACTAAAGATAAGAGCTATAAACTAAAGGGTGTTAACTTTATTAACCAGGGCCAACTCCAGCAGTCCGCCCGAGATTTAGCTGCAGCTTACCAAGCAGACAATGAGAGAGAGTGGTTGATACTATTAGGAGAACAGCTATTGAAGTACTCTCCGCGTCTTAGAGCAGTAGTTATAGCTATGCTAGAAGATAACCCGCTGCAATTCGAGACAGCGTGGTTTAAAGCGGTTTATAATCAAACTGCTTTAGAGTATCAAGACGAGACTTTTTATCCTTTTTACCGCGATGATGACCAAAGAAATTTAAATGATCTCTTAGAAACTGTAGGTTTTCCAGCTTTAGGACCGTGGTGGGCAGAAGAGTTAGAAGTTACTGCAGGAGAGATGAAATGGTTAGGGTCGCGGGGGCGAAAGCCTTCTTTATCAGGCGTAGCAAGGTTACGCTGTCCCCTAGAATTATTTCTCTATTTAGGGTGGCTGAAAAAATATGATACGCAGACTTATTATTTAGAGCAAGAACAGTTTAAAAGAGATATTAGTTTAGAATTAGTCTCAGAGCTAACAGAGACTTCTACTGAGCAAAATGAATTAGAACTGTTAAAAGAACTAGTAGCTGAATATCAAGATTTCCGCGGCTATTTTCCTGTGCAGCAAGTGGGCCAAGCCTTACATAGTAAATTAGGTATTGCTGAAGAAGCGGAGCAATGGATTGAAAAGTTTTTCAAAACTAAACTAGCTGATAATCAATTAAAAATCCTAGGCCATCAATCGGGGCAGCCCAGACACGGACGAGGATTATACGGCAAACGAGATTATCAACTATTAAAAGTCGAATTTTTAGATTAAAAAATGGGAGGTTAAATTATGAACAATTCAGTGTGGTCCGAGGGGGGAGTCAGTAAATATCCTCTCAGCCAGCCGATGGTGGGACAAAAAGAGTTTTATCATGTCTTCAATAATTTTGTAGATGGTCTATCGCGAGCAAATTTAGCGCGGATATTTCCTTTAATTGCTGATTGGGGAATTGGTAAGTCAAGAATTGCTTTTGAATTAGTATCCCAAGTAATGGGCAAAGATAAAGGCTGGATTATCCGGGAAGAAAATGACCAACCGCAGCAAGTTAGAATTTTAGAGGATAATTTCGGTGATGGAATTTTACCTATTTATATTAGTTACGATCAGATGAATCATGATTATTTACCTTATAATTATTGGGTTCCTTTCGGGACCTATGTTGCTCTTAAGAATTTAGCTACAGCCAAAGAAGAAGATGATTTAACTTATCAAGAACAGGTAGCCTTAGATTTAGTGCGCCATTTAAATCCAATGGGCTTTTCTCAAGCAAAATTGCAAGAAATCTTAAAGTTAGAGCAGTATACTACAGAAGAAATTTTAGATAATGAAGATGATTTAGTGCAGGTTGTTAATCAAGCTTATCAATACTTTCAAGAACTAGGTATTGATCAGTTTTTAATTATTGCCGATGAAGTAGAATCGAAAACTGAAAGAACAAGTAGCGATTTTGATGATGAGGTTAAGAATAAATTAGATGGCGAAGCAATTCAATTAATTTCTCATGCTATCAAACATGAGAATGCAAGGGCAAAGTATTCTTATAGTTCGTTTTTACTATTATGTTCTCCAGCCATTGGAGATCAATTAAAGGGAGTAGGAGCTCTTGACCGCCGCAATGAGATATTAGAAATAGAACAGAATTCCTTTGCTGATATTAGTGATTATATAGAACATTTAGAACAACAAGGAGAAATTCCTGATTATCCCGAGGGATTGGTAGAAGCAGCTTATATTATAGCCGGCAGTAATTTTGGTTGGTTTAATATGATTATGAATCAGGTAGATCAGTATTTGATTAATAATGGCTCAGCTGATGCAGCTAAAATTTTTGAAGACCGACTGCGGTCAGTATCTAGATTTGATAAGTTGTTAGATGAAGCTAGTTTAGACTATCTTGAAGTGCCAGAAAAATACAGATCATTAGTTAAAAGATTAGTCCTACTGCAGTTGCCTAAGCCCATCAATAATTTTAATCAAGCAGAACTAACTGCTTTGCAAAATGCTAAAACAGAAATGGGCGAAACAGTATTTACAGAATTTAAAGCAGTAGAACTTAAGAAATCAGAATTAGGTAGCTATTTAGTTAATCAAGGAGAATATGAGCGAATAAGTGAAGATCAATTTTCCAATAATTATGGTGGTAATTTCGATTTGGATGTTTTGCTGCGCAGCTTAAAGACTTTTTCTTTGGGCACAGCCGAAGATGAATATTTAGTAGGTAGCGATAAAGCTACTTTTATTGATCAGGTCAGAATGTTGTATCCCGAAGAGGAAGCAGAAACTGCTGCAGAATTAATTTATAATTTAATTCAAGAGAAGTTAAGTACTGCGGGTACAAAATACATTGGCCCGAGTTTCTCTTTCTTGAGTAGATTTGATAAACGCTATGCTTCTGATACAGGAGAAGCCGGTTATTTAGTAACCCCCGAAGAAAATCAAGCCTTAGAAGAAAGAATTGAAGAATTAAAGCAGGATAGAAGTGAAGAAATCAATCGAATTTTAACTGGTTTTGGGCGAGCAATGCAGATGAATTATCCTCAAATTCGAGAACTCAATTTAGAGGTGGGGGCTAAACGAGTAGAATTTAATGAAGGTCCTGCTCCCTTAACAGTTCATCCGAAAAATTATGTAGATGTGATATGGGGCCAAAATACTGAGGAGTTAAAAAGAGTGCTGCAGAGCCGCAAGATTAATAAAGAAGGAGCTCATCCTATTTTTATTCTAGCCAGTACTTCAGCGATTGAAGCAGAAGTCAATAGAATCAAGGATGACTTAACAAAAGCAGGACGCAGTATAATTTTTATTTCTTTAAATCAAATACAGCAGGAAATTTTAGAAGTATTATCAGTTGAGCGCGAATATCTCAATTTAAGCGAGCAGAGATTTTTTACAGGTCAATTTAGAGATAAGGTAAATCAAATTAATAATGTAATTCAGGATCGAAGTAAAGAATGGTTTGAAGAAGTAGACAGTCAAGGTTGGGTTTTAAGACCAATTAAGCCTGATAAAAGAAAAAATAAAGAAATCGTAGCTATGATTGCTAAGGGTTATAAAGAGATGTTGACTAGAGATGCTTCGTTGTGGGAATTTAGTGCTATGGATAATAATTTATCTAGTGAAGAACTTGATAAATTAAAGAATGTGATGTCAAAATTAGAATTACCTCCGAAGTTTAAGAATAAAAATTATAAATCTATTGGTGTATTTAAAAAAGAAGATGAAGACTATTTTGCAGAGGTACCTGCCTGTTTCCCACGGCTAATTTCTTATCTAAGTGATAAAAGAGTTTCTAGAGATCAGATTGAAAACAATTTTTTCTTTAGTCTGCAGGAGTTGGTTTCTTCTGGTAAGTCAGTGATGAGAATCATTAGACAAATAACTATCTTTTTACAGGAGTTAGGAGCTATAGCGATTGATAACAAGCATTATCAAAGAACTAGAGCTAATAGTTTGGAAACGAAGTATCATATTGCTAAAAATTGGCTTGATGAAGAGTATGATCAGATATTAGATGAATTATCCAAGGTTTTGGGTCCCGGTTATATAAATATGCTGCAGGATACTAACAAAGAGGACTATCGAAAAAAATTAGATGATGCCAAAGATATATTAGATGAAATGGCGATTGATAAATTACAGAAAGTAACTCCTAAGAAAGATGAAATTTGGGCTGAAGTAATAGAACAATTAGAAACTTTTAATAATAATTGCGATTATGTTTATAATCGAGATAAATGGCAGCAGTTAGAATTTAATACTCGAGTAATTGAAGGATTAGATCCTTTAGATGGAGAAATGCCGATTTGGAAGCGATTAAGATATGTTCAACTTTTCCATCAATATATTACTAAAATTAAAGAACCAGCTGCTAATAAAATAGACAAAAAGATTGAAGAAGTAATGACTAATAATCAGTATCAAGGCTATGAAATTCCTGTGGCTCCATTAACCTTGCTATTGAGAGAATATAAAAAAGAGATTAGCTATTCAACTGATGTTGATAAAACAAAAACAATTAGGTTACCAGTTGATACTACAGAAATGTTGGCCCATTATTTAAAGAAGGCGGAGTATAGTCAGGCGCTAACCAGATTAAAAAGTGTCTTATCTAAATGCGGTCTGCAGTTATCTGATTCAGGTGTGAAATGGAGTAACTCAGGATTAGTAGATAAGTTTAATCAAATCAAAGAAAATTTCAAGAAAATTGTAGATGATTATTTGGCTCATCAAGATGAAGTTGCACAGTGGCAAGATTTTTTTGCTACAGCACCGGAAGAATGGAAGAATAATCAAGAATATAAGCAGTTAGATAGAATTAGATTTGGCTTAGAAACATTTTTAGAAGCTGGTCTAAAAGAAAAGATTGAAGATGCCGAAGAAGAAGGAAAAATTGATAAATTGCTTGATATTATGGAGGAAGAAGTTAAAGATAAGCTGAATTTAGTTCAGCAGTTAAAAGGGACTATTGAAAGTGTAGAGAATTTTGTGCGGGAGCAGAAAAATAGTTGGTATGATGAGAATTTAATTGCTGCTGTTAATAAGTTACGGGTTAAGAATAACCAACAAGAGTTTCACTATAATAAATCTAAAGCACCTAAAGCAGAAGACTATCAACAAGCTAAAAACAAAGCTGATAATTTAATGCGGGAACTGCGGTTAGAAGGGCAAGAATATTTTAAGAAGCTAGAAAAGACAACTTTTGATTTTTATTTGCGCGTAGTAAAAAACAATGGCCAAATTGATTGGGGAGAGTATCAGGTAGAACAACAGGAACTATTAGAACAGGGACTAATTAAAATTAAAGTTGAGGTTGTGTAAGATGAAATTATATATTCCCAAAGATTATCAAAGTAGAACAGAATATCGTATCTTAGGCGACTGGCATGACTTAGTTCCGATTAGTTTTGAAGGGCTAGCAGCTGAGCAAAATCTTCAAACTAATATTTTAGTTCTAGTGGGAAGATTATTAAAAAAACTTAGTACTCAGGAATTAAGTGCTCTACAGAAGTGGTCTTTTCAAGAAGGAAGGCAGTTATTGTGTCTTCCTTCTTGGCGTCCTCTGAAATTAGATGAGTTATTTAATCTAGATATTAGTTTAGAAGTAGTGAGAAATTCAGATTTGCAGTGGCAGAAATATGATTTTTATTCTTTAGATTATGAAGTTAAGAGCACTGTTCAACAGGGGGATAAAATCAAAACTGAGGCGGGTAATCTATTGGCTATTAGCTATAAAAAACATCAGCACAGCGGAGTATTAACAATTACTACTTTACCTCTGCTTGATATGAGTTTGTTAACTCAAGATGACATAATCAAAGAGCAATTTGATAATTTATTGATTAAGGAACAAGTAGTCAGCAAAAAATCATCATCTGCTGAAGAAGAAAAATCATTATCTGAAGCTGCTTTGTATATTTTATTGTTAGCAGCTGCAGAAATAGATCTAAGTGATAATTTGAAAGAAAAAATAAATAAATACCTATATCAACAGTATAATGCGCAAAAATTAAAAAAAGAAGTAAAAACTTTAATTGAGCAAGGATTTTTACAAAATAATCAGAAAATCAGTAATAAAGGAAAAAAACACATTAAGCATAGGGGTTATGTGCCTTATGTAAGAGAAATCAAACACAAAAAGAGTGATGCCAATGACAGATATTAATAATGATGATTATCAAGGGACGCCGATAGTACAGAGTATGTCTGCTAAAATTCAATTAGGACTTAGAAATACAGTAGGGAAATTGTCTAATAAAATGAGATATATTGACCAGATAGCCCCTGAATTAGTGCAGGGGGGAGTAGTTAAGAAGTGTAAAAAGATATCTCCGTTTACGATTAATGCTGCGGGAATTGCTACTGGTCACAGAACAATTAAATCTTTTGGCGGTATTTTATATGGAGCTGCAGCTGTGAGACAGGATGTGTATATTGAAGATGGATCAATTTATAAAACTAGACAAGAGAGCACAGTAGATGTTGATGAAATAGATCATATGGATACTAGTCAAAGGTTGAAGTATTATGATATTGTCAATAGTTATACCTTACTTGCTGAGTTGATGGAAGAAGATGATAGACCAGATTTAGTCATTTTAGATGTACCTTTATTATTGGAAAGGTCAGATGTACCTTTAGAAAGTCGCTATAGTACAGTAGCAGATTATGAACAAGCAAGAGATAAAATAAAATCATTTTGGAGTCAGTATCAAAGTGAGATTTATCCTTTTAATCCTAACGGGACTAAAATAGTTTCAATTGGCAGTAAGAGATTTGGAGCAGTTTTATTAGCCATTGCTGATGAAAGTACAGATTATATCGTTGATCAGATAGACCCTGCGATTATAGATTTACTGCAGAATAATCAAAAGCAACTGCGTAAAATTGGGCTACAGAGGATGCTCAAAGGAGTTTTAGGTCCGTCAAAGAGAACAGCTGCTTTTCAGTTTGATGGGATTAGTACTAGAAACAGATTAGAACCGCAGGAACTGAGAGATCTAGGATTAATGGGGTATCATTTCAAAGCAGGAATTAGAACTAAACATTTATTAGTCGAGATGTTAGGTAGTATTGAAGATTGGGACAGTTCAGCGGTTGATGAATTGACTAATCAGCTAATTTCATTAATGATTTATGATCAACCAGGCACAATTCCTTTACCTTTATGGTATGCTGAATATGGTCTCAAACCTTTAAAAAAGAAACCAGGTATTTTAGAGTTTTACAAGCGAGAAGCGAAAAAATTATTGAAGAATAATGATTTGGAAGAACAGTGGTTAGAGAATGAAGATGTTTTTGATAATAATTCAGGGTTAGACATTTAAGGAGGCTGTCTTATGGGAGAGAATAAATTAATTGGTACATTAATCGGTAATACAGGAGATCCTAATGATTTAAAAATAGCTTTAGAAGATAGTTTTGCAGCGCGTCGCGGTGAATTTGTGAGAATTAAACATCAGGAGCGAAAGAGTGAGCGAGAAATAGATGTTTTAGGTCGGATTGTATCTATTTCCCGCAGTAATATTCTCTATAATTCAGATATGGGCGAAGGTTTAAATGATTTAGAAATGCTACCTGGGGCTCAAATCACAGGGGAGAATTTATACGGTACGATTGAATTAGTAGGCTATAAAGAACCTGCGACAGGAGAAATAAAAATTCCGCGCCGTCCGTTAGATCCAGGTACTAAAGTGTTCGGCGTTGATTATGAATTTTTATCTCGCTTTTATGAATTTAATGAAGAAACAAGTATTCATATTGGAAACTTGATTGGTTATGAACGAGGCGAGAATGTAGTTCCAGTTTATATGGATGTTAATACTTTAGCTACAGAACATTTAGCAGTGCTTGCTATGACAGGAGCAGGTAAATCTTATACTGTAGGGCGCATCATTGAAAGGTTAGTAGCTCAGATGAATGGTTCAGTAGTAGTCTTTGATCCGCATGGAGAATATGGTAAAGCTTATAAAAATGGGCAAGTTCATTTTAATGATAATTTAGATGACATTGATGATCCACGTGATCAAGAAAAAATTCCTGAAATTCAGCAAAAGTTTAAACAATTGCTAGATGCTGGCGGCGGAATTGAAGTTTATACTCCACAAATAGATTCTTTTAATTTAAAGTATGAAGGAAAAAATGAACAGTTAGCTTTACCCTTTGATCGTTTTGAAATGGATGATTTTTCAGAAATTTTACCCGGCTTAACTGAGCCACAGCAGCGGGTGTTAGATGTAGCTATTAGATATTGGAAGTATAAATATCCAGATCCACCACGTGATATAGAAAGCTTGCGTGAAATATTAGCGGGAGATTTAGAAGAGCTAAAATCATGGCAGGAATTAACTTCAGCTGAATCTAGAGCTTTGAGTAAAAGAAGTGCTGCTGTAGCTTCTATGAAGCTAAACCGAGTAATTAATGAAGCACAGAGTTTCTATAATGATGCTATTGGAGAACCAACTGATATCTATGATATGATCGGAGAATCTGGTACTGATAATGGTAGATTAGTGATAGTTGATCTCCAGGGGTTATCTGATAATGCTAAACAAATAATTACTGCTTTGGTCTCTAGTGAAATTTTGAGAGCTGCTACCGATAAGGCAAAACAAACTAGACCATCCTTTTTAGTTTATGAAGAAGGGCATAATTTTGCACCGCGCAAATCAGATGCTATTTCTTTAAAAATGATTAAAAGAATTGCGGGGGAAGGTCGTAAATTTGGAATTGGATTTTCTATTATTTCACAGCGCCCTTCGAAGTTAGACCCTGATGTTACTTCTCAGTGTAATACAATTATTACTATGAGAATTAAAAACCCTGATGACCAAAGATTTATTGTCAAAACCTCTGATATGTTTTCTAAAGCAGATATAGAAGAGTTGCCGTCTCTATCGACTGGGGAAGCTTTGATTTGTGGTCGTTCTATTCCAGCACCATTATTAGTTAAAGTAGGAACTAAGGCTTTACAGCATGGGGGAGAATCTCCAGCAGTGCTTAAAGAATGGGGTAGTTTCAATGGCTAAATTAATTGATCAAGAATTTGTCAGGCAAGAATTTAAAAGCGGGGAATTGCGTCAAGAATTATTTCCTATGCTGACTGATTTTGGGGTTCCCGATCATTCAGAAACTGTTCATTCCCACGGTTTAAATTATATTACTTCTATTGGGCGAGAACTTGATAATGTAACAGCTATTTCTGAGTGTCCGATTCATGCTCCTAATAGTTCTCTAGATACAGTTAGGCCTGATTCTGTTTGGTTTGATTTAGAGACTAATCAGCCGTTATTAGTAGCTGAATTTGAAAGATATAATAATTCTGCTGCTAAACAAAAAAAGTTAAAAGAAAAATTAAGAAATTTACTAATTGCTTATCATCAATTAGACCGTTGTTTAGAATCAATCTTATTTGTGTATTGGAGTTATGCAGGGGTAACTGCTAATAATATTCAAGATATAATTACTATTCTTGATGAAGGAGTGACGTTATCCACAGGAGAGTATTTATCTGGAGTCAATAGCTTCGAGACTGATTGTATGGTGTATCATGCTGTGGCAAATGGTAATAAAAATAATCTTAAATTAAATAAATGGATTAAGGTGAGATAAATGAAAAAATTCAAACCACAAAAAGATAAAACAATCGGAGATAAATATATTTTAAAGGAGTTTCTAGGAGATGGTTCTTACGGCTATGTTTGGAGAGCAATAAAATTATCCAATGAAGAAGTAGTAGCCTTAAAAATACCTAAAAAGCAGGAGTCAGGTGATAAAGTATTAAAAGAAGGTAGTAAATTACAGGGGCATACGCATCCTAATATCATTGATATTAAATGGATGGGTCGGGTAGATGGTGTATTTGTAATTGAAATGGAGTATTTTGCGGCTCATACATTAGCTGATGAAATAAGAGAGTATGGTACTATTAAGCCCAGATTATTTTCTAGTTTATATCAAGTATTCCTAAATATTTTAGATGCAATTGAATTTATGCATTCTTTAAATATCTGCCATGGAGATATCAAACCGGATAATATTTTATTAGGTGACGAGGTTAAAATTACTGACTTTGGAACCAGTAGGTTAATCGAAGATTTGTTTGTAGAAACAATAGGAGAAGGTACATGTGGTTTTATTGCTCCTGAAGTTGTTAACTCGCAAAAGAGATATTTGAGTTCAGATATATATTCTTTAGGGGCATTATTATATTTTTTATTAACGGGGACTAAAGTACATGATAGTTTAATTCAAGTAGTTAATAATGTTCCTTATGAAAAACCAAGTGAGATTAATAGTGAGATTCCTTTAGCAGTAGAAGATGTCATTTTAAAAGCTTTAGCGCGAAATCCTAAAGGTAGATATGATACAGTAGAGAAATTGCGGCATGATTTTGAAAATGCTATAGAAACTAGGGAAGATAAGATAACAGTTAAAAGTTATAATATTGATGATGGAGAAAGTTGGTTAGAAGAAGTAGGTAAGTTATATCAAGCTGAAAAATGGCAGGAAGCAGAACAGTTTTTGCAGCAAGAAGCAGTGGGAGAGGTTGGCCCAGATCTGAAGTTGCATCTGGGGTATGTCCAGTATAAACAAGGTAAATTTCATACTAGTTTACAACAATTAAAAGAAATTGATCTGAGTCAAGTAGAAGAAATTCGCCAAGATAATTTTTCTGAAGAATTAGACTACTTAAAAGCCAAGGTTTATACTGCTTTAAAAGAGTATGGACAAGCTTTAGCAATTTATAAGAGACTAAATGACTCTTATGATCAGACAAAGTATAAATACAGGTTAGCAATTTTAGAAGGTTTATGCAGTCATTTAGATAGAGCAATTGAATTATTAGAAGAAATAAATCAAGAACATCCGCAAAGATTAGAAATTATTAAAAAATTAGCTTATGCATATGACCAAAAGAAAGAATTTGAAAAAGCACGCGGTTACTTCAAATATGTTCAGACATTAGAGCCTGATAACCAACAAGTAGAGGAAAAGCTAGAGCAGTATGATAAGTTATTATAAAAAACTAAGGAAGGATTATAAAATGTGTATATTTTTTTGTAATGTAGCTTGGATGAAAGAATATAATGGTCCTGAAGAAGACATGTCAGGAGGAGGGGCTTGGGTAGAAGTCAATAATTTCGGACATGAACAATATAATTTTAAAGATGTTAACGGTCAATATTTAGGCTATGTCTCTAGTGAACTACTCGGCATTAAAATACCGAGCTTCATAGTCGCTTAATCTTATGGGGATTTCACCCGTAATATTGATTAAGTTACCTATTTGGTGTGT
>JBNJDB010000037.1:0-14976 GCA_051744465.1 Bacillota bacterium | reverse complement strand
CCCTGATAAGCTGCCCTTGCTTTAGAACAGCGCAATAAGGCAATTGAACCACGCGGCGAACTTCCTACTTCTATTGCTGAGTTATCTCTAGTCTCGGCAGTGATTGCTACAATATAATCAATTAATGCTTCATCTACTTTGACTTGATGTACTTGCTTACGACAATCTCTAATATCTTGGGCTGTACAGACAGTCTCTAATTCGGCTTCCTCTAAATCAACTGCAGAAAAGCCTCTATCATGTTGTTTTAAAATTGCACTTTCTGCCTCATTTGAAGGATAATCAACTATTATCTTCATCAAAAATCGATCTAACATTGCTTCGGGCAACGGATAAGTTCCTTCATACTCTAATGGATTCTGAGTAGCAATAATCATATATGGTTGAGGCAATTTATGTAATTCCCCATCAATCGTAACACTTCCCTCTTCCATCGCCTCTAGAAGTCCGGCCTGAGTTTTAGGTGGTGTCCGATTAATCTCATCTCCTAATAAAAAATTAGTAAAAACGGGTCCCTTTTGCAGTTCAAATTCTCGTGATTTCATATTAAATATCTTAGTCCCAGTAATATCAGCGGGCATCAAATCAGAAGTAAACTGGACCCGATTAAAATCAAGTTCTAAGATTTGGGCCAAGGAGCGGACTAATAAAGTCTTAGCTAAACCTGGCACACCTTCAACTAATACATGACCTCCACTCAACAGACTAATCAATGATAATTCGATCATTTCTTCTTGCTCAATAATCACTTTCTGCAATTGATTATTTATCTGAGCCATAATCTCTTGTACTACTGTTAATTCTTGCTCTGTAGTCGATTCCAATATTGATCTCTCCTTTTATTTAGTATTTCTTGTAATTCTTCTAAATCACTAATGATTTTAAGCGCCTCTTTTCTCGTAACATCCTCTTCTAACTCAGCGAGAGATTGCTGAAGTTGTTTAGCCTTATTAAATTCGGGCAGATCTTTTTGCTGCCACAATTCTAACCAATTTTGCTGAGAATAAGCTAGACTATTTAAAAAATCATTATAATAATACTCAACTAATAAATCCCAACACTCTGCTTGATAATACAAAGCAGCAGCAGAATGTAAATACTCATTTTCACTTCTTTCTACTTCGGAAACAAGTGGCTTAGGCTTGCCAAAGCGTCGACCTTGATAATATAAGAAGGCAATTGCTACAAGAGCTAATTGATAGATTAAAACTTTAATTAATAATGGCGTAATATCCCACAGATTCTTAGTATCACTCATCTGAAATAGATTATGTTCATTAAAATATATAGTTTGTGGTTCATAATCAGCTAATTTAGCTACTAATGAATAAGCCCGGCTAGTATCTTCTAATAAATAATCATTAGTCACAACTGAGCGATCTATTTTAATAACTGTTCCTGAACCTACTTCCAAGACCTCTAAATCTAATTTAGGAGCTAAGATAACAGCTACTCCTCCTTGCTTAATCCACTCTTCTAACTGCGGATTAGAAGCTAAATCAAACTCTGAATTTGATCGAACAATTAATTGAACCGTCTTAGCTTGGTGTTCACTGGGAGCTTCTAGAGTTCGATCAACTTGATAACCTTCACGCTTTAAACTTTCATAAAAAATACTATAACCTGTTTGGGATTTATTAAGTACTGAATAATCAGGATAATTCTGTCCGAAATAATTATAAACTACCACGATAATAACTAAAAAAGTGATTACTGCTACAGCCAAATAGACTAATTCTTTATCTAATTTTTTAGTCATCACTAGCAACCTCACTCCACAATGAATTTAAATTAACAGTCCATCGGTGGTAGGACTGCTGATCACAGTCTTGATGACCATACCAAGTTGCATTAAAGATAGTAACTAATTCTTTAAAGCTATCCAAACCAAAAAATTTAGTTTCTTCTAAGTACAAATATATTTCTTGGTTAGTCTTAGCCTGATCAAGATAAAGCAATGATTGTTGATGCATCAAATATAATAAAGCAATAAAATCATAGCGGATTGAACGACGCAGTTGGCCTGCTTGCTGTAATTGTTCGGCCTTGGCCCTTAAACTATTAGGAGTAGTCTCTTCGGTGATTTCTTCCCCTAATATCTCTTCTACCTGATTATCTTGTTTAAAGCTTTTGACCAGATATAAAATACTATAAATAATTACTATACCAATTACAATAATCCCCACAATAATAACCAGATTAGCTAATAGATCTAACCAATCAGGATTAAGACTCCAATCTTTATTCTGAGCCTGTTGCAATAACCATTTTACAAGTTGGTCTTTCCAATCAGCAAGTTGACCATAAATTAATTTTTTCCAGCGCATAATCCTGTATTCAGGTGCCAAAGCCACTTCATTTACTGTCTTAGCAAATTCTTCTTGCGCAACACTCATTAATTTTGCTCTCCTTTTTGACTATTTTTTAGTCGGGCCAACTGTAATTTCAAATCATAATCTTCGCTACTATATCGTTGATTAAAATATAAAAGGGTTAACATAATGGAAGTAATCGGAGAAATTAATAACCAACTAGCAATATTGATTGGAACTTGACTATAAGTATAAATAGTTGTGCTTAAATATAAATCTCCTTGCAGCTTAAATAGATTCATCAGCAAAAATACTAACCCCGCCAGTAAAGCAATAATTCCTCGCACAGCAAAATTAATTGCTATAGTAGTTGTAGTAAACAATATAAAGGAAGCATAGATTTGCTTAAAGTTATTCTGAACTAATTTAAAACTGCGTTTAATTGCCACCCAAGCCCCCTCTTTTTCAATTACAGCTACCTGTAAAGTAAAACAAAACAATGTCATATACCCCACTGCTAAACAAAATAACAGCAAGAAAAAAAGAAATATAAGCAACATAGCTATTAGCTGTTGGCCACTAGCTAACGAATCAATAATGGTCCCTAACTTAACTAATGAATCTAAGAAAGGATAAACAACTGCCACTACAAGAGCACCAATCACAGCTGTAAGTGCAGTAACAATAACTGTTATCTTGAATATCTTAAAAATGGAAGTTAACGATTTTTTAACTAGTTGAGTAGTATAAATTTTATAGTTGAGAATATCTTGCGCTGAAATATTAATATAACCTATTGCAAAGGAAAAATAAAATGAAATTAAGGCACAAAAAAATAAAACTCCCAAAATGATAAATACAACCGTTGCAAAATCAGAGACTAAAAAACCACTAAAAATAAGCGACCCTAGTCCCCCAAACAAAGCTCCTAATAAGAATAAAACCATTACAGCAAAAAAAGCAATAACGCTATAACCAATCCCATATAAGATAAAGGTTTTGAAATTTTTACGGACTATCTCTAGGGCTGTATCCATTATTTCAGCAGTAGTCAGTTTAGTCATATACCATCAGTCTCCTTCTTGCAAAATTTTTATCTATATCTCTTTTATTCAATAATCAGATTTATTCACCTGCATAATAATAGCTATCTTTATAACTAATTACGTAATTTAAGCAGACAAGCTTGATTTCCTTTATCATTATAACAAATTTGATCATAAGCTTGATTAGCTATTTTGATTCCCCTACCACGTTCTCGTCCAGTTTTTAAATCATCTGCTAAATTAAAACTAGTACTAACTTTATCCACCCAATTAAAACCAGAACCTTGATCAGTAACAATTACTTTGATATATTTTTCAGTCACTTTAATTTCTATTTTCACTTCTTTGGTCGCATCCATTTGATTACCATGTTCAATTGCATTAGTTACAATCTCATGAAATCCAATACAGACTAAATTCGGCATCTCATGATAAGGTGAAATAAATTCTGCTGCTTTCTTTTGAACTTGATGCAATTGCTCAATTTCACTTTTAATCTTTGTTGTAAATCTATCTATTACCTCTAAATTACGCTTAATAGTCAGAAATGTCAAATCATCTTGGCCGACTAGACTTCCACTAAAATTTTCAAAATCATTCTTGATTCTAGAATTAATGCAATTAGGCGAGTAATTGTAATTAGCCGCTAATATCTCTTTTAATCGTTCTTCGCCATACATCTCATCTTCTACTTGTTCTTCAATTAAACCATCTGTAGTTAAAAACAAAGTATCTCCCCGGGCAAAATCAATGGTTGTACTCTGATTATCAGAACCATACAATTGATTAAATTTAGCCTTACTAACCGCTGAAGAAATTGGTATTCCTCCACACTCCAATATAGATAATTGTCCCTCACTTGTTATATTAATTGGTGGATATTGAAAACCAGCGTTCGCGAATTCAATTTCCATTTTATTTAAATCTAAAACTCCTACTAATAGACAAATAAAATAATCAGCTGGAAATTTTTCCGTGCTATATCTATCTGCTACATATCTAATTAATTTATTAGGCTTTAATTTTGCATCTTGATTTAATAAATAATTATTAATCATCTCTCGTAAAAATATATCCATCATTGCCCCATCTAAACCATGTCCACTTACATCAGCTAAGTAAAATAATAGTTGCTCATCTAATCTAATCAAATTATAAAAATCGCCACCTATCTTTTGTGATGGTTGAAAATAGGTATCATAATCTATTTCTCTAAGCTGGGGCAATTCAGTCGGTAAAAATTGTTCGTGCAATTGTTTTGCTTTTTCAAATTCAGATTCTAGATTATCATATAATCTCTCTAATTCGCCTTTTTGTGCTTCCAACTCCCTATAATATTCGTTCAATTTTGCTTCATTCTTTTTTCGCTGTAAAACATTAACAAAAATATCAGCAATTACTTTAAATAAGGACAACTCATCCCGATCCCAATTAGTTTTAGTTCTATTATCAAAGGCAAGCCCACCTATTAAATTATTATCATACTTTAAAGGAAAGATCAAAGTAGCTTTAATACCCTGTTTTGCTAATAAATTCTTAAATTTATTAGCCGCAGTAGGTAACTTCTCAATATCAGATATATCTATTAGCTCTTCTGTCTCTAATTTGTCCAACAACCAGGGGAAATCTCTCAAATTAAGATCCTCTCTATCTTCAGCCAAACTCTTATTTTCAAACCCCTCTTGATACCATTCAAATCTTTTTTTCATTTTTCCTTTATCAGCCGCAAACAAATAAATAAAAGCATAATCTACTTCCATGAACTTACCTATCCGTTCTAATCCATTTTCTAGTTTTGCTTCTATAGTTTCATCTTTCAAATCAATAAATTCTTTTGACAACTCAGTACTTAATTGTTCTAATGCAACTTTTCTCTTTAAACTTTCCTCTGCCTGCTTTTTTTCTGTAATATCCTTTGCAAAAGCTAGAAAAAAATCATCAGCAATCTTTTTAGCTTCCAAAATCACATCTAAGCAACTACCATCTTTCTTTTTTAATCTTAATTCATGCTTAATTTGTCCTTCTGCTAGTAATTCTTTAAAATGATTGATAGCTTCTGCTCTGTCTTCATCACAAACTAATTGGCTCAGATTCATATTTAACAATTCATTTTTGCCATATCCCACCATCTGTAATCCTTCACTGTTAACATCTAGATAGTCTCCATTGCTATCTACTATAAAAATACCATCAGGAGCATAATCAACATAACTTCTAAACTTTCTTTTACTTGCCTTCAAATTATCAAGTAATTCTTGATTAGCAGTAATATCTTCAGCCGAGCAGACTAAATATTGAATATTATTCGCGGGTCCCAATTTAGGGGTTTTAGTAATTTTTAGTAAACGTTCTCTACCATTACAATTCTTAATCCATTCTTTTGTTTCTAATTTTTCTTTGCTAGCAAAAACTTTTTTATTCCCTTCTATCAGCAAATCGGCTTCTTGTTTAGGCAAAATATCATCCAACAGTTCACCTTCTATTTCTTCCTTAGCTCGTCCTAAAAATTCTGCATGGCTACTATTTACTTTACCATATCTATTAGGGCTCTTTAGATACCAAATTTGGGTATCTATATTTTCTAATAAAACATTTTTCTCTTGATTCCTCATCTTCAATTGTTTCTTAGTTTCTCTTAATTCAAGTTGCGTCTTAATCCTTGCTAGAACTTCACTCTTATGAAAGGGCTTTGTTATATAATCTACCCCTCCCATCTTAAAACTTTTTAACTTTTTTTCTGTTTCTTCTAAAGCACTAATAAAGATAACTGGTATCTCTTTAGTCTGCTGGTTATCTTTTAACTTATCACAGACTTCAAAACCATTCATGCCCGGCATCATAATATCTAATAAAATCAAATCCGGATTTCTTTTTTGGGCAAAATCTAAAGCTTTTCGACCTTCATTAGTTAAAAAGACTTGGTATGATTCTTCGCTCAACAGACCATCTAAAACCTTTAAATTATCCCCATTATCATCTACTACTAAAATTGTGTTTTGCTCCTTCATCTTATTACACCCCCTATTACAATTTAGAATCACAGATCAACTCTTCAAAATCTACTATACTTGCTTCAATTTCATCTAAATCATACGCAGCAATCTCTTCTTTAAGTCTATCTACATAATCTGTTAGAGCTTGGATTTTATTTTCTGCAGCAAACTTATCTAAATCATTAGCGAACTGTTGGACTTGTTCCATTTCAAATACTCCTCTAATCTCTTTAATTTGTGAATCAAATTCATCTTTTAATTCAACAATTAATTCCTGTTCAAAATTAGCAAATCTTAGTTCTGCCGCAACTCTATGATTTTCTTTTTTACGCTCTAAGTATTGAGTCAACTCTTCTAATAGCTCTACT
The DNA here is from genome assembly GCA_051744465.1 of Bacillota bacterium. GTDB lineage: Bacteria > Bacillota > Halanaerobiia > Halobacteroidales > Halobacteroidaceae > Halanaerobacter. Next base: position 8,257 of record JBNJDB010000037.1, on the reverse strand, counting down.
TCACTTACGGGTTTGCTTAAAAACCCATCAAAACCAGCCTGATTTACCTTTTCTTGCTCTGTTGTAGTAGCTGAAGCTGTACAAGCTACTACTGGCATTTCAGAATTATATTCTCTGATTTCCCTTAAAGCTTGATAACCATCCATTACTGGCATTTTCAAATCCATAATTATTAAATCAAAATCTTCTTGTTTGCTTAACTTTACTGCCCCTTGCCCATTTTCTCTTTCGCTTACCTCAATACCTCTAGATTCAAGCTTAATCTTAAGTGGTTCTCGATTTGACTGCTGGTCATCAACTACTAATACATGAGAATTTTCAAATTTTAAATCTTGACCTACTTCTTTATTGCTCTTTCCTTTAGACTTTCTAAATTCTAAATTTTTAAAACTAACCTTAAATTTACTACCAGTTCCTCGTTCACTCTCTAAATCTATTTGTCCCTCCATTAATCCAGTTAACTTCTTAGTTATTGCTAACCCTAAACCAGTACCACTATACTCTCTTGTACTTTGAGCATCTTGTTGACTAAAAGAATCAAATATTTTTTCTCGTTCTCTTTTAGCAATTCCAATTCCTGTATCAGCTACTATTATTTCTAAATCAAGTTTCTCATAACTATTTTTTCTTGTATTAACTATAATTTTAACATAACCTTCTTTGGTAAATTTAATTGCATTGCCAATTAAATTAATTAAAATATGACGCAATTTTGTCTCATCTAGCTTAACTTCTAAAGCAGGAGTAGTGGCTTCTACAATTAATTCTAAACCTTTATCAGCTATTTTTTTGTTGAAAATAATCTCCATTTCTTCTAGTAAATCAGTTAAATTAAAATAACTCCACTCTACATCTAATACACCTGCTTCTATCTTGGACATATCTAAAATATCATTAATCAAATTCAACAAACTATGACTAGCAGTTTTAATAGAATTCAAATAGTCTTGGTTGGCGGGGTCATCAATTCTATTTTCTAAAATTTGACTAAAACCGACAACTGAATTTAAAGGAGTTCTGATTTCATGGCTCATATTAGCCAGAAACTCACTTTTAGCTTTATTGCTCTGTTCTGCTCTTTTTTTCTCTCGTTTTAATTGCTGGGAAGTCTTTTTTAACTGACGGTTAGACCGTTCTAATTCTTTATTTCTTTCCTCTAAAATTCTATTTTTTTCTTTAATTGATTTGTATAATTCCTTATTCTCCTGTTCTAAAGCAAACTGTTTTGTAAAATCTTCTGCTACTTTTAAATAATGAGCTATTTCTCCATTATCATCCCTAATTGGTAAGATAGTCGCCTTTTCTTTTAATATGTCTCCCGCTTTTGTTCTATTTATAAAAACCCCATTCCAAACATTACCACTTCTGATTGTTTCCCACAAGTCCTGATAAAAATCTGCTCCTTGTTTTCCTGATTGAAGTATTTTGGGATCTGCTCCTACTAACTCATCTTGAGAATATCCAGTCAGTTCTATATATTTCGGATTAACATATTCAATTCGTGCATTAAGGTCAGTCATTACAATAATTGCCGAGCTGCTCTCGATAGCTTTACGAAATATTTTCAATTCTTCTTTTCGTTTCTTTTTCTCAGTAATATCCAAAATTACAGTTTGAATTGCTTTATCCCCTGCATCTAAACTAGGAATGACAGTACTTTCTAAATAAGCATCAAACTCATCAGAATTATAACGCCTCATCACCAATTCACAATTTTTCAATTGATCTTCTTCTAAAACTCTTTTGCGATGTAAATGAAATTTATCCTGACTATCACTAGGCAAATAGAGTAAAAATGGTTTATTGAGTAACTGCTTTTTTGTAGTTCCTAACAGATCTGCTCCACGTTGATTAAGATCAATAATAATCCCATGTTTATTAAAGGTAAAGTATGCTATTGGAGCTTCAGAATAGAGAGCTTGATATTTATTTTTAGCTTCTAATAAATCATTCTGCCTAATCCGCAACTCATCATTCTGTAACTCTAACTCTACTTGATGAACTTTCAATTCATGAATTAATTCCTTAAGGTCATAGTCTTCTTCTTCTAACTCAGCAATATTAGCATCAGTAACTCTCTTTTCCGCCTGTTGCCGAAACTTATCCTTATCCATTTTTCTCCTCCTTCAAACTAGCAATCTTAATATAGTTAATAATCTCTTCTGTTTCATCTTTAATAGGAAAAATAGTAGCTTGCTCCCAATAATACTCACCATGCTTAGTTCTATTATACAACTGACCAGACCATTTTTCCCCTGCTGTAATCGTCTCCCACAATTCTTGGTATAACTCTTCTTCCATCTCTCCTGATTTAAGAATACTTGTCGATTCCCCTAGCACCTCTTCCTTTTGATAACCTGTTATCTGAGAAAATTTATTATTAACATATTCTATTTGACCCTGCAAATCTGTAAAGACAATTAAATTTGGACTTTCTTGAACTACATAACTTAACTTTTGCAATTTCTGCTCACTAACCTTCAGTGCACTAACATCAACAAAGGTAATTACAATCCCCCTTATTTTATCATCTTCAGTTCGATAAGGTAAAACCTTCATTAAATACCAACTACCATCTTCAGTCTTTACTTTTATTTCTTTAGGTACTAAAGTTTCTAACACTTCTTGGGCATCTTCTAATAAATTATCATATTCAATATTATGCGATATATGGCTTAAAGGTCGATCAATATCTGAATCGATTAAATTAATGTTGTCTTTAATTGCTGGTGTAAACTTTCTAATTCGCAGCTGATTATCTAAAAATATAGTTCCAATATCAGTACTCCTTAATAAATTGTCCATATCATTATTTAATTGGGTCAATTCCTCGATTTTATTTTGATGTTCAGTATTAACAGTTACTAATTCTTCATTAACAGATTCCAATTCTTCATTTGTACTCTGCAACTCTTCATTAGAGGCCATCAGCTCTTCATTAGTAGCCTGTAATTCTTCATTAGAAGCCTCTAACTCCTCAATTGTAGCTTGTAAATCCTCCTTAGTATAGCCCAATTCTCGTTCTAGGTCCTTGATCCGCTCTCTTAGTTGTTCTTCATTATTAATATCAATTTCAGTTCCTGCCTTAGTTCCCAATTCACTACTAGAATCTTTAAAAGTAATTGCCAAGAATTTATCAGTTAAATTCTTCTGCAAGGGGGTCACAGCTAAACTAATTTTTTGGGGACCTCCTTCTCTATTAACCTCTACATTATTATAAACTATTCTATCATTATCTCGTTTTACCTTGTTAATTGCAATTCCTAACACCATCGCTAAATCTTCATCAGCCATATCTAAGATATCTAAACTCAATTTACCAACTGATAATTGCAAATAGGGATTTAGGTCACCAATCACATGTACAATTTGATCATCTTTATCTATAATAGCAGTATCTCCTAAACATTCTGTTAAAACTGCTTGAGTAATATTATCAATCTGTTGACTCTTATCTACTGGCGAGCTAAACTCAGTTTTACTACTATCCATTTCACCTAAATTGCTTGAACCTAAATTATTCATCAAATCTAACTGAGCCGGTTTTTCACTCCGCTCAATATACTGATAAATTCGCCATTTAGAATTATAAGTACTAAAGTACTGGTCCATTTCTCCAATTGATTCACTAGAACCTAATAATAAAAAACCATCTTTCAGCAAAGAAAAATGAAATAAAGCTAACACTTTCTGTTGTAGAGCTTTCTCAAAATAAATTAATAAATTTCGACAACTAATCAAGTCAATTTTATGAAAAGGCGGATCTTCAATAATATTATGAACAGAAAAAATAGTCAGCTCTCTAATTTCTTTGCTAATTCGATAACTATTTCCTTGTTTAATAAAGTACTTTTGCAGCCGTTCTATTTCTATCTCACCGGCAATACTTTCGGGATATTCACCAATACTCGCTTTTTTTATTGATTCTTGACTAATATCTGTAGCAAAAATCTTTAATCTAAAGTCATCCTGATGAGCCTCAATATATTCCTTAAATAAAATTGCTAAAGAATATACTTCCTCACCTGTAGAACAAGCAGGCACCCAGACTCTAATCTCATCACCATTACTTTTATTGGCTATAATCTCGGGAATAACCTCTTCTTCTAATTGAGCAAAAGCCTCCTTATCGCGAAAAAACTTAGTAACCCCAATCAATAACTCCCGATACAAAGTTTCAACTTCTCCACTAGTAGTTTCTAACAGTTCAATATAATCATCTATATCTTCAGTTTGATTGATCGCCATTCGTCTTTCTAATCTTCTCACTATAGTGTTGTCTTTATAATAAGTAAAATCAATATCTAGTTCATTTTTAATAATTGCCAACACTTTATCTAGTTTATTATCTGCTGGTGCTTCTTCTTGCGGAACATCAACTTTATTCGAATGAAAATGATCAGTATACTCTAACAAACTTTCTCCCATATCCTTAGGATGTAATACATAATCGACTAATCCCGTTGCTACTGCATTATTAGGCATAGCAGAAAATTTAGCTGAGGCTTCATTTTGAGCCATTACCAATCCATTATAATCTTTAATAGCTCTAATGCCTCTAGTTCCATCGCTACCAGTCCCAGACAAAACAATTCCAATTGCTTTATCTCGTTTATCTTCTGCTAAAGATTCAAAAAAGATGTCAATTGGTAAATTTAAATTATATTTATTGCTAGTTCGCGGGGCCAAATATAATTGATCTTTAAAAATAGTCAAATTATGATTAGGTGGAATTAAATAAATTGAATCACTTTCAACCTCCATCCCATCTTCTGCCTGACAGACATCCATCGCAGTATGTTTAGCTAATAAATTAACCATATGGCTATCATGATCGGGAGCAAGATGTTGAATTACAACGAATGCCATCCCGGTGCTATCAGACAGATTATTAAAAAAATAATTTAGCGACTCTAAACCTCCTGCTGAAGCACCAATCCCCACTACATAACAGCTTTTATTCTGTCCAACCATTTTATCACTCCTTAGTCATTATTTATCTAGCGCAACTTAAGAAGATGAGCCTGATTACCTCTTTCGTTATACCACATTTCATCATATAGCTGATTAGTAATCTTAATCCCTCTACCACGCTCTCTATTAGCTTTTAGCTCTTCTTCTATATCAAACTTTTTAGCAACTCTATCTTTCCAGTCAAATCCTACTCCGTTATCGGTAATAATAATTTCAATATCTTGATTTGTTACTTCAATTTCAACCTCAACTTTTTTAGTTGAATCCATCTGATTGCCATGTTCGATTGCATTAGTTACTATTTCTTGTAATCCAATAAAAACAAGACTGGGCTGATTATAATAAGGAGCAAGAAATTCTAACACATGCTCTTCGACTTGATAAATCTGCTGAATACTACTTGAAATTTCTATACTAAATTTATCTATTACCTCTAAATCTCGCTTAAGACTTAGGAATGTTAAATCATCTTGACCAGTTAAACTACCAGCAAATTCCTCAAAGTCATTCTTGACTCTAGTATTAATTAACTCAACTGGATAACTATAATTATCTGCTAATACTTCTTTCAATCTTTCTTCACCATACATTTCATCGTCTACTTGTTCTTCAATCAAACCATCAGTAGTCAAAAACAGCAAATCACCGGGAGCAAAATCAATCCTTAGGCTTGGTTGCTCCGAACCATATAATGCACTAAATTCATCCTTACTAACAGCAGAAGAAATAGGCATGCCCCCCGACTCTAGTGTGGTTATTTGACCGTCATTTTTGACCAGAATTGGTGGGAATTGAAAACCGGCATTAGCAAACTCAACTTCCATTTTAGAAAGATCTAAAATACCTACTAATAAACAAATAAAATAATCCGCAGGAAAATCTTCATCTTTATATTTATCTGCTACATAACTAATTAATTGTTGGGGCTTTAAGTTTTGCTGATCATTATCCCGATTTAATAAATAATTATTAATTGTTTCTCGCAAAAATATATCCATCATTGCTCCATCCAAACCATGTCCACTTACATCTGCTAAATAAAAGAACAAACTATTTTCTATCTCAATAACATTATAAAAGTCCCCACCTAACTTTTTAGATGGCTGAAAATAAGTTGCATAATTTATCTCTTCAATTTCAGGTAAATCAGTTGGTAAAAACTGTTGATGGAGTTGTTTTGCTTTTTCAAATTCAGCTTCTAACTCTGTATAGTACTTATTTATCTTTGCTTCATTCTTTTTCCGCTGCAACACATTGACGAAAATATCAGCAATCATTTTGAATAAGGAAATTTCATTCTTCTTCCATTCTTTTTTTTCTTGAGCATCAAAAGCCAAAGCACCAATCAAATTATTATTATACTTCATAGGAAATATTAGAGTTGATTCAATACCTTGTTCTGCTAAAACACCTTTATATTTTTTAGCTCTAGCAGGTAAATTATCAAGAGCAGAAATATCTATCAGCTCTGCAGACTCTAGTTGTTCTATGAACCATGGAAATTTTTTCATATCAAAAGTTGCTCTAGATTGAGCTAATTTTTTAGTGGCAAATTGCTCATCATCATACCATTCGAAACTTTCAATTATTCGCCTGTTATCCGGGGAGAACAAGTAAATAAAAGAATAATCGACCTCCATAAACTTACCTATTTTTTCTAAACCCTCTTCTATCTTAATTTCTATATCTTCTTCTTTCAAATTAATAAAATCTTTTGATAACTCAGTACTTAATTGTTCTAATTCTACTTTTTTTCTTAAACTATCTTCCATCTTCTTTTTTTCGGTAATATCTTTTTTAAAACCTAAAAACCTATTATTAGCAATCTGTTTGGCTGCAAGAATTACATCAAGTATATTCCCAGCTTTATCTCTAATTTTTATTTCCGACCGTACTTGCCCTTCTGCTAGCAACTCTTGAAACACGCTTAAAGCTTTTTCTAAATTAGACTCAGGGATTAATTGTTGAATATTCATATTCAAAATTTCATCTGAATTATAACCAGTCATTTTAGTTGCTTCTTGATTAACATCTAAATAATTTCCTTTGCTATCTACAATAAAAATACCATCGGGAGCATAGTCAACATAACTTCTAAATTTTTCTTCACTTGCTCTTAAATAATTTAATAATTCTTGCTGTTCTTTATTTTTCTCCTGCAGCTCTTCTTTAGTAGCACTCAATTTAAGATGAGTCTCAATCCGGGCCAAAACTTCTTTTTGCTGAAATGGTTTAGTAATGTAGTCTACTCCCCCTACTTCAAAAGCTTTTAATTTATTTTCTGTTTCTTTTAAAGCACTAATAAACAAAACAGGTATATCTTGGGTGGCCTTATCTGCTTTCAGTTTTTTACAGACCTCAAAACCACTCATGTGGGGCATCATAATATCTAATAAGATTAAATCTATATCTCGTTTATCTACAACATCTAAAGCTGTTTGACCACTATTAGCTATAGCTACTTGATAATCCGCACGATATAACATTTCACTTAAAACTTTTAAACTCTCTTGATTATCCTCTACTACTAAGATTAATTGGTCATCGGTCATCCTTCGCCCCCCCTTTGCTCTAAATCATTTCTTAAATTTTTAAATACTGTTGTTGGGTACTATCCGTAATCTGATCTTCTAAAATCTGACTAAAGCCTACAATTGCATTTAAAGGAGTTCTAATCTTTGCTTTAAATCTTTGTGCTGTTTATAAAAAAATAAACTACTCCTCCTAAAACTACTGCACCTACAAACAAAACTAATAATCCAGATTTATTTTTATACAATTTGCTCCCCCTCTTGTTAATAACTAGAACTAATAAGCTCTATATTATATTTTTCTTTATAATTGACAGAAACCCTGCTTTAATTTTATTATCATTCATTATTTTAATCCTCCTTGCAGTACTAAACTAAAGATGTTAAAATGGCAATATATTAAATTAAATCAACTAGAAAGGATTCTAGCATATGTCTACTAATCCAGAAAGCAATTCACTAGATGACTATAGTACAGAACAACAACTAATTGCGGGCCAAGACCTCTTTACATATGGAGCACCGGCTAATCAAGTCTATTTGATTCTAGATGGTCTAATCCGTTTATTCGTCAAAGATGAACAAGAGCAAGAAGAAGAAATTGATCGACTTAAAGCAGGAGATATTGTCGGCGAATCAGCATTGTTGGCTACAGAAGAACGTAGTCTCCGCGCTACTGCCTACGAACCGACTAGTTTAATGGTCTTTACTCCTGATAATTTGCATACAGTATTACAAAAAAGAGCTATTCT
>JBNJDB010000036.1:0-15155 GCA_051744465.1 Bacillota bacterium | reverse complement strand
CTTTAGCCTGCTGTTTTGTTCTAGTTTCTTCTCTACTATCAGATTGCTGTTCAATTGTTAGTTGATAATAATCTTCTTCTTCTAGTATCGACACCCGAGAATTTAATTTTTTAGCTAATTTAGCTACATTATCTGCTTGTATTTGATCATCAACAGTTACTAATAACTTATCAACATCTTGTAAAGCTTGCTTTGTCTTAATAACAGGCTGTGGACAGTCAAGTCCTCTAGCATCTAACTCTCTCATTATTATTCCTCCTCTAGTGCATAAATTTAACTTATCTATAGATTAAATTAAATTTATACCTTTGTCAAAAAAATTTCAACCTTAGTTGATTTCCAATTACTCAAGCCACAAGTAATTGAAAATCCCCACCAGTAATTTGATTATACTAAACAGTTAACTAGTTAACTGTTTAGTATCACGAGCGATAACTAATTCTTCATTGGTAGGCAAGACATATAGATTAACTTCAGAATTTTGCGCGCTAATCTCAGCTTTTTCGCCGCGTACATCATTCTTAACTGGATCAATCTCAATCCCTAAGTAATCTAAACCACTACAGATATTTTCTCTCAATTCTACAGCATTTTCTCCAATTCCTGCTGTAAATACAATCGCATCTACTCCGTTCATTTCAGCAGTATAAGCGCCAATATATTTCTTAACTCGTTGGGCGAACATATCTAAAGCTAATTGAGCTCGTTGATTACCTGCTCCTGCAGCTTCTTCAATATCTCTCATATCACTACTAACCCCAGAAACTCCTAATAAACCACTTTCATTATTCATCAAATCATCCATTTCCCGTGGCGCTAGATCTTCTTTATCCATAATAAATGGTACAGCTGCTGGATCAATATCTCCACAGCGAGTCCCCATAATCAAACCTTCTAGAGGAGTCAAACCCATACTAGTATCAAGCGATTCACCATTTTTAACTGCTGTCAAACTTGCTCCATTACCTAGATGACAGGTAATGATTTTTAGGTCATCCATTGCTTGATCTAATTCAGTAGCGACTTGTTGAGCTACAAATTTATGTGATGTTCCATGAGCACCATAACGTCTAATATCATAGTCTTCATAAAATTTATAAGGTAGAGCATACATATAAACTTCTTCGGGCATTGATTGATGAAACGCCGAATCAAAAGTAGCAACTTGTTGAGCATGAGGCATTAATTCTTCACAGACTTCAATCCCCATCAAATTAGCTGGATTATGTAACGGAGCTAAAGTTGCGCATTCTTCAATCTTATCCTTAACGGACTGATCAACAATTACTGATTGATCAAAATATTTACCACCTTGAACCACACGATGACCTACTGCATTAATTTCTTTAACCGTCTCTATTACTCCTTTATTTTCATCAGTCAAAGTAGAAATTACTAATTCCATACCTACTTCATGATCAGGAATATCTCTGGCAATTTCAAATTCGCTTCCCGAAACTTCTTGTTCTAATCTAGAACCTTCAATTCCAATTCTTTCTACTAATCCTTTAGCTAAGACAGATTCATCTTCCATATTAATTAACTGATATTTAATTGAAGAACTACCACTATTAATAACTAAAATTTTCATCTGGATCCCTCCTTGATAAATACTTCCAGTTAAATTTAATCTCCATTATCTGAGAAAATTACTTCCTATAGTATTCAAAGTAATTATTCTATTTAAACTTACTCATGATAGTTGATTGGGCAGTCTACCTTCTATATTAATTAACAAAGGGGAGATGAATCAAACTAAATCTGCCGTAGTAGACTACCCAATAATTAATAGCTATCTTTTCACTTGTTTACAATAATTTCAATCCTTCACTTAACCGATAAACCCATTGTCCTGGAGGATTTCCCGCGCTTCTTCTTCATCTTCTTGGGCCATCATTACTACTGGACCTGTACAGCCCATGCCACTTTCAGCGTAAATATCTGCCTGCCATAGAGCATGAACGGCATCATCTAAAGTTAAAATATCAATCCCAGATATTTCTTCATCTACTGTCTTAGATTCAGGCGCCGAAACCTCTTCTGTTCCTCCTGAACTAGCACTAGCTGTTTCTAAATCAGTAATGATTTCTTCTAAACCAGCATCTTTAGCTGCTGCAAATTCTCTTTCAGCCACTGTAACTAATTCACCTTGCACTGCATCAGTGGCATATCTGATTGCACCTGCAATTACTGGAGCTCCTGAAGCTCGCGAAATAATATTAATAATCTGGTCATATCCTTCGCCAATACCAGGCCCATAACCATAACCTAACGACTCATAACTACCACCTGTTGTAAATGCACCAAATACTTTCATCAACAGATTACCAGTCAGAGTATCTGTGACCATTATATCAGCTGAACCTTGCAATAAATCATTCCCGCGCATGACACATCCGCCATCAGCTCGTACAGTCTCGGCAAAATTAATCTGATAACCATTCTCTTGTAAATCCTTTAATGCCTGCTCTACCTGCCGGGCTCCATCAACATTCAAAATTCCGACAGTAGGATTTTCTATTCCAATCGATTTAGCAGCGACTATACCTGATATAGCATTTTTAAGCAAAGCACTAATCCGATCAGTAGCCGCAGTTCCTGTCGCAGTAGCTAGCAACATTTCTTTACCTAAACCAGGTGTTACTATTCTACCTACTGTAGAAACACCAATGGGAAAATTAAAGTGATTAGTTACGCAAGCATCTAATTCGTCTTCTGCTAAAAGTTCTTCCATCTTATCATGAGCCTGTTCTGCATCATCAGTCTGATAAATTATATCTAGATCTGTATCAGCAGCTGGACCAATTAATTTGACTTCCAAATCTGAATAGCGTTTAGCAGCTAATTCAGCTCCCTGAAGAACTTCATCAATCCCATGTTCACTTCCTAAAGTAGTAAGTCCTACTTTAGTCTTTTCGCCGTATTCTCCTGATTCAAGTGTATCTGCTAATTGATTAAATACTTTAGCAACTTTTTTTTGCGCTCTATTAACAGCCATCTTGACACCTCCTAATTCTACTAATTATTCTTCTTCTAATAGTGAATCAGCTAAATTACGCATCGCTTTAGCTACAATATTATTGATCTCATCTTCACTAATTACATCTTCTGCTGTTCCTCTATTATCATTCTTCTCTATAATAACAGAAATACCATCAAATAAATTAGTCATTCTACCTAAGAAAAGACTCCCTTTACCAATAATCATCGCTCGGTCCATCTGATCTTCTTCCATCAATCTTTTAGCATGCCCTAAGAATGGTACTCCCGATGGAATATGACCTTGCGTAGGAGCAAAACCAGGCATACCATGTTGCTCAACAAAACTTAGTAATTCTTTCTTTTCTAAATCGCCTCTTTTAACTCCCAAAGCTGCAATCATCTTATAATTTGATGCTGGTACATCTCCTGCTCCAGCTGGTTCTGTAATTTCTGGATTTTGCATCTCTACAGAATACTTATCCACATCTTTAATACTTAACCCAATCTCATCTAAAGGATCAGTTACTAGAGAAGAAATAACTGCTTGCGGAGATGAACCTGTATCTACTGTATGTCTTCCAATTGCATCTGTTCTAACAACAGGACTGCTTCCATCATCACTACTAATTAAAACAGCAAATCCAGCTAAACAGTCTTCTAAAATAGGCATATCTTCTTTAATATGATCTTTACCATTCATTCCTAACTTAGCAGTAGAGCCACCTGCTACTACTGCTACATTATCGAATACACCTGACTTAACTAATCCGGCTGCATGAACTAAACCATGAGCAGGTGCTGCACAAAAACTTCTAGTATCGGAACCAGTAGCATGTTTGCAACCAGCCATTTCTGCGATAGCTTTAGCAAAATTACCTCCGCCACGCTGGTTAATATCACCACAAGCTTCTTCTGATACTTCAATTACATAATCTACTTCTGATAGTTCAACCCCCTGCTGTTTGCCTAAATGTAGCATGGACAAAATTCCAGAAGCTTTAACTACTGTATTCTCTAAAATAGTATGAGCATTCAAGTTTACATCTGTATCATGAGCCTGCTTAACGCAGCCCACTAATTCACCATCTAAATATAAAGGTTTAGCAGTATGTTCATCTACTAATTCTTGCATAGTCTCAATATCTGTTCCTGTAATATCATCTATATAATCTGTTAATAAATCATGGTTTGCTAATTTATCTTTAATATTGTCAGCAAAATCATGACTTAATTTTACCAGATCAAAACTATCGGATATTTTAAGCAGACCATAAAATTCATCCTCGGGCATAATTTCTCCCCAGTCACTAAATCTTGTAGCATCCTCAACAGTATTTTGATACCAGGGACGTTCTATATCATCTAAATCTTCTACTGACATATTACCAATATAAGATTGATTAGGTCCATAAGCCATTACTTCTTCATAATCTCTTAAAAAATCTGGTACTTGCTCTAAATATTCACTGTCTGAATTTTGATCTCGTTCTGATGTTTGTGTAGAACCATGCTCTAATAAAGTATTAGCAGCATTAACCAATACGTAACTATTCCCTTTTAAAACTGCTTCTCTCATAGTTGACACCTCCATAAATTAATTTATAATTGAGAATGGAAAATTGACAATGGAAACCATAAAATCAACTTCCCAACCTAAAGATCATAAGATTCTCACAAAATAAATCTAACACAATTTTATCTCATTTAGCTGATAATCATCTAATTAGAAATTAATCAAACAACTTCACTCATTAATGAGTGAAGTTGTTTTTATTAAATTAGATTCTCAATTCTTAAATATGATTCTTAATTTCTGCTTCGATATCTTCGATTGCTAAATCATCACCACTTAAGTGTTCTATCTTTTCTCCATCAACATAAAATACCATAGACGGTAAGCCCATTACTTTTTGGCCCATTGCTAAACGACGATTACCTTTAATATTTAGCTTACAAAACTTCATATCAGCTTCATACTTCTCAGCTAAATCTTTAACGCCAGGCATTAACTCCATACACCGGTCACAACCTTCACCCCAATAATCAACCATCACTGGCCCTTCTGCTTCTAATACCTCTTCTTCATAATTCTCTTTGTTTACTTCAATCATCTCTGTCATCCCCTTTCAATTTAATGATTTTTATAAGATTTATGAACCATTATCAACTAAGATATAATTGATATAAAGTGGCACTTTATATCAATAGTTATACAAGTTCCTCTATTTCTTCTTCATTAGGTTGAACTAGCTTATCTACAACTTCTCCATCTTGTAATTTGAGTAAACTTGGAACTTCTGTTACATCATAACGATCAGTAATCCGCGTATTTTTATAACTATCTATCTTAACTAGCTTAATGTCTTTAGAATCCAAATCCATATTCTCTAATTTATTGGTCATTTCCATACTTTCTTCAATTGTAGGACTCCAGAAAGCTACTAATACATCTTGGTCAGCTTCTAATACATTTTCTTTCCAGTATTCTTCCTCTTCAATATATCCACTTGCTGCCATTGCTGTAGTTGCTCCATCAGCAGCTGCTGTAACAACTTGACATAAGAATTTTTGTCTAACATCTCCAGCAGCATAGACACCTGCCATACTTGTCTCTAACTTATCATCTGTCTTTATATTTCCTATTTGATTTAATTCTACTGTTCCTTCTAAAAAATCTGTATTTGGTACTCGACCAATAAAGATAAAGATACCATCACATGAAAAATCTGTTTTTTTCCCAGTTTTAATATTCTTTAATACTGCCGTATCTACTAGTCCTTCACCTTTTATTTCATCTAAAGTAGAATTCCAAACAAATTCTATTTTATCATTATCATAAGCTCTTTCTTGATAAATCTTATCTGCATCCATAGTTCCTTCTTCATGGATTACAATTACAGTTACTTTACTAGCAAACTTAGTTAAATATAGAGCTTCTTCAATAGCTGAGTTCCCATTTCCTACAACTACCACTTCTAAATCAACATAGAAATCAGCATCACATGTTGCACAGTAAGAAACACCTTTTCCTTTAAATTCTTTTTCTCCTTCAACACCTAATCTTCTTGGCTCCGCCCCTGTAGCTACTATTACACTCTTAGCTTGATATTCTTCACCATCTTTTGTCTTAACAGTTTTTATAAAACCATCATTCTCTTCTATTTCTTCAACTTCTGCTTTCTTAATTTCAGTACCAAAACTTTCAGCATGTTCTCTAAAATTATCCATTAACTCTGGAGCACTACCATCAAGAAATCCAGGATAATTCTCCATCTCATGATAAGTCGAAACCTGACCACCTAACTTACTATTAATCTCTAATAATACAGTATCAAGTTTAGAACGCGAAGCATATAATCCTGCTGACAAACCTGCCGGGCCTCCACCAACAATCAATACATCATAAATCTTACTCATTTAATGACCTCCTTTTAAAATTGTAAATCTAACCACAATTATAATATAATCATGATTATTGATATCCAATTAAGTAGGAGACGAAGAATATTCATCCCCTACTATATAACTATTAATTTATAGACTCTTTATTTCCCCAGATGCTGTTTCATCATCTGAGAAATTCTCCTGATAATCTTTTCTAAGAGCCTTCATTAAAGAAACCATAGAGAATAACATAACAAAAGCAAATGGGAATGCTGCAACAATAGAACCAGTTTGTAAAGCACTTAAGCCACCTGCAATTAATAATACAGTTGCTAATCCTGCAGTTAATATACCCCAAATAATTTTTTTAGGTGTAGCAGGATTTAAATTTCCTTCTTCTGAGAACATACCTAGTACAAATGTTGCTGAGTTAGCTGATGTAATAAAGAATGTAGTTAATAATAATACTGCTACACCAGATAATAATGTTCCAAACGGATAATGTTCAAACACTTTAAAAAATGCTGTTTCTGTTGTAAATTCACCAATTTTATCATAAACATTAATTCCAACTGTTCCAAAAATTGAGAACCAGAAGAAAGATGCAATTGTTGGTGCAATTAATACTCCAGCAATAAATTGTCTTATAGTTCTTCCTTTAGAAATTCTAGCAATAAAAGTTCCTACAAATGGTGCCCAAGCAATCCACCATGCCCAGTAAAACAAAGTCCACGAGCCATACCAAGAATCACTTGATATTGCAAAACTATCTGGAACAATTCCAGCTAAATATAAACCTACAGAATTACTTAAATTATTTAAAATCTCTACTTTAGGTCCTACTAAGAAAGCTACAATCATTAAACCTGCACATAATGTTATATTCATATCTGATACAAGTTTAATTCCTTTTTCAATTCCCATTACAGCTGTTAACACAAATAAGAATGTGATAATAGCAATGATAGCTAATTGAACCCCTTTGTTAAGTGGTAATCCAACTAATAAATTCAATCCACCATTAATCTGCATAGTTGCCATTCCAAGTGAAGATGCAACACCAGCAACTGTAGCAAAAATTGCTAAAATATCGATTGTCTTACCTAATGACCCTTTTGCTTTATCTCTTCCAATTAACGGAATAAATACACTACTAATAAGTCCTGATTCTTTTTTTCTGAATTGGATATAAGCTAAAGCCAATGCTAAAACAGCATAAGCTGCCCATGGATGTAATCCCCAGTGCAAGAATGATTTTCTAAAAGCAAAATCTGCTGCTGCTGCAGATTCTGGTGCTATCCCACCAAGTGGTCCACCAAAATGGTATAATGGTTCTGCCACGCCGAAAAATATTAGTCCTACACCCATTCCAGAACTAAATAGCATTCCAAACCATGATACTAAGCTATATTCTGGCTCATCATCTGGTAATCCTAATTTAATATCACCAAATTTACTAAATAACATATATAGCGCAAATGCCACAAACGTTGACATTGTTATAATATAAAACCAACCAAAATTACCTACTAAAAAATCAAATGATGCTGATGTTACATTCCCAAAAGCATCTGGCATAGCAGCGCCAAGGCCTACAATAATAACTGCTACTACTATTGATATTGTGAAAACTGGATTCCAAAAATTATCTTTTTTCATTTTAACAACCCCCCCTTATATAATAAACAAAAGACTATCAATAATGATAAATACAACTATAGAACATTTAAACTATCAGGATACTTGTGCAAGTATTCTGATAGTTTAATTTAATTAAATTTTAACATCAAATACAGTCTGCTCTTCAACATCTGCAGTCAATGCATCTAAAGCAACACCAACTCTATGATATCTTAACTTCCACTGTTCTTCTTCAGAAGTTCCAGGATCTCCAAGTGGATAAGGGATAGAAATTGTTGGTACCATTCTATTTGCTCCTACCGTTTCAGCTACTGGAATCAGGTTAGCCATTTGAACAACAGGAATTCCAGTTTTTTCAATCTCTTTTACGATCGTTGCTCCGCAACGAGTACAAGTACCTCAGTTAGAAGTTAAAATAACAGCATCTACGCCATCTCTTTGCATTTCTTCTACCATCTCTTGACCCATTCTTGCTGCTTCAGCTTCTGCTGTTCCAGTTCCAACAGTCGCATAGAAATAATCATCAACTTTTCCAATCTTTCCTTCTTTCTCATAAGCTCTTAATGCATCTAAAGGTAAAACACGATTAGGGTCTTCATTAGCAGCAGCTGGATCATAACCAGCATGAATTGTTTTAAATGCATCTGCTTCTCTATTCTCTAACTTATCCATACCGCTTATATCATATCTACCCCATCTAGTAGCGGAAGCAGATTGAATATTATCAGGATTATCTACAGGAACAATACCACCAGATGTGGCTAAAGCTACTGTAGCCTCACTTAAATCTTCAATTGGATCAGCAATTGCTACTTTATCAATTTTAGGCATTGGTAATTCACTCTTGAACTCTTCACCATTTATCTTCTTCAATAACATATCTACAGCTCTATCAGCAGCAGGCGTTTCATCTTCTAGCCAAACCTGATGTCTCTTCCCTCTAATGTAGATTCCTTTTTCTTCTGCAGTAAGACCTGTTTCCCCAGTTAAATATTTATTTCCAAGTTCAGCCATCTTTTCCATATCATCTCTCATCTTTGCTGCACTATTTCCACCTGGGAATATATCAATATCTTTTTTAAACATCTCAACACCAGGATTTTCTTCATTCATAGAAGAAATAACAGGTACACCAAATTTCTCTTTTACAGCTTTACAGATTACACCACAAGCATTACCATATCGTCCTGCTTGAAAAGCTGGTCCAGCAAAGAATATATCAAAGTCTTTATCTTCTAAAAAACCTAATATAGTATCTACAGCTTCTTCTTCATTTGATCCCATAAAGTTATCTCCACAAATAATTGTATGACTTACTTCTGCATCTTCTAACAGATTATTAAGTAACATCCCTGCTCCAACTTGGCCTTCTTTTATTACAGGAGCAAAATCAGCCTTATCTTCACCACCAATTTGTCCAAAGAATTGATTCAAATATAAAATTGCTTTTTTCATGCATTTACACCTCCTTAAATATTTAGATTAAAATTCTTTCATTGTCTTTGGAGACCAACCAAGAATTCCATCTCCACAGAACATTGAATCATTTGCCATGATAATTGAACCATCTTCTCTTACTGAAGGTCCTAGTTTTTCATCATCTTCCCATCCACCAGCCAAACCATCTCTCTTAAGTGATTCTAATTCCCCAATTACTGTTTCCATTGGAGGAAGTTCAATTAAAGCAGAAACATTACCACATGAAACAATTGCATCTGCTGCTTCATCTAATGCAACTAGTGGTTGAGAATAACCATCTGTACCAGTACATTCATTAGTCATTCCAACAGTTTTAATACCAGCTTCTTCTAAAAGTTTAAAGCATTCAATAAAATCAGCATCTGGATTACCATAACCTTCTTCGGCTATAATTGCTGCATCCGTACCTAAAGATGTAGCCAGTTGTTGTACAAACATAGCTGCTCTTTCCTTTTGTTCTAGAGCTACGTTTAAATTAGACATAATTACACCTAAAAAATTAACTGTCTTTCCGTGTTCTTCATATAATCTCTTAATCGTAGGACAATTTTGGAAATCATAAGTTGACCACTTTGAAGAACAACACATATAACTTCCACCTATAATTGCACCATCTAGTATCTCGTTAGGATGCATTAAGGTAGGTAACATCCGATTTGTATCCCAACCATAAACTAAATCATTATACCCTAACTCTTCTATCTGAGATTGTGGTTGCATAACATATACAACTGATGGAAGTTCGCTCTCTTCTTCTGACCGTTTTGTAATTGGGTCTAATTCAAACAATTCCTGTTCAGATTCTTCTGCTTCTAAATCCTTAACAGCAGTACCCAAATATTTAGCTAGTCTATGTCCGGCCCATCTTAAGGCATGATTCTTTTTCTGTTGTTCATCTCGTTCAAACTCTTCATCTGTATCAGCAACTAAACAAATATTAACTAGCTCAGAGAAAAGAGTATACTTGGCTCCATCACCACTCATATCAATTAAACCATCACCAAAACTACCCCAATGTTTCCCAACAGCTAAAACACTACATCCTTTTAAAGCAGCTGTCGCTCCTTCACCAACTTGTTCTACATCATCAATTACACCAGGAAAAATAGAACCATCTTCTTTATATCGCGGCTCAATTGCCTCTTTAACTGGGACAATCCGCTTTTCTTCTCCCGGTCGAGCTATTTTTATATCCGCTTCAGTAATATGATCATCTTTTTTCACGACTTTTAAAGCTTCCTCTTTATTAATTGTTAATACTTTATCTTGATAAGAGGTCTCTTCACCGAAAACAACATCTTCCACAGGAAAATTATTCATCTCTAAACGCACTGCTACACACCCCTTTCTGTTATCAAACTATCATTTTAATTATCAGACTATTAAAAATATTATAAGTATAAGAAATATTCATTCATTTTTGCTAAAATAATAAATTTATACTAGAATCACTCCCATCTGATTGTGATCCTAGTATTTTATTGTGATTTTATACACAATGTTGATAAAATTATATTAGTCCTTTAAAATGACAATTTTCACCTTGTCGATAGGACTAATCAAACTTACAATATTTCCCCCGATAAAGAGATACTTCATCAACAATATCATCAACCTCTAATACCATTTCCATCATACTAATCTGATCTTCATAAACATCTTCATCAACTTCATCTGTGATTTCAGATTCAAAAATATGATAAACTCTGAGTCCCAACGGAACCCCTGCTAATGGACCTGCGAAAGTTGGATCACCATTAGTAACTGTTTCAGCAGCTAAGCCAGATGCTTCTGCTTCTGCCCCGCCTAAAACAACTACTACATTTTCTGCCCCATGTTCTTCAGTGATCTCCTTAACTCTCTTTTGATTCTCTAGATCCATAGCTCCTGCAGCTGTTCACACAAAACATTCAGTGGAACTAAAGACTACTTCTGAACCAGTTGTCTCAATACATTCATTAATAGCTGGTCCTGGAATACCATCTCGATCGCCAATAACAATAACTTTTTTATCCTCTAACACAATCCCACCTCCATATGATTATTTTTTAGCTTAATACTATATTACCATAATCATGATTATATTTCAACCATGATTGATAAATAAATCTCTTTTTTTTACATTTTTTCAAAAAATAAATTATTGTTATAACTACTATAAGAAATATTTATTTCTAAAAAATAATTAATAAAAAAAAGACAGAGAAAGCAAAAATAGCTTTCTCTGTCATAATAGGTGAATCTAGTCTATATCTCTTAAATGTATTTTTCACTGGGTCTCTGTTAACTTTAAAGCGTTGAAAAAATAATCTTGTCTCTACCAATAACACTTAGTAACGAATTTTTTATATTATCATAATAAGGACAACCACCAGACCGGCAACTACCTTTAGTAATACAAGAAGTTAAAACAACCTTATCTGCCCCGTCCTCAATTAATCTTTTGGCTCTAATACTAATCTTTTTTCCCGGACAGCCACCACAAGTAATTAAGCCCACTAATTCTATCTCTTCTAGCTCGGCAAACTTGTTTTTTTTCTTTTTAATTAAATTTAAACATGGTTGAGCAATACATCCTTCTTCTTGTTTCCCACAGCGAATCAAGGCTACTTTCACTAGCTCTTCAACTCCTCTATCTACAATTATCACAACAGCAACAACAATAATTTAAAGTTTAATTCCTTTAGTAAAAAATCTATCCAAATTAGTTAAATTTGTAGTTTTAATCCGATCGATTATAATATCAGACCAGTCTTCGTGATGAGTCCACTCGATAACTTCAATAGCGGGATCCAATTCTTTTATCTGCTCTATCATTTGAGCAAAATTAGGACAAGAATGTCCAATCGGTGTCCCCAGTTTAATACAGGAGCCTAAAACTACTGCATCAGCACCACTAGAAACTATTAATTCTATTTTTTCAGTAATCTTGTCTCCAGGACAGCCACCACAGCTTGTCACTCCAACTAATTCTATATCTGTAGTTATTTCTTGAAAAGCACCTTCTTTATTCTCCATTGCTTGAAAACAATGATTACCTCCACATTCTTCTTCTGTCTCTAAACATCTAACTAAAGCTACTTTCATGAAAAAAAACTCCCTAATTTAAGAATTTACAGGCCCAAAACATCTTTAATTTCTTCTTTAATATTGGTACTAGTACAACTTCTGTTATGTCTAACTTCTCGCTCATCAAGACCTTGCAAACCCCGATGTACTTCTTGACCTGTTAACTCTTGTAATTGATCTAAAATTACAAATTCATCTTCATCTGCTTTATCTTCTCCTGTTAACGCCTCTAAAACAGCTCGACCAAATTTATAAGGATTAGCTGTTGAATCTACAATAGTAACTGCTCCTCCGTCTAATTGCGATGATGCTTTCCAATCTGCTTTGACTCCTACAGCAGTATGAGTGTCTAACAAATAATTGTGCTGTTGATAAGCCTGTTGGATGGTCTCTTTTGTCTCTTCTTCTGTTGCATACTGACCTACAAACAGTTGATTAATTTTATCTTTAGTAGCTTCGTCTATCTCAAATCGACCTGCACTCTGTAATTGCTGATACCATTCCTTTATTTTGGCACTATCATGTCCAGTTACTTCAAATAAAAATCGCTCTAAGTTAGAAGATATTAAGATATCCATTGAAGGACTAATTGTCTTCTTGAAATCACGATTAATATCATAGACTCCTGTTGCTAAGAAATCAGTTAAAACTTTATTGTCATTAGAGGCACAAATGAATTTATTAACAGGCAAACCCATGCAATAAGCATAATAACCGGCAAAGATATTTCCAAAATTACCTGTAGGTACAGAAAAATTAACTTTTTCACCAGGCTCTAGTTGACCATCTTTTAGCAAATATGCATAAGCAGCAAAATAATAAATAATCTGTGGCACCAACCGACCCCAATTAATAGAATTAGCAGAAGAAAAACGATAGCCTGCATCCCCTAGCAATTCTTTGAATTCTTGGTCACCAAATACTTCTTTAACTGTACTTTGACAGTCATCAAAGTTTCCTTCTACGGCTACTACTGAAGTATTCTTGCCACTTGTAGTTAGCATTTGATATTCTTGTATTTTACTAACTCCATCTCCAGGATAAAAGACGATGATATCAATCCCCTCTAGATCTTTGAATCCTTCTAAAGCTGCTTTACCGGTATCACCAGAAGTAGCAACTAAAATAACAACATCGTCTTCTAACTCAACCTTTTCAATCGCTTTTACTAGTAAATGAGGCATCAACTGTAGTGCCATATCTTTAAAGGCAGCTGTTGGCCCTTGCCATAGCTCTAAAATATATTGGTCATCTTCTAAGTTAACTAAAGGAGTAATCTGCTCATCAGTAAAATTATCTCCATTATATGCTTTATTAATCACTCCTTTTAATTCTGCTCTACTATAATCAGTTAAAAACTTGCCTAAAATTTTCTCTGCAATCTGTTGATAACTATTTTCCTGCAATTGATAAATCTCATCTTCTTGTAATGACGGTATTTCCTCAGGCACAAATAATCCTCCAGGAGGAACCATCCCTAATTGAATTGCTTTAGCTGATACTACTGGCTGATAATTCCCACGCGTACTTATATATTTCATTCTACTCATCCTTTCTACTCTATACTAGTTTGCTTTATTATATCAAAGTAAATCTGCTTTTTAAACTATAAACCTCTAATTAGAACTATATCTTCTTTTTTAGCAAATAATATTGACAAATGTAACCGCTATAGATTAAACTTTAATTAAGCAAAGCTATTAAATCAACATAAGGAAGGTGATTCTTAATGAGTCAAGATTATGATTTTGTTCATGCTTGTATTAGAGTTATGGACTTAGAAGAATCGATTGAATTTTATCAGACAGCACTAAATTTAGAAGTAGCTAATAGAAGAGACTTTCCAGAATCTAAATTCACTCTAGTCTATCTAAAAAGCCCAACAGGTGACTTTGAAATCGAACTAACGTATAATTATGATCAAGAAGAGCCTTATACAATCGGAGATGGTTTCAGCCATTTTGCTGTTAAAGTTGATGATTTAGAAGCATCTTACCAACGACATCAAGAACTTGGGTATGAGGTAGGAGAACTAAAGAGTTTAACTGAATCAAGCGATGGGTATTACTTTTTAACTGACCCTGATGGCTATCGGACAGAAATTATTCAAAAATAGAATCCATTACTCAAAAATATAACTATCAAACTAAGAAACCGCTTATCTAAAAGCGGTTTCTTGCTATTTAACTATGTTTTTAGAATTACCTGCTAAAAATTCTTGTAAATTTTCAACTGCAATATTTAATAAACGCTGTCTGGATTCCTGAGCTGCCCAAGCAATATGAGGGGTAATTATTATATTCTCAGCAGTCAATAAAGGATTAGAACTATCTGGTGGTTCCTCGGCTAATACATCTAAGGCTGCACCTGCTACTACACCTTGGTTTAATGCTCTTGCTAAATCTGCTTCAACAATCAATTCTCCCCGCGCTGTATTAATAAGCAAAACTTCATCTTTCATCTGCGAAATTGCTTCGCTATTAATTATACCTCTTGTACTATCTAATAGAGGACAATGGAGACTGATGACATCAGACTCAGCTAATAATTGATCTAAGTCTGTATAACTCATTGTAGCAGTTTCTAGTTCTGGCTTCTGC
>JBNJDB010000035.1:0-15575 GCA_051744465.1 Bacillota bacterium | reverse complement strand
GGTTGATTCACTTCTAGAGCTTGAGCAATTACATTCTTTTTCTTTTCCAGTCCTGCTTCATCAATCCCAGTTCCATAACCTACTATTTGCTCTAAAGATAGGTCACTAGCAGCTGCTAAAATAGCACTACTGGGAGTAGTATTACCAATTCCCATTTCACCAGTGCCAATTAAATTAGCCCCTTGCTTAATCAGTTTTTCGGCAACTTCAATTCCTACTTCAAGACTACAAATTGCTTCTTCTCTTGTCATAGCAGGGCCAACTGCAAAATTATCTGTTCCATATTTAACCTTTCGGTTCAATAAATTTTCTCCCTCTATCTCTTGAGCAACTCCTATATCTACAATTGTCGCTTCTGCCCCTGTTTGCTCAGTTAACACATTAATAGCAGCCCCACCATTTAAAAGATTATACACCATTTGGGTTGTTACCTGCTGGGGAAAAGCACTAACCCCTTCTTCAACTACGCCGTGATCACCCGCCATTACAACATGATGTTTATTATCAACTTTTGGCAACAATTCCCCGCTAATACCAGCTAGCTGAACTGCTATTTCTTCCAACTTGCCTAAACTACCTGGCGGTTTAGTTAAACTATCTAATCTTTTCTGCGCTTGCCTCATTTTGCCATGGTTTAACTCTGTAATGTGATCAACTGTTCTCTCTAATAGTTTCAATTTAATCTTCACCTCTTTTTTACTTCTTGTAGTAACTCCTGATGATTTTTAACTAAATTATTATAATCTAATTCTGGTCTTGTAATCAACAATACCGGAATATCTAATTCTGAAGCCGCCTCTAGTTTAGTATCTACTCCCCCAGTTTTACCACTAGCCTTAGTTACTAATAAATCAATATTATAATCTTCTAATAACACTTTATTTAGCTGCTTACTAAATGGGCCCTGCATAGCAATTATATTTTGCGGGCTGAAACCTAAATCTTGGACTCGTTTAATAAACTTCCAGTTAGGTAACACTCGAGCTAACAATCTCTGCTCCCAATCTTCTATCTCAGCTGTAAAATAATTTAAATTTTTGCTGCCAATCGTTAATAATATTTTTTCAAACCCTTTAGCTTGGCGAGCTGCTTCTTGATAGCTATTAGCTTTAATTAATGACTCATGTTCTCTAATATCTATACTATCCCGCTCAAAACGAATATACTTTATATTTAATTTAGCACTAACTTCTAAAGCAATCTTTGAGATTGTAACAGCAAAAGGATGAGTAACATCAATAATAGTGTCAACCTCATAATCTCTTATCAACTGTTCCATATTTGCATAATCTAATTTCTCCTGTTTAACTATAATATCTAAATCAGACAATAAATCTGCTCCATATTCAGTTGTTACTGAAGCAATAATTGAAGATTCATTCTGTTTTAACTTATCAATAATTTCGCGACTATCTTTAGTTCCTGCTAATACTAAAATCATAATTGATATCCTCGAGGTGTAATCATCAGGTCTTGAGTTGAATAAGTATCAGAATTACCAATAATCACAGTCGTCAACATATTAATCTCAAACTCTAACATCTGCTCTAAAGTAGTAATTTCTATTTCTTCAGCCCCTCGCTTAGCACTGCGGACAATACCTACTGGAGTATCAGCAGGTCGCTGCTGTAAAAAAATCTGTCTAGCTTCTTCAATCTGTTTAACTCGCTGCTTACTCTTAGGATTATAAAGAGCAGTAATAAAATCACCCTCTGCTGCTTTAACTAGTCTTTTTTTAATTACTTCCCATGGTGTTAACAAATCACTTAAGCTAATTACCGTATAATCATGCATCAAGGGGGCTCCTAAAGAAGCTGCGGCTGCATTTGCTGCTGTAATTCCTGGTATTATTTCTACAGAAATATCTCCTGTTTCTTCTTCAACCAATTCTAACACCAAACCAGCCATTCCATAAACCCCAGAATCACCACTGCTAATCAAGGCTACCTCTAATCCCTGCTGTACCAATTTAATCGCTTCTTTACAACGTTCAACTTCTGTTCCCATACCAGTACTAATCGTCGCTTGGTGAGGGGCTAAAATTTCTGCTACTAAATCAATATAAGTACTATAACCTACTATAGTATCGACTTCTTGCAATAATCTATAGGCCTTTAAACTCATCTGCTCAATATCGCCAGGGCCAATCCCAACTACATATAATTTTCCTTCACTACTGCCACTGTTACTCCGTTTTTGCTTGTCTTGTCTAATAATAATTCACCCTCCTCAGCACTTAACAGAGCTGTCGGTTCACAAACACCTCCAACTCCTATCTGTTCTTTAACAAATTCTGAAGTCGTATAGTCAAAATCAACTTTTTTAATCTCTTCGCGAGCAACAATCTCAAGCTCTACTCCCAATTTTCCTGCTGCTTCTTTCAGCCCTGATTCATCTTTCTTTAAATCTATAGTTGCGATAGATTTAACACTTGCTTTGGCTAAACCTAATTTTTGCAAGGCTAAATTAATAGCTGTTTCAACTTGTTTAACACTTACACCTTTACGACAGCCAACTCCCAAAATTATATTTTGGGGCACAAGTTGTAAATAAGCCCCGGAAATTTCGATTATCTGATTAGAAATAATGACTGGAAAGCCTTTTTTAGACCCTAAATCATCTAGTGAAAATAAGGCAACATTTTCAGCTAAATCTAATTCTAATTCTAAATCACTAAAAATATTAACTCTCTGTTCATTAACCAAGGCTGCATTAGCCAGCTTCAAATTATCAAAAGGAATAATTTCACAGTTGAGTTGTTGAGCTAATAGATCAAAAGCTAGTTTACCTTGACAATCTGTAGCAGTTGTAATCACTGGATAAGCCTCAATTTGCTTCGCTATTTTAGCTGTTAATTGATTAGCGCCACCTAAATGTCCTGATAAAGTACTAATTACATTTGCTCCTGTTTCATCAATAGTCACTACTGCTGGGTCATCTCTTTTATCTTCTATATAAGGGGCTAGTACCCTCACCACAATTCCTAAAGACATAATAAAAATGAGTCCATCATACTGCAAAAATAATTCTGCCACTAATTCTTGTAAAGAAGAATCAAATTCATTAACCTCAGCATTAGAATTTAATTTAGCTGCTACATATAGATCAACATCAGTTAACTTTTTTTCTAATTTTAATGCTAACTCTTCACCCGATGAGGTTAAAGCAATCACAGCTAAATTCATTATTCTTCAGCCTGCCGAAATTCATGACTAAAGTTTTTATCATATAATTTTGAATGTTTATAATCACTATCTAAGAAATCACCAACTAAGATCATTGCTGTCTTAGTGATCTCTGCTTCTTCTACTTGTTCTACTATATTAGATAACTGTCCTTGCACCACACGTTCATCACTCCAAGATGCCTTTTGTACCACAGCAATAGGCGTTTCCATAGGATATTCTTCTTTTAATTCTTCCACGACTTTAGCAATCATATGCACACTCAAAAAGACAGCCAGCGAAGTATTATGCTTAGCTAATTTATGCAACCTTTCTTTTTCAGGCACTGGAGTTCGTCCTTCTAATCTAGTTACAATCACTGTTTGAGAAACATCTGGTAATGTGAATTCTCGCTCTACTGCTGCTGCAGCTGCTAAAAAAGAACTAACCCCCGGAATAATCTGATAGTCAATCCCTACTTCTTTTAAGTAATCTATCTGTTCCTGTAAAGCACCATAAATACTAGGATCTCCAGTATGCACTCTAGCTACTATTTGATCTTTTGCACTCGCTTCTTCCATTTTTTCAAGTACTTCTTCTAATGTCATGCCTGCACTATTATAAACTTCTGCCTGAGGAGCATAATTTAAAATCTCGGGGTTAACCAAAGAACCCGCGTAAATAACAATTTCTGCTTTTTCTAAAACTTTTTTAGCTTTAATTGTTAACAACTCTGGATCACCAGGTCCTGCTCCAATAAAATATACTTTCATTAATCTACCTCCCTCTAACCCTTATTTTCTTTTAACAATAATTTGTGATAAATAATCTATTTTGTCTGCCTCTAAAGCATCTAAATCAGTAGTACTAAATTCTTCTTCTTGCCCACACCGGCTAATAAAAATACTCTTTTCTTTTAAATTTAACCTCTCTAATAACTTTACAACTTGATTATAGTTCCTACTTACTTTCAGTAAAATAACATTTTTAAAATTTAATAATCCGTTTTCAATCTCATCTAAATTATCACTTACTGGAATAACTGCAACCTTTTCATCACCTTGTGCCAAAGGCAAGTTCAATTGACTACTACATGCATTAATTGAACTAACACCTGGTATTGTTTCAATCTGCTGAGGATATTTAACTTTTATTCGCTCCATAATATAACTATAAGTACTATAAAATAAAGGGTCACCAATAGTAATCAAAGCTACATCTCTACCTTGTTCTAATAAATTAATAATTCTTTTAGCAGCTTGCTTCCACGCAGCCTCTAACTTTTTTTGCTGACTCGTCATCGGGAAATGGATAGGTCTTATTTTATCTTGACAATCAACTATTTCTGTTATAATTTCCAAAGCTAAACTATCTTTATTAGGTTTAGACTGGGGAGTACAAACTACATCAACTTCTTCTAAAATTCGTTTGCTCTTTAAAGTTAATAGTTCGGGATCGCCTGGTCCAACTCCCAAACCATATAATTTACCTTGTTTCATCTTGGCACCTCTTTTCTCCGCAAATAATATAAATCGGATTCAATCCATCTAACATTTGATAGTGACCTACTTCTTTAGTCCTAGTCACTGCTAAATTACAAATTTCTATTTCATAATCTAACCTTGCTAACTCTTTGCGAGCAAGATGCAGAGTGTCTAAAGTAATTGCATTAATTACCACTCTGCCACCATTAGATAATTTATTATCAACAACAGTTAAAATTTCTTTGAGCTGACCACCACTACCTCCAATTACCACTCGCTCCACTAGTGGTAATTCTTTTAGAACTGCAGGGGCTAAGCCTGAAATTACTTCTACATTATCTAAGCTAAACTTATCTATATTTTGCTGAATTAAATCGACGCCCTCTGACTCACGTTCTATCGCATAAACTGTTCCTGTTACAGCTTGCAGAGCAGCTTCCACTGTTAAAGAGCCTGTCCCTGCTCCAATATCGTAAACAGTACTGTCTTTATTTAATCTCAACTTAGCAATAGTAACTGCTCTAACCTCTTCTTTAGTCATCGGAATCTGACCTCTAATAAACTTATCATCAGGAATTCCCGGCGTTTGATACTTCCACTCACTCATCATAAATCACCATCACCGAGAGACCGCCAAACTGCTTACTACTTATTTTTTCAAGACTTCCTTTTACAATTCTTTCAGAGGGATAAGATAAATTTTCAGCTACCATTCCTTGTTTGTCTAGCCCTTGCTCTAATAAATAAGCAGCAATTTCCTGCGGGGGCAGCTGATTATCAGTAAAGAAGGCTACTTTAGATTCCGCTTGCACTAAGTTCAATAACTGTTCTTTATTATCGTTGCCATGCAGACTAGTAATTTTAGCATCTTGCCACACCATCTTAGCTTTAGCAAAACCTAACTGCATAGCACTAATTCCTGGAATTACCTCTAATTCTTCTTCAGCAAAATATCTTTTAAGATACTTTAACATACTATACAGCCCCGGATCTCCAGACACTAGCACTACTAGCTGCTGACTTTGATAATTATTTTTAATATAGTCTTTAACAGCTGTTAAATCAGAAGTAATCTTCATTGTTTCTTTATCTAATTCAGAAAACAGATCTAAAGCCCTTTTCCCGCCAATTAAAACATCAGCCTCTTCTACAATCCGTTTAGTAATTGCTAATAAATAATCCTGTGTCCCGGGACCAATTCCGGCAATCTGAATTTTATTCATAAAGTAAATCCTTTCTTTTTAATAGTAGTTTTAAACTTGCTTTGACTTTCATTTGCAATCACTTCTACTAAAGCCTCTCTGTGTAATCTGTTTTATCTTATTTCTTATTGTTTAATTACTATTTTGCTATTTTTTAATTCTCCATTCTCAATTTTCCATTCTCAATTTTCCATTCTCAATTGATTTTATTGCTCCCTATAATCCCAGCTTCCATTGCAAATAAACAACTTTCAACTATAAGTTCTCCCCCAATATAATCTTCCACCCTAGTAGTTACTCGCTGCGCTAACAAGTCAAAAACTTCCTCTAAACCTGCTTCTTTAATCATTGCCACTGTTTCTTCAGCCGTATTCGCAGCTAAAATCTGTTTAACTAACTCTTGACCGCCTCCTAATGAAGCAGTATAAGCTGCTATTGTCTCTAACCTAGCATCAGCAATCTTACTGTGCGTATCAAAAATACCTGCTGCTACTTTAACTAACTTCCCTAGATGCCCAATAATAGTTATTTTCTCTACTCCCTGTTCAACACAATGGTTTAACATAAAGCCGACAAAATTACTCATTCTCACAATTTCTTCTGCTTCAAAACCCATTTTCTTAGCTCTACGGATTCCATAATTACCAAAGACCAGTACTAATTCCTCTATCCCACTAGCTACTGCTTGGTCAATCTTTAAAGCTAAAGAATCTTTATAAGCCTGTTCGGACATCGGTTCAACAATTCCAGTGGTTCCTAAAATAGAAATGCCACCTAGAATACCTAATTTAGAATTCAAGGTCTTTTTAGCTACCTCTGCTCCTTTCGGCACTGCAATAGTTATCTGTAACCCTACCTCAAGAGGCAAAACTTGCTGCACTTCTTCTCTTATCATTTTTCGCGGTACAGGATTAATAGCAGCTTGGCCTACATCAACAGCTAAACCCGGCTTAGTAACCTGACCAACTCCTACTCCACCTCGAATTTCAATACCTGAATCAATTTCTTCTACTTTAGCTATTATTTCTAGACCATCTGTGACATCAGAGTCATCTCCTCCATCTTTTATCACAGATGCTTGAGCATAATCAGCTGTTAATCTAGGGTTTACTACTTCTAAATTTAATTCAATTTCTGCTGGAGTATCTATTTTTATCTTGTCTACTTGCCGTTGAGTAACTAACATCTTAGCTGCTGCTTTAGCAGCAGCCGCTGCCGAACTGCCAGTTGTATAACCACGCCTCAATTTTTTACCATTTTTCACCACATAGGAATTAAAAGCCATATCCTTAACTCCCTTAACTATAGATTACATATAAAGTAAAGCATTCATTATAGAAGCTGCTACTGCACTACCACCTTTTCTTCCCCGCAGAGTAATATAAGGCACCTCAACCTTCTCTAATTCTAATTTTGATTCTTTAGCACCTACAAAACCGACTGGAGTTCCAATAATCAAATCAGGATTTGCCTGCCCTGCATTGACTAACTTAATCAATTCAAATAAAGCAGTCGGAGCATTCCCAATTACAAAAATTTTATTTTCTTGCTCCTGCACTGCTTTTCTCATGCACATCATTGATCTTGTAATCCCAGCCTCTTTAGCTTGTTCTGCAATCTTTTCGTCACTAATAAAACAATTAATTGTGCCCCCTAACTTACTTACTTTAGTACTATTAATACCCGCCTTTAACATATTAACATCTGTTATAATATTATTCCCTTGGTCTAAAGACTTAAGACCAGATTCAATAGCTGACTCAGAAACAATCACAGACTCAGCAATTTCAGGATCTGCAGTCGCATGAACAACTCTCTTAATCACTTTTTCTTCTGCAGGCGAACAATCAAGTTCACCAAGTTCCTCTGCAATAATTGCCATACTTTTTCTTTCAATTTTTTTCGGGTCTTGGATGATTTCCATCTTAAAACTCACCTCCTCTATTTACCACTCTAATCTAACCTTTAATTATCCTAACTTTTGAATTCTATCTACTACAATCTCAGCAATTTTTTCATCTGCTCCAATATTTTGACCAAAATTAAACTGCACCTCCGGATATTCGGTTTCTAACTCTTCAATTAATTCAGGGATATCTTCTTGGATGTGAATTCCAGGAAATAAGAACAACGGAATTATATTTATCTGCTCTACTCCATGCTGCACTAATTGATCTACACTCTGGTCTAAAGTCGGCTCTGCTAACTCCATTGCTGCTCCTTTTACAAAATCATAATCAATCTTTTCTTTCACCATCTCCACTATTTGATTAAACACTTCTGTTGCTTCTTCTGCTCTGCTACCATGTCCTAAAATAACAACTCCCGTTTTCATAATCTTCACTCCTTAATTTTTAATTAATTTCAATAACTCATCCTTAGTTTTAGGATGCTGATTAGGGCTCACTATTCCTTGGTCTTGAAGTTGTTGATACAACTCTAAGACCAAAGGTTGCACTAAACTTGCTTTTTCTAACAAAGCTTTATTTTTAAAAACATCACTTGGAATACCTGACGCAATTTTAGTGCCCTGATTCATAATATAAACATAATCAGCCCACTCATAAGCTAAATCAACATTATGAGTAGCCATAACTATTGTTATACCACTTGCAGTCAATTCATCTAAAAAAGAAATTATTTCTTCTGCTCCCTGCGGATCCAACCAAGCAGTAGGTTCATCAAAAATGATTACTTCTGGTTTCATTGCTAAAACTGCAGCAATCGCAACCCGTTTTTTCTGACCATAACTTAATAAATGAGTTGGTCTATTCTGTAAGTCACTAATTCCTGTTACCTTCATCGCTTCTATAACTCTCTGTTTTACTTCTGCTTTAGATAATCCCAAATTTAAAGGGCCAAAAGATATTTCCTGATAAACACTAGCTGAAAATAATTGTTCATCTGGGTCTTGAAAGATAAGTCCTACTTTTTCTCTTAAAGTAGTTAATGTCTCTTTATCATAACTAATTCTTTGTCCATCAAAAAATAATGCCCCCTGCTCAGGCTCTAAAATTCCATTGAAATGTAAAAAAAGAGTTGACTTACCTGCCCCATTGGGTCCTAAGATAACTACTTTTTCTCCTTTAGGAATTGTTAGTGATAAATCATCTAACCCCTGAGTACCATCTGGATAGTTAAAGTTGATATTTTTTGTTTCTAAAATTGTTTCTGCCAATTAAACCACCTCTACTAAAATTGAAAAAACAACCAGCACTATTTCAGTAACAGCAATTATGCTTAAATTTCGTTTAGATAGTTGGTAATCTCTATCTAATACTTCAATTTTCCCTTTATAACCCCGCGCTTTTAAAGCTAATGATAATTTTTTAGCTCGATAATACGCCTTAACCAATAAATTAGAGCCTAGATAAGCTAAAGAGGTAAAAGTATTCTTAATTGAAGAATAACCCCCTCGCGATAACTGGGCAACCTTAATTTGATGAGCAGTATCTAATAAAATAAATAACAAACGATAGATCAAATTCATAAATTCAATAAACACAGCAGGTATTTTTAACTTTCTCAGCATAGAAGTTATTTCTATCATTGGAGTAGTTAAAGCTAAAAAATACAGACAACAAACCGAAGCCATAGTTCTAAATAATAATTCAACAGCAGTTATCAAATTAGCGCTACTAATTCCTAACGTTAAACCCCAATAACTCCTCTGCATAATAAAGTCATGCTCACTAGTAGTCACAGAAATAATAATCGGAATTATCCCTATAATTATAAATGACAGGGGCACTAATACCAGCTTTAAAAACACAAATTTAGGAATTTTAGCTTTTAAAATTAGCACCCCTGACATCAAAAAAATAACTACAACTGAAATGATTATAGAATTACTAATTAAAGCAATTAATAATGTAACTAACGAAAAAATAATTTTTTCCCCTGGATGAACAGAACTTAATTGATTAGAATAAGCATACTGATCAATAACTAACAATCTTTGCTTCGCTCCACTTCTTTACCTACAGCACGTTTATAGCCAATATAATACCCTAACACTCCTGCTCCTAATGCAGCCTGTAAAGCAAACAGCAGACTCTCAATTTCTCCACTCGGTGGTTCCCAAAGACTACTAAACCACGGCTTATAATTTGAATTCATTTCTTGGATAACTCCTTCTGCTGCTCCATCTGCTCCTGCAAAATCAGCATTAGATTTAATAATCAAAGGCAAAATTGTAATTATTAAAATAGCTATTATAATTAGCATGTTTTTTTTGCTTAAAGTCATATCTTTACCTCCCAATAATCGATAATTCTCGCAATTCATCTTTACTATAAGCCCGCAGAAAATTAAATACCAGTACTGTTAATAATCCTTCTGTAATAGCCAATGGAATTTGGGTGATTGAAAAAACACTCATGAATTTAAGTAATGAATTTAAAAATCCACTTTGACCAGGAAAAGCTAAAGATAACTGGGTTGCAGTTATTGTATAAGTCATTAAATTTCCTATAGCAGCACCTAAAAACACAGCTGCCCAAATAGGCAAACCCAACTTTTTAGCTAAACTATAAAGACCATAAGCGACAAAAGCTCCTACAATAGCCATAGAAAAAACATTTGCTCCAAGAGTAGTTAATCCTCCATGAGCCAATAAAAGCGCTTGAAAAATAAGTACAATAGTACCAAGAACCACCATTGGCCCTGGGCCAAACAAAATTGCCCCTAATCCAATTCCCGTTGGGTGTGAACAACTGCCAGTTATAGAGGGCAGTTTGAGCGAAGATAAAACAAACACAAAAGCACCAGCTACTGCCAATAATACTTTTATTTCTATTCCTTTATCATTGACTAGCTCACGAATGCGCCTAATTCCTAAAATCAAAAACGGCAGCACTATTATTCCCCACATTCCAGCCCACTTAATTGGCAAAAATCCTTCAGCAATATGCATAGCATAAGCTCTAGATGAATAAAAGAATACTCCTATTAACAACAATAATCCTTGTAAAATATTTTTCCTTTTCATTATCTCCAACCTCCTATTGGATTAATTTTGCTACTTTTTTAGCCCAATAAGTAATAATAATCTCAGCCCCAGCTCTTTTGATACTCATTAATGATTCTAAAGCAGTTTCTTCTTCATCAAGCCATCCTTCTTTAGCAGCTGCTTTAATCATTGCATATTCACCACTAACATTATAAGCAGCTATAGGAGCATTAAATTGATCCTTAGCTCTCCTGACAATATCTAAATAAGGTAACGCTGGTTTAACCATTACAATATCTGCTCCTTCTTTTAAATCTAAACTAATTTCTCTCATAGCTTCTTCACTATTAGCTGGATCCATTTGATAAGAACTGCGGTCACCTTCTTCTGGAGCAGAATGAGCTGCATCACGAAAAGGCCCATAAAAACTAGACGCATATTTAGCAGAATACGCCATAATAGCTTTATCTTGATGACCAGCTTGGTCTAACTCGCTTCGAATTGCTCGAATCCTGCCATCCATCATATCTGAAGGTGCTACCATATCTGCTCCAGCTTCAATATGTGATAAGGCAATCTTCGCTAAATTATCTAAGGTAGCATCATTTTGAACATAACCCTCTTCAATAATTCCACAATGACCGTGAGTTGTATATTGGCATAAACACACATCTGTAATTACCAATAATTCAGGAAACTTATCTTTAATTTTCCGACAAGCTTGCTGTACAATCCCATCTTGAGCCCAAGCCCTAGAGCCTACTTCATCTTTAGTCTTCGGAATTCCAAACAAAATAACTCCTTCTATCCCTAAATCTACTAACTCGGTCACTTCTTCTAACAGCAAATCTAAGGAAAAATGATAATTCTCCGGCATTGAAGGAATTTCTTCTTTAACTTCTACTCCAGGAACTACAAATAACGGATAAATTAAATCAGAAGTGCTTAATTCAGTTTCTCTAACTAAATTTCTAATAGATTTATTCTTTCTCAATCTCCTCGGTCGGTGAGTCATTTTCATAATATCACTCCCTCAATTTGAATTTATAAGTACATGATTTTTGCCTAAAAATCATAATTTAAGCAAATAATTCTTTTACTACTTCTAATTTTTGAGTGTTTTGTTTACAATTAGCTAGTTCTTTAATGCCCATTGTGGGATTATGCAAAACTTTATTGACTAACCGATTTGCTAAATCTGTTATCACTTCTTCAGAATCTTTATTCGAATCAGAAAGCCTGTCCAAAGCTCGATTTAATTCTTCTTCTTTAATCTTTTCAGCTCGTGATCTCATCTTTTTTATAACAGGTACGCACTGTTGATTATTTAACCAACTTTTGAATTCTATTACTTCTTCATTTATAATTTTCTGAACCTTGTTTTTTTCTTCTTTCCTCTCATTTAGATTTTCTTCTATCACTTCCTTTAAATCATCTATATCATAAAGGTGAACTCCGGGGATTTCATTAACTTCTGATTCCATATCTCTAGGCACCGCAATATCAATTAAAAACAACGGACCTCTTCTTCTTTTCATAGCCTCTTTTATCATATCATAATGAAGTACACAATGGGGAGCGGCTGTCGAGCCTATAATTATATCTACTTCTTTAATCCATTTATCTACTTCGTTCCACGTAATAGCTTTTCCATCAAACTCTTCAGCTAATTCTTGACCATGCTGATAAGTACGATTAGCAACCATAACTCCTTTAACTCCATAATCAACTAAACTTTTTAATGTTAATTCACTCATTTCTCCTGCTCCTAAGATCAAAACTGTTTCTCCCGATAATTTACCAAAAATTTTACGAGCCAACTCTACAGCTGCATAACTAATGGAAGCAGCATTTTGATTGATTTTAGTTTCGTTACGTGCTCTTTTCCCTACTTTAAAAGATTCTGGAAATAATTTGTTCAAATACTTCTTAGTAGCCTCTTCTTGTTTAGCCTCTTTAAATGCAGTCTTTAATTGCCCTAAAATTTGAGTTTCACCAATCACTAATGAATCTAAACCACTTGCCACTTGATATAAATGTTCTACAGTTTCAAAGCCATAATAAGTATATATATATTCCTCTAAAAAATTAATATTAAATCCTGAAATCTGATTCAATTTTTTTAAAGCAAAATCTTGAGCATAACTTCTATCTTTAGCTACTATATATAACTCAGTTCGATTACAAGTTGAAACCACCACTCCTTCCTCTAACTTATCAATAGATTTTATAGTAGCCAATAATTCTTCCCTTTCAGTAGTCGT
This sequence comes from Bacillota bacterium, assembly GCA_051744465.1. Taxonomy (GTDB): domain Bacteria; phylum Bacillota; class Halanaerobiia; order Halobacteroidales; family Halobacteroidaceae; genus Halanaerobacter. Next base: position 2,510 of record JBNJDB010000035.1, on the reverse strand, counting down.
CAATGATAGTTTTTCTCTAACCTCTAGCGGAGTTTTTTTATGATTAACTCCAATAACAGTTAACTCCATTTTAACACCTCATCTTTCTTTGCTAATATATTATGAATTGCTTACTACTATATACTAACTAAATCTATTATTGATTTTGTTTTTCGAGTCTTCCAATCACATTAAGTGGTTGATTAACTATTTTCTTTAATCTATTTAAATTTCTTTCTTCAAGTGTTAGTAAAATCACAGTCGCTGGTCCAGCTGATTGTTCTAAGTTTAAATTTGTATCTAACAAATGCAAATTTAATTGATTACTATCTGCTATCAAATTAGCTTCATACAACATGCCTTTTGAGCCTACAGGAATAATTTCATTAATATAATCAACTTCTAATAATTTCAATATCAAATCCAAATCAACAATTTCATCCTGAAATTCCAAGACTTCTTTCCCCACTTTAGGAATACCAATAGATACAACAAGATCATTAGGTTCTGATGAAAATAACTTTATTCTATTTCTATCTACTCTGCCAATTACAGTAATTCCTACTCCTGTTTGTACAGTAGCCATATTCTCCTCACTACTACCATTTAATAAATTACTCATATCTAATTTTTTTAGTTCTTCTTTAATGCCAGTAATAATTTCTTCTCCCGTCGGATTAAGCTCTACACTCAACGTATTAATTACTGTAATTGGATCAGCTCCACTAGCTAAAACTTCTAATAAAGCAACTCTTGTTGTCAACTTGCCAACTAGTTTATTAGTTACCTTTATTTCATCTTGACTTTTCTGACCAATCCCCCCTAAAGAATCACAGGCAATTACTAAAAATTGATCTGTATTTAAGCTTATAATAGATATATCTCTATTAGTATCCAATTGAATTACCCCTTAATATTTTATTAATTATAACTGCTAATAAAATATTAGCAGTAGAAGATAGTAATAAGACAGGTATTAATCCAATAGTAAATCCTACCCCTAATAAAGGTGCTAATAATCCAGGTAATAAAATTCCATTACACAAAATAGTAATAATTATTGCAATATAATTATTTTTCTGTTTCAAATAACCTAAAACACCACCACAACTTACCATTAAAACAGCAATCACTAAATGCAAGGCTCCTAAAGGAAAACCACTTAAAAAGGAAGATAACAGATGACCGATCAACAAAATAACACCACCAGGTTTGATTCCTAAGAATAATACCCCTAAATAACCAGATAAAGAATCTAAAGCAATACTACCTACTGGACTAGGGAATTTAATATACGAACCTACACCTGCCAGAGCAATTAATAAACTAATTTTAACTAAGTTATTAATTTTATTTCTATTACTCAATTGTTCTCTCATTAATTACAACTCCCTTATAAAAAACATCTTTAACATAAAATTCCCCCAACCTTGGTAAACAAGATTGGGGGAATTAGATATAGCATACCCATTTCCTACTAATCCTGCTACCGAGGATGTATAAATAACATTTAGGCAGGTCTCCTGACTTCTAGCTTAACATTAGATTTACCTTCCTTAGTTAAAAACCAAGTGGCACTTCAAATCTAATTAACTAGTTACAGTGGCGGGCCCGTTCAGGGTTTACACCTGATTCCCTATTCTCCTTTAGTCGTAACTAAAGGCACCTAAACATTAGTTATTTAATTTTGATACTGCGTTTTTACTTAATTATAATACATCTTAACCCGCTTATGCAACCTGCTTATTTCTTAAAATACAAAAACCTCCTATTCAACTTCAGCAGATATAATTAGCCCATACCTGATAAAGTTACATAGGAGGTTTCTTTTTTTTCTCTACCTATAGTAACAATTAAATATTATATAATTGTTATATTTTTATCAACTTTTTATTTAGTATAACACGATTACTAATAGCTTTCAAGCTTTAATTTATAAAAACTCGGTTCTTCTACTGTTCTACCACTTAATCCCACCGCTCCGATTACTTCATCACCATCAAAGACTGGAATTCCTCCACCAAATGTTACTAAATCATCAATAGATACTTCAATGCCATATAATTCATTACCTGGCTATGCTAATTTCACTACTTCTTTTGTCGTATTTCTCATCACAACTGAAGTATAAGCCTTCTGCTGAGATAAACTAATACTCACTTGTAAAGCATTATCCATTCTTTCTAGTGCAATTAACTTCCCTGCATTGTCAACAACTGAAATTACCATTGGCACCTCAATCTTTTCTGCTTCCTCTTTTGCTGCCTCAATCATTCTTTCTGCTGTCTCTAAATCAATTTTCATTATTAACTCTTTTTTAAATTATTTTACTTACTATCTTCAACTATTCTTCTTTGTGCACCAAAATATCTACAATTTAAAATTGAGTTCCCACTTGCTTACTCAATAATTTAATAGTTGCTCCACAACTTCCCGGCGGTTTAGTTAAACTATCTAACCTTTTTTTAGCTGCAGCCATTTTTAATTGATTTAATGAATTAATTTCTTTGATTGTTTTAACTAATAATTCC
>JBNJDB010000034.1:0-15770 GCA_051744465.1 Bacillota bacterium | reverse complement strand
GGATAGTGCTTTACTAAGTTCTTTACTGTTAATGAGGGTTTATCCTTGTTGAAGGTTTTGAACTTAGAAGCCACCTTCTTTAGATGGTGGTAGTTCACAGACAGTAACTAGAATTAAAGAAGAAACTGATTTGGAAGTTTGTGCTTCTTTGGGCTCGTTAACTGAAGAGCAAGTAGAAAAATTAGTTGAGGTAGGTTTAAAAAGATATAATCATAATCTAGAAACTTCAGAAAATTATTTTTCTGAAATCTGTTCTACGCATGATTATCAAGACCGGGTAAAAACAGTTGAAGCACTGCAAGAAAAAGGAATTGAAGTCTGTTGTGGTGGGATTATTGGTTTGGGTGAAAACTTTAGTGATAGAATAGATTTAGCCTTTACTTTAAATGAGTTAGATGTAGATTCTATCCCGTTGAATATTTTGAATGTTGTTGAGGGTACACCTGTAGATGGTAATGAATCAATGCCGCCGTTAGAAACTTTAAAAACAGCTGCTATTTTTAGGTTTATCAATCCCACTAAAGTAATTAAACTCTGTGGTGGCCGAGAGACTAATTTGCGAGATTTGCAGTCATTGAGTCTGTTATCAGGGGTTAATGGTTTATTAGTAGGAAATTATCTAACTACTGAAGGACGTTCAATTGATGATGATTTGCAGATGATTGATGATTTATTTTAAAAATAAGGAAAAGAGCAAGGAATCAATAATTTTTTGAGTTAGGAGGGGCAAAATTGCTCCTCTTTTTTTATTAATTTTGTGTAAATTAAAAGGAATAACAAATAATTTATCGAAATTTGTTACTAACAGCATAATGTAACTTTAATTTTAGAAATTAATAATGGTTATAAAAATTAAATGAATGGAGTTGATATAATGGCAGGTCAAAATGATATTTTATTGGAAAGTGGAACTGGAGATTTGGAAATTTTAAGATTTGAAGTTAAAGGCTTATTATATGCTATTAATGTGATCAAAGTAAAAGAAATTTTGCAAATTGAAACAGAAGATATAAATCCATTGCCTTCACAGCCTGAATCTGTTCGTGGAGTTACTAATGTAAGAGGGGATGTTATTACGATAATTGATTTAAGAGAATATTTAGATTCAGGGGAAGAGCAAGAACAAGAAGAAGATAATGATTATATGATTTTAACTGAGTTTAATCAAACAAAGATTTTATTTGCTGTTGATGGGGTAATAGGAATTAATCGAATTTCGTGGCAAGATATTCAAGAACCTAATAATTTAATGGGGGATTTAGTTAATGGAGTGATTAAATCTGATGATAAATTAATTAATTTTCTAGATTTTGAAAAGATTTTGTCTGATGTTCAGCCAGAACTATCTATTGGTGTTAATGAATTGAATATTGATGAAAGTAGAAAAGAAGAAAGAAATAATATGAAGTTAATCTTAGCAGATGATTCTCCAACTGTGAGAGAAATTCTTAAAGAAACTTTATATACTGCCGGTTATACTGATTTACAGATATTTAATGATGGTCAGCGTGCTTGGAATTATTTAGTGGAAATGAAAGAAGAAAATGAAGATATTTTTGATGCAGTGCAAGGGGTAATAACTGATATAGAAATGCCTCAATTAGATGGACATGCTCTAATTAGAAAAATTAATAGTGATAGTCAATTAGAAAAACTACCTACTTTAATATTTTCGTCTTTAATTACAGATAATTTAAGGCATAAAGGGGAAGAAGTAGGCGCAGATGAACAGATTAGTAAACCTGAATTGGATGATTTGATAGATGTATTAGATGATTTAGTATTAGAAAAAAATTAAATAAACATAGAAACCCCCAGACCATATGGTCTGGGGGTTTCTATTATCTGTAGTAATTTTATTTTTAATAATAAATTGGTGGACCTGGAGGGACTTGAACCCCCGACTAATCGGTTATGAGCCGATTGCTCTAACCAACTGAGCTACAGGTCCATAAATAAATCTAATAGAATGACTTAGGTATTTAATGAATTCTCTTTCAAGCGACATTTTCTAGTATATCTAAAATAATTGAAAATGTCAACTATAAATTTGATTTTTTTATTATTTTTTTAGCTAGCCCTCATATTTAGTTGTTTTAAAGAATAATAATTTAAGACAAGTATAATTAAAATTGTGAAATTAGGTGGTACCTAACTATGTTTATAAATAATAGAAGGTCTGGAAAGGCTTATATTAATGGTGGACCATTAGCGTCGCAGATTGAGGGGCGTGTCTATTTTGTTCCGGTAATAGGTGGGACTAAAGTTGTAGTGGAGGTAACGGGATTACCAGATTATGAACCAACTCAAGAAGGAGAGGCCCCAATTGGCCCTCATGGCTTTCATATCCATGAGAAGGGCAATTGTAAAATTGGAGACCCCAATGACCCTTTTCAAGCTGCTGGAGCTCATTATGACCCTCATAACCAACCTCATGGTAATCATGCTGGTGACTTACCTGTTATTTTTTCTAATAATGGTTTTGCTCGGATGGCTTTTTTTACTAATAAATTTGAAGTTAGAGATATAATAGACCGAACAGTAATTATTCATCAAAATCCTGATGATTATCGAAGTCAACCAACTGGAAATGCGGGAAAAAGATTAGCTTGTGGAATAATTAAATGGGATTAAAGTATTTATTCCTTCATGATGGATATAATAAGGCATAAATTCATTTTGGAGGGATAATATGCTAAGAGAACGAAGAATAAAAGAAGCTAATGTTGCTTTAGGAGAAGGTCTAGAAGGAGATGTAATTAGTAATCTGTTAGATCAATTAGCAATTAAAGACAGAATTGAGAGTCAGGATGTAGTAACTATTACTCCTAATTGGGTTAATACAAATGCCCCTGAGACGGGTACTGTAGTTGGCCCGGATTCATTGAGGAAATTAATTCAATATATTAAGGGCCAAGCTCCAGCTAGAATTGTTATTGCTGCAGGGTCAGGTGGAGCTAAGACAACTGAAGTGATGGAACAGACTGGATATCAGAAGGTTATTGAAGAAGAAGAGGTTGAATTTGTGGATCTCAATTATGGGCCTTATGAGGAGTTTGAAATGGATCATCCAAGTCTAGATAAAATAAAGCTGAATAAATTGGTAGTAGAAACAGATCTCTTAATTTCGTATACGCAAATCAAACATCATGAAGAGGCTACTGCTTCTATGGGAATTAAAAATATTGCTTTAGCTTGGCCCCCAGCAGAAATTCATGGATATCCCAAAGCCGACCAGGGAATTCATGAATATTTGCATGAGTTTATAGTAGAAATGGGGAAATTAATCCCCATAGACTTAACTATATTAAGTGCAGATCAAGCAATGATAGGGACAGGCCCTTCTAAAGGGAAACCTGTTAACGCAGATTTAGTGGTGGCAGGAACTGATCCAGTAGCTACAGATGTAGTTGGAGCAAGATTATTAGGTTTTAGACAACAAGCAATTCATTATTTACATAGCTTAATTCGCAGTGAAGTGGGGAATGGTGATCTTAAACAAGTAAACTTATCTGGAATGCCGCTCTATCAAGCTGAAAAAAAGTTTAGTAAATTAGCTTACGGGCATGAAATTATATTAGATAAGAAAGAAATTTTGCCTTTACATTTAAGAAGTAAGAGCAAATAATAAACAGGTAGCCCAGTCTGGGCTACCTGTTTAACGTTTTCCTCTTTTTTAAAATACTATATTTATGAGAGGAGGAAAAGAATGTATAAAATAAAATCTAAAGAGGACTTTATTATTGTAACAGGAAGTAATATAATTAAGGATAGTGAGGCTAAATCAATTTGTAAAGAAGTAGTGGTTAAATTAGAACAGAATGGAAAAATTACAGATTTGATTTTAGATTTAAGAAAAGTGGATTTAGAAGAGAGTAAATTCGATATCTTTATTAATTATTTATCTAAAATTGAATTGGAACGAGTGGCTTTAATAGTGCCGGAATTGATTTCATCTTTGAAGTTTAAGTTATGGAAAAGAAAGTATAAAAAATTTATTCAGTTAGCTCAATTTAATAATTTATCTAGTGCTAAAAGATGGTTAGTAGAAGGGAGATAATAATCTATGATTTTAGTTAGTGCCTGTTTATTAGGTGATAATTGTAAGTATGATGGAACTAATAGTGATAATCAACAATTACAAGCAATCTTCAATGAGAAAGAATTAGTGAAAGTTTGTCCCGAAAAATTAGGAGGTTTAAAAAGCCCGCGTCCACCAGCTGAAATTAAAGGTGGAAGTGGAGAAGATGTTTTAAGAAATGAGGCTCAAGTAGTTAGTAAAGAGGGAGAAAATCTAACTGAAGAATTTTTAGCTGGAGCACGTAAAACTTTAGAAAAAGCTGTAGATAATGATTGTAAATTAGCTATTTTGAAAGCACGAAGCCCATCTTGTGGCTCTAAAATGATTTATGATGGAAGCTTTAGTGGAACTACAAAAGAAGGCAAGGGTGTTAGTGCTACTTTATTAGAGAGAGCTGGAATTAGAGTTTTTAATGAAGAAAATTTGTTAGATGCTAAAAAAGCTAAGGAGGAGCTCAATTAATATGAATATAGTCTTATATCAACCAGAAATCCCACCAAATACTGGAAATATTGCTCGAACATGTGCTTGTACTGGTGCTAGCTTGCATCTAATCAGGCCGCTGGGATTTTCGACTGATGAAAAAGCTTTGCGTCGAGCTGGATTAGATTATTGGGATAAATTAGATATTCATTATTATGATGACTTAGAAGAATTATTTACTGAATATGATGATCGTAATTTTTACTATGCTACTAAATTTGCGGATAATTATCATGATGAAATTAATTATGAGACAGATGATTTTTTAGTTTTTGGGAGAGAGACTGCTGGGTTGCCAGATTACATATTAGAAGATTATCCTAAGCAATGCATTAGAATTCCAATGAAAAAAGATATTAGATCGTTGAATTTAGCTAATTCTGTGTCAATTGTTTTATATGAAGCATTAAGACAGAATGATTGGCCGGATTTATTCTAATTAGAGCATTAATTTATATTTAGAGGAGGATTTTGATGACTAATATAGCATATGTTGATGGAGAATTTGTAGAATTGAAAGAGGCTACCGTTTCAATAGAAGATAGAGGGTTTCAATTTGGAGATAGTATTTATGAGATAGTAAAATTATATAATGGGAAGTTATTTAAAATAGATAAGCATTTAGAGAGACTATTTAATAGTGCACAGCAAATAAGATTAGATTTAGATTATGATCTTGCAGATTTAAGAAAAATAGCCCAGCAAGTATTGGCTAAAAATGAAACAAGTAAGCGAAGACAAGAAGGCGGCTTATATATTCAAATAACTAGAGGAGTGGCTCCTCGGAACCATGGTTTTTCTAATGATTTAGAGCCAACAGTGGTTATGTATTTGTTACCAGCTAAAAAAATGGAATCTGAAATTAGAGAGCAAGGTGTGACTGCTATTACTATGCCTGAGCAGCGGTGGCAACATTGTAATATTAAGACAACTAATTTATTACCTAATATTTTAACTAGCCAACGGGCCAAGGACCAAGGAGCAGATGAAGGTATTTTTGTGACTGAAGAGGGAGTTGTGACTGAAGGGACTAGTAGTAGTGTCTTTATTGTTAAAGACAATCAAGTCTTAACTCACCCCGAAGATGGAGAAATACTACCAGGAATTACTCGAGAGTTGGTTTTAGAGTTGGCCCCTGAGCAATTTATAGTTAAAGAAGAGACATTTAGCTTAAAAGAATTATACCAAGCTGATGAATTATTTATTACAAGTACTCCCAAAGAAGTTTTAGGAGTTATAGAAGTAGATGACGAAGAAATTGGCTCGGGTAAAGTTGGTCCAGTAACTAAAGAAATTCATAAATTATATCAAAATTATATAGAAGATTTTAAGAATAGGGCTTAAGCTCTATTCTTTTTTTCATAGATTTAAAAATATATTCGAAAAATGAGGAGGGCTAAAAATCAAGAAACTATTAGAAGTTACTACTTATAATTTAGAGCAAATGATTAAAGAAAATAATAATTTGTTGATTATTTTCTCTAATCCTAGTTGTGGTTATTGTCAGTTAGCTAAAAAGAATTTAAAAGAAATAATTCCTAGTTTTCCAAATTTAACTGTGAGAGAATGTATTGTTAATGATAATCCAACATTGCGGGATAAATATAAAATTACTAGTGTTCCAATCTTTAAATTGATCCAAGAAGGAGAAGTTGTCTATACTGGATTTGGAGTTAGGTCAGCTGATGATTTATATTATCAATTGCAATCTTTTTTAAACTAAGCCAAAAAAGCAAAACAACAACCTAATTAGGTTGTTGTTTAAAATGGTGGAGGGGAGAGGATTCGAACCTCTGAAGGCAGCGCCGGCAGATTTACAGTCTGCTCCCTTTGACCAACTCAGGAACCCCTCCGCAATATTAAATTGAAAATTGAAAATGAACAATTTATAATTAGAAACCATTTAAAGAATATTCATAATGGTTTTGATTTTAATTGTTAATTCTCAATTCTACATTGTCAATTGTATAAATGGAGCTGACGATCGGATTTGAACCGATGACCTGCTGATTACAAGTCAGCTGCTCTACCAACTGAGCTACGTCAGCAAAATGGCGAGGACGACGAGGATCGAACTCGCGATCTCCGGCGTGACAGGCCGGCGTGTTAACCAGCTACACCACGTCCCCGCAATAAATTTAGTTGACAGTGTATAGTTTAAAGTTTATAGTTAAAATCTGATTCAAGGTCAAAACAAGTTTTAATTTTTCACTTGTGAACTTGATTTTGAATTTAACTGTCAACTGTTAACTTTAAACTATCAACTTTAATTTTCAAATGTAAATTTGAAAATTAAATGGTACCCCCAAGGGGATTCGAACCCCTGCCGCTGAGATGAAAACCCAGTATCCTAGGCCGCTAGACGATGGGGGCCTAATGGTGAGCCATGGAGGACTTGAACCTCCGACACCCGGATTAAAAGTCCGATGCTCTACCAACTGAGCTAATGGCCCGCAATGAAATTGATCGATAATATTAATTATTAATGGCACGCCCGGGAGGACTTGAACCTCCAACCTTCAGATTCGAAGTCTGCTACTCTATCCAGTTGAGCTACGGGCGCATGAGAATAAAATGGTCGGAGCAGCAGGATTTGAACCTGCGACCCCCTGGTCCCAAACCAGGTGCTCTGCCAAACTGAGCCATGCTCCGAAAATAGTGAATATTATTTATTTCTCATGCACAATAGCTATTATAAGTTATTTTCTAATAGCTGTCAAGAAATTTTTGAAAATAAAGAGATAATTTTTTGCTCTCTTTTTTCTCGCAACGTTTAACAATATACCACGTGTTTTTTTGTTTGTCAAGAAATTCATCAGATAAATTTTAAAATGGGCAGTTTAAAATTGTACATAAGCTCCTAATTTACTTTTCTGCCCATTTTAAATTATTAAAATTTATAGATCTAAATCTTTTGCAATATCCTTTAGTGTTTCTGCTGATTTGATGAAGTCCTCTTCTTCTGTTTTATCTAAAGGTAAATTTAAAACCTTTTCTACTCCTGAACCATTAACGATTGTAGGAAGACTAAGACAAATATCTTCTACTCCATAGTGTCCTTCCATTAAACTAGAAATAGTTAAAATAGCATCCTCATCTCTTAAAATACTGCGCACAATTCTGGCTACTGCTAGTGCAACAGCATAAAAAGTAGCTCCTTTTTTTTCGATTATTTCATAAGCAGAATCTTTAACTTGCTGTGCTATATTTGTCAATCCTCCTTTTTCACACTCATAATCACAAACGGGACAGTATTCTTTCAAATTTGTTCCTGCAATGTTAGTTAAACTCCAAACAGGAACTTCACTGTCACCATGTTCACCAATAATATAACCATGAACATTGCTAGCAGCAACTTGGCAGTGCTCGCTAATCAGTGACCTGAATCTAGAACTGTCTAATACTGTACCAGATCCAATCACTTGATTTTTAGGGAGACCTGATAATTTTAAAGTTACATAAGTTAATATATCAACGGGATTAGTAACGACTAATAATGTTGCTTCAGTATTATATTTAGTAATATTAGGGACAATATTTTTGAAAATTTCTGTATTTTTCTTAACTAAGTCTAATCTTGTTTCATCATTTTCTTGTTTAGCACCTGCTGTAATGATTATTACATCTGCATTTTTACAATCTGAATAATCTCCAGCATAGACTTCTACTGCTGGGACAAATGAAGCCCCATGCATTAAATCCATTGCTTCTCCTTCGGCTTTTTCTTTATTAATGTCAATCAAAGCTATTTCTGAAGCAATACCTTTGACCATTAAAGCATAACCAGTAGTTGCTCCAACACCACCTGCACCAATAATTGCTACTTTATGTCTATCATTTTCTACTACCATATTATCACTTCCTCGATTATATTATTTCTATTATTAGTATTAATTATTAACTTTCAATAATAATTAATTATCTCCTTCTCTTACTAGAATAAAGTATCATTTATCCAAAATCAAATAATTAATTTGATTCAAGTTATGGATTGCAAAATAAATAAAATACTACAAATGCAATAATTTGTATAATTGCAAAAAATATGATATATTATAAATAATGACAGACTAATATTTTAGAAATATTAAGTAATAGAAATTCTAACTAAATATTTTATTTAGATGGATGGATTTACTAAGGAGTACTAATTGACTTTAGCGGTATTTTCTGTTATAATTCCAATTAAGAACTATTATCAAGAAAGAGGTATAATAAATTATGAAGGTCACTAAAAGGCGTATGACTAAGCAACGAAAAAAAATATTGGAAGTTTTGCAAGGAACTGATTGTCACCCGACTGCAGATTGGATTTATGAGCAGGTTAAAGAAGAGATTCCTAATATAAGTCTAGGAACAGTCTATCGTAATTTAAATGTTTTAGAAGAAATGGGCAAAATCATGGAATTGAATTATGGTAGTGATCACAGTAGATTTGATGGTGTTCCCGAAAATCATTATCATTTTAGATGTTTAGAATGTAATAAGGTACTTGATTTAGATGTTGAGATCAAATGTAATATGGATCAAACAGTACAAGAAAAAATTAATGGTGAAGTTGATTATCATCGGACTGAATTTTTTGGCTATTGTAATGAGTGTAAATAAATTTTACTAGAATCATCCTTGCTTATATAAGTAGGGATGATTCTTTTATCTTAAGTCAGGAGGGCAGAAGATGGATTATAAGAAACTTTTTCTAAATTATATAGCTGATAATTCGAAGTTTTTAGATGCTATGCTAGAATTTATTGTGGATGCCTTCTTAATTGTTGATCAACAGGGGAAAATTTTAAAAGTTAATGATAACTTGATGGATCTTGTTAATTATTCACAAACTGAGTTGTGTGCAATGAAATTAGATGAATTAGAGGTTGAAAATAAAATTTTAGAACATCTTGGTTCAATTGAGATTAATGGAAGTTATTGTACGGAATCAGAATTTAAAACCTCAACTGGAGCAATCAAAAATTTTGAAATTACAGTTACTTCAATTGATCAGTTAGATAAGAAAATATTTTTGATTTTTGCTCATGATATTACTGAATATAAGAAAAAAGAGAATAAATTAAGAAAAGCTTATCAAGAAAATCAGGATTTTGTAGGTGAGTTGCGCAAGCAAAGAAATAGAATTAATACTATTTTACAGACTTCAATGGATGCATTTTGGATTATGGATGTGGATGGATATATTTTGGAGACTAATGAAGCTTTTAGAAATATGTTTGGCTATTCTTTAATGGAAATTATGAATTTGAATATTAATATTAATGATTTAGATATTACTAGAGATAAAGTGGCTTTGCTAAAAAAAATGCAAGAAATTAGAGCTAAAGGTAAAGCAAGATTTGAAACAAAATATGAATGTAAAAGTGGACAAATTAAAGATTTAGAAGTTAGTGTAACTTATGTTGAGAGTTTAGACCAACCTATTTTTGAAGTTTTTGCGCGGGATATTAGTGAACGAAAAAAGAAAGAAAAGGCATTGAAAAGAACTCAAAATCAATTAGTGCAGTCAGAAAAAATGGCAGCTTTAGGACGGTTAGTAGCGGGGGTGGCTCATGAGATAAATACTCCAATTGGAGTTGGAATAACTGCTGCATCTCATCTGTCAGATAAAACTGAAAATATTATTTCTTTATATAATGAAAACCAGATGAAACGCGAAGATTTGGAAGGATATTTAGAATCAATGTGGGAAACTTCAGATATGATTTTGAAAAACTTAGATAATGCTTCGGAACTAATAAGTAACTTTAAACAAGTAGCAGTAGATAGAACAGATAATAAGAAAAGAAAATTTAAGTTAAAAGAATATTTGAAAGATATTTTAATTAGTTTGAAACCTAAATTAAAGAATACTAATCATCGAGTTGAAATTAAGGGTGATAATGACTTAGAAGTAGATACATATCCGGGAGTTATTTCCCAGATAATTACGAATTTAACTGTTAATTCTTTGCGTCATGCTTTTGATGAAGGAGAACAAGGGGTAATTGAAATTTCTGTTGCAGTAAAAGATAAAGTTGTAGAATTGAAATATCAAGATAATGGAAAAGGAATTCCCGAAGAAGAGCAACAAAAAATATTCGAACCTTTTTTCACTACTAAGCGTGGTCAAGGTGGCACTGGGTTGGGTTTGAATTTAGTTTATAATTTAGTTCATAGTACTCTAAATGGGAAAATTGAATTTGATAGTACTGTAGGTGAAGGAACAGTTTTTAAAATTCTATTTCCTCAAAATAATAGCTAATTAGAGTTGAGTTTGAATTAATAAAGGAGTTGGAATCAAAATGGATTTAGGCTATGCTTGTATTAATCAAACATTAGAAGATTGTAAGCCTAATCGAAGAACTACTGCTAAGTATTTAAAAAAATTGTCTAAAGGAGAACAGTTAAAAAAATTAAATGGTTTATTACAAGAAAATTTAGAGAATACATTAGAAATCTTAAAGTTTAATGTAGAGCATGATATAAAACTATATCGTTTTTCGTCTGATCTGGTGACCTTAGCAACTCATGATATAACTACTAATTGGAATTATTTAGAGCAAGGAGCAGAATTATTAGCACAAATAGGTGAGTTTGTAAGGGCCAATGATCTATTAGTCAGTATGCACCCAGGCCAATATACAGTTCTGAATAGTAATAAAGATGATGTAGTTAAGCGGGCTATTGAAGATTTGGAATATCATTCAGAGGTATTACAGGAGATGGGTTTGGATAGGAAGCATAAAATTGTCTTGCATATTGGTGGAGTTTATGGTGATAAACCAGCTGCTACCAAACGGTTTAAAGAGAATTACAACAGATTATCTGCTGATATCCAAGCTAGATTGATTATTGAAAACGATGATCGCTCTTATACTGCTAGTCAAGTTTTAGCAATAGCTCAAGACTTGGAAATACCTATGGTTTTTGATGCGCATCATTTTAATTGTAATCAGACTGCTGATGAAAATTTAACAGATTTATTCCCCAAAATTTTGTCTACTTGGCCAGTTGATGAGACTCCTAAAATTCATTTTTCTTCGCCTCGTAGTCAAGACAAATTTATTAGTCATGCTGATAATATAAATAGTAAAGAATTTAACCAATTTATGGCTCAAGTTACAGAGCTAACTGATAGAGATTTTAATGTAATGTTAGAGGCTAAGAATAAAGATGAAGCTTTATTTAAATTGCGAGAAGAACTTGATTATTGAAAAAGAAAAAATTTGTTTCAACAACCCAATTGTGGGTTGTTTTTTTATTTTTTGTTGAGAAGAATAAAATTGATAAATCAATCTAATAATAATTGACAATAGAGTGTTTTAATTATTAATCCTTCGTGTATTGCTAGTTATATTATTTATTGCTACATTAACTTCGCAAGTTAGATGTTTTATTTTATTACTTGATTTTTAACTATCAACTGTAACCTGTAAACTATCAACTTACTTAAGTGGGGGGGATAAGATGCAAAAGCAAAAAACAGAGGATACAAAACATTTAGAAGATAATTATTCTGATTTAGAAACAGTATTTAATCAGGCTCAACAAAAAGATTTCACTTTGATTGATACTTTACATCAGGTACAAGAAGTGGTAGGGTATTTACCTCGTGAAGCACAGGTGATGATTGCTCGTAATCAAGGTATTCCGTTAAGTGAAATTTATAGTGTAGTAAGTTTTTATTCATTATTTTCAACAGAGAAAAAAGGAGATTATAACATAGAAGTTTGTATGGGAACGGCTTGTTATGTTAAAGGTAGTGGTGATGTCTTAGATGAATTAAAAGAGGAGTTAAAAATTGAACCAGGCCAAGTTACAGCTGATGGCAAGTTTGGGTTAGAGACGACTCGTTGTGTAGGAGCTTGTGGGATGGCTCCAGTTATTTTAATCAATGGGGAAGCTCATGGTCAAGTAGAGGTAGATGATGTCTCCCAGCTAGTAGCAGACTGTAAATCAGAAACTGAAGACTAAATTATTATGAGTTCTCTTAGTTAAATTAAATAAAATTTTTTTAGAGGTCTCTTATAATTATAGATGTTTTAATTATTTAGGTTTAGAAATTGATTTTATGATTTTAATTGTCAATTATCAATTCTTAATTCTCAATTTATTTGATATTGGATAGCAATTTGCAATTTAGTTCAGTACTGTGATAATAGTGATAAATTTAGCTGAAAGTATTCGTTATATTAAGGGGGGATTAGGTGGAACAGAATAAAATTTTAGTTTGTGGTGGTACAAGTTGTCATTCCTCACAGGCAGGCGAAATTTATGACAAGTTGATAACTGGATTAGAGAATCAAGATTTACTTGAACAATATAATGTGATTGAAACAGGTTGTTTTGGTTTCTGTGAACAAGGGCCAATAGTAGTAGTCTATAATGATCAGCGAGATAGTGGAACCTTTTATTGTCAGCTTGAAGTAGCAGATGTTGCTAAAATTATTGAACAAGATTTAGTAGATAATAAAATCGTTGAAGAATTAGTCTATGTTGATCCTACAACGGGAGAAAAAATTTATCAATTTGAAAATATAGATTTTTATAAATATCAGCAACGGATTGCTTTGAGTAACTGTGGTCGAATAGATCCTGTTAGTGTAGCAGCTTATCGAGCTAGTGGAGGTTATGAAGCATTAGAAAAGGTTGTTACTAGTATGGATGCTAAAGAAGTAATTGAAGAGGTCAGAACTTCTAAATTAAGGGGGCGCGGCGGAGGAGGCTTTCCTACCGGTGTAAAATGGGATATTACCTATGATAACCCAGACCAACCTAAATATATTATTTGTAATGCTGATGAAGGAGACCCAGGAGCATTTATGGATCGCAGTATTATGGAAGGGGATCCTCATAGTGTGATTGAAGGATTAGCTATTGGTGGTTATGCTATTGGAGCTGACAGAGGATTTGTCTATATTAGAGCAGAGTATCCGCTAGCAGTAGAAAGATTAGAAGAAGCGATTAGTAATGCCCAACAAAATGGAATTTTGGGGGAAGATATTTTTGGTAGTGGTTTTAGTTTTGATGTAGAGCTTAAAATCGGAGCTGGAGCTTTTGTGTGTGGTGAAGAGACAGCTTTGATTGAATCAGTTCAAGGTTATCGGGGTGACCCGCAGTCTAAACCACCTTACCCAGCTCAGGAGGGATTATATGGGCAACCGACCTTGATTAATAATGTTGAGACATTAGCTAATATACCTATTATTTTACGTAAAGGCGGTGACTGGTATAATCAGATTGGAACAGAAGAGAGTACAGGAACAAAGGTTTTTGCCCTAGCAGGGGATATTAATAATACGGGGTTGATTGAAGTTCCGATGGGGACTAGTTTAAAAGAAGTTATTTTTGATTTAGGCGGAGGTATTCCGGATGGAAACGAATTCAAAGCAGCCCAAACTGGTGGACCTTCGGGAGGTTGTCTACCCGAAGAACATTTAGATGTGCCCTTAGATTATGATAGTTTGCTAGATAGAGGTTCGATGATGGGGTCAGGTGGATTAATTGTTTTAGATGAATCTAGTTGTATAGTTGATGTAGCGAGATTTTATTTAGATTTCACTCAAGATGAAGCCTGTGGAAAATGTTCTCCAGGTAGGATTGGTACTAAACGGATGCTAGAGCTGTTAACTAAAATAACTGAAGGTAGAGCAGAAGAAAGAGATTTAGATAAGTTAGAGGAATTGGCAGAGAATATTAAAAAAACAGCTTTGTGTGGTTTATGTAAATCTGCTCCCAATCCAGTGCTGAGTACTTTGGAATATTTTCGTGATGAATACTTGGCCCATATTAATGATCAGGTCTGTCCGGCTGGAGTCTGTTCTGCTTTAGGTGATTATGAAATTGATCCAGCAATTTGTGTTGCTTGTAGTAAATGTGAAGATATCTGCCCGGTAGATGCTATTAGAGGAGATGAAGAGCAAAAGTATGAGATAGATCCTGAATTATGTATTTCCTGTGGGCAGTGTGCTGATATATGTCCGGTAGATGCTATAGCCAAAAATTAAAATAGAGAAAGGAGGGTTTTTTAATGGTGGATTTAACGGTAGATGGTCAACAGGTAGAGGTAGAAGAAGGGGCCAAGATATTAGATGCAGCAGAAAAATTAGATATCGATATACCTACTTTATGTTATTTAGAGGGGGTTAATGAACCAGGATCTTGCCGAGTTTGTGTAGTAGATATAGCGGGAGAAAAAGAACTACAGCCTGCTTGCAAATATGATGTTAGAGAAGGATTAGAAGTTAAGACTAATAGTCCAGAAGTACTAAATGCTAGAAAAGAAGTGCTTGAATTATTATTGTCCGATCATCCTTTTGAGTGTTTAACTTGTGCAGCTAGTATGAATTGTGAATTACAATCATTAGCTAAACAATTTGGGATTCGTGAAATTAGTTTTTCCGGGGCTAGAAATGAATATCCAGTTGATGAATTATCTCCTTCGGTAGTTAGAGAACCTAGCAAATGTATTATGTGTAGAAGATGTATTGAAGTCTGTGCTGGAGTGCAGGAAGTTCATATTTATGATGTTTTGGAACGAGGTTTTGGTTCAGTGGCTGGACCTGCTTTTAATGACAGTTTAATAGATACTCCCTGTATTACTTGTGGGCAGTGTATTTTAGTCTGTCCAACTGGTGCTTTACATGCTCAAGATGATAAACAAAAAGTTTGGGATGCATTAAATGATCCTGAGCAACATGTGGTGATTCAGACTGCCCCAGCTATTAGGGTAACTATTGGGGAAATGTTTGGATTAGAGACGGGGAGTTTAGTAACTGGCAAACTAGTTACAGCTTTGAAAAAAATAGGATTTGATAAAGTATTTGATGATTGTTTTGGAGCCGATGTGGTAGTGATGGAAGAAGGGACTGAATTGATAAAAAGATTAGAAACAGATGAAAATTTGCCGCAATTTACTTCTTGTTGTCCGGGGTGGGTTAAATTCTGTGAAAGCTTTTATCCGGAATTAATTCCTAATTTATCATCTTGTAAATCACCACAACAGGTTTTTGGAGCTTTAGTTAAAACATATTATGCTGAAGAAGCTGATGTAGATCCTGCTAATATATTTTCTGTGTCAGTAATGCCTTGTGTTTCTAAAAAATATGAAGCAGCTCGTGAAGAAATGAATGACAGCGGTCAAGATAGAGATGTAGACTGTAATTTGACCACCCAAGAGTTAGGAGAAATGATTCAAGAAGCCGGATTAGATTTA
>JBNJDB010000033.1:0-15854 GCA_051744465.1 Bacillota bacterium | reverse complement strand
CCACCATTATTATTTTGAAGGTCAACATCTGCTCCTGACTCTAATAATTCTTTTACCAAAATATAATTACCATTATCTACTGCCATCAAAGCAGTATAACCATCATTATTTTGAAGATTAACATCTGCTCCTGACTCTAATAATTCTTTTACCAAAGCATGATTATCATTATCTACTGCTATCATCAAAGCAGTATAATCATTATCATTTTGAAGATTAACATCTGCTCCTGATTCTAATAATAATTTAGCCATTTCTAAGTTTTCTTCTCGAACCGCATCAATTAATGCAGTTCCACCAAAATGATCTTTAGCATTAACATTTGCTCCTTCTTGTATCAAAACTTCTGCCATTGCTAAGTTCCCTTTTCTAGCTATATTCATCAAATTTGTTCGCTTATATTTAGTTTTAACATCTAAATTTGCTCCTTCGGTTATTAAAAATTTAGCTAATTTTATATTATTATCCTCAATTGCAGTCCTTAAAATGCTGGAACTATTATTGATTTTAATATTATTATTAGATTTTGCAGCAAATAATAATTTTATCATTTTAAAATTACCTTTATCTACTGCTACAGTCAAAGCATTTGCTCCATTAATCTTACTAGGTTCAGATTTGATATTACGATTGGATTCTACTTCTATTATCATTTGCACCATTTTTATATTATCCTCACGAACTGCTTCTGTGAATGCAGTAAATCCGCTACTATTTTTTATTTTTAAATCTGCTCCTGATTCTAATAAAAATTCCGATACTTTTAAATTACTTGCTTTTACTGCCTTTATTAACGGTGTATTTCCATCAAAATTATTTTTATAATTAATATTTGCTCCTGATTCTATCAATAATTTCACAATTTCTAAATTTCCTTCTGCAGCTGCCTCAATCAAAACAGTATCCCCTAAATTATGCTTAGCATTAACATCTGCTCCTGCTTCTATTAATATTCTTGCCAGCTTAAGATCGTCATTAATTACTGCATACATTAAAGGCGTTCGCCCATAACTATCTTCTATATTAATATCATATCCTGAATTTATTAACATTTTAGTTGAATTAAAGTACCCTTTTTTTACTGTATCATTCAAACTAGTTTTGCTCTTTATATCATTCGAAGCTATCTTTAACATTTGAATTAGTTCTTCATCATTCTCATTTTGGGCCAACTTTAAAGCAGATTTACTATTTTCTTTCTTTATATTAATTCCAGAGGTTAATAGAGTCTTTACTTGTTTAATATCACCCTGATTTGCTGCAGTAATTAGTTCCTGCTCTTGCTGATTACATCCTAGTAATCCCCCAGCTATCATTACAAAAAATCCAATAATTAATATTTTTTTATTCAAATTCATTTTTTTCACCTGACCTTATTATGGATTTTTAGAAAAATAAAATAAATCAAAAAAAGAAGAAGTAAGCTAAAGCTTACTTCTCATCTTTATTATCTTCATCTTTATTATCTTCATCTTTATTATCAACTTTTTCATTGTCTTTTATATATCCTACTGAAACTACTTGATCATCATCACTCAACCTCATTACTCTAACTCCCTGAGTATTACGACCAGTTTTCGAGATTTCTGAAGCCGAAGTCCTTAATAAAATACCTTCTTTAGAAATAATAATTACTTCTTCGTCACTTACAGTTTTTATATCAATAACTTTTCCATTTCTTTCAGTTTCTTTTAAAGTAATTATTCCTTTACCTGCTCTTTTTTGTGGTCTATATCGATTTAATTCAGTTCGTTTACCATAACCTTTATTAGTAATAACTAATAGTTCTTTATTATCATCTACTATATCCATAGCTACTACTTGATCATCTTCATTTAAGCTAATGCCTTTGACTCCTCTAGCATTTCGACCCATACTTCGCACATCTGTTTCAGGGAATCTAATTGCTAGCCCTTCTTTAGTTCCTAAAATAACATCTTGATCACCAACAGTTAACTTAGCATCAACTAACTTATCATCTTCTTTCAATCCTAAGGCAATCAGACCAGTATAGTTAGTATTAAACTCTTCTAAAGGAGTTTTCTTAACTAGACCTTGTTGAGTAGTCATAAATAAATACTGTTCTTCTTTAAATTCTGAAATAGGTATTATACTTGTAATCTTTTCTTCTGGGCCAAGGTCCAATAAATTAATAATCGGCATACCTTTAGCCTGACGTCCGCCTTCAGGAATTTGATAACCTTTTAATCTATATAGTTTCCCTTTGTTAGTAAAGAATAATAAATAATTATGAGTAGAAGTAATATAGATATCATTCGCTAAATCATCTTTTTTAGTCTTTAAAGCTATTACTCCTTTACCCCCACGGTGTTGATTGCGATAATTATCTAAGTTGGTTCTTTTTATATAACCATCTCTAGTAGTAGCAACTACAATATCTTTTTCATCTATCAAATCTTCCATTTCTAAATCAATATTTTGATCTCTAATTTCAGTTCTTCGCGGATCACTATACTTTTCTCTAATTTCTTTCAATTCATCTTTAATTATATTTAATAATTTTTCTTCACTAGCTAAGATAGACTTATAATAACTTATTTTTTCCTCTAACTCTTCATATTCATCATCAATCTTAGTTCGTTGTAAATTAGTTAACCGACTTAACCGCATATTTAAAATCGACTTAGCCTGTTTTTTAGAAAATTCATATTCAGCTATTAATTCTTCACGAGCACTAGAAGTATCATCAGCTGCTTTAATTAATTCAACTACTCTATCAATATCAGTTAAAGCCACTTTGAACCCTTCCAAAATATGTGCACGAGATTCTGATTTTCTTAAATTATATTTTGTTCTCCGAGTAATTACCTCTTTTTGATGATTTATATAATGCTCTATTACACTTTTAATCCCCAAAACTTCCGGCTCATCATCAACTAATGCTAACATTATGACACCAAAAGTAGTCTGCATTCTTGTTTTCTTAAATAACTTATTTTCAACTACTTGCGGATTAACACCCTGCCGCAATTCAATTACAACTCTCATTCCATCACGATCAGATTCATCTCTTAAATCTGTAATTCCATCTATTTTATCATCTCGAACTAATTTAGCAATTTTCTCAACAAGCTTAGCTTTATTTACTTGATAAGGCAATTCAGTTATTATTATTCGATATTTATTATTAGCCATTTCATCTATAGTAGTTCTAGCTCTAACCTTAACCTTACCCCGACCAGTTTCAAAATAACTTTTAATCGGCTTGCGGCCCATAATAATTCCACCAGTTGGAAAATCAGGACCTTTAATTATCTTCATCAACTCTGTCACTTCAGCCTCTGGCTCATTAATAACTTTTATGACCCCATCAATTACTTCAGCTAAATTATGAGGAGGAATATTAGTACTCATTCCCACAGCAATACCAGCACCACCATTGACTAATAGATTAGGAACTTTTGCTGGTAAAACCTCAGGTTCTTGCAATGAACCATCAAAATTATCAACAAAATCAACTGTGTCTTTTTTTATATCCGTTAACATGTCAGTAGTTAAGTTTTCCATTCGTGCCTCAGTATATCGCATTGCTGCTGCAGAATCACCATCTATTGACCCAAAGTTCCCATGACCATCAACCAATTGATAGCGATAAGAAAAATCTTGTGCCATTCTGACCATAGTATCATAAACAGCTGCATCGCCATGAGGGTGATATTTACCCAAAACTTCTCCGACAATCCTAGCTGACTTCTTATGTGATTTTTCCGGACTCAAACCTAAATCATACATTGCATACATAATTCTACGATGAACAGGCTTTAATCCATCGCGTACATCAGGTAAAGCCCGCCCAACAATAACACTCATAGCATAATCTATATATGCACTCTGCATTTCTTTCTCAATATCAACTTGTTTTACCTTATCAGCTACTAATTGTTTCATAAAGCATCCCCCTATATATCCAAATTCTGTACTTCATCAGCATGATTTTGAATAAATTCACGCCGTGGTGCAACTTTGTCTCCCATTAATGTAGTAAATGTTTCATTAGCCACTATTGCATCATTAATTTGAACCTGCAATAAAGTTCTATGCTCTGGATCCATCGTTGTCTTCCATAATTGGTCTGGATTCATTTCACCAAGACCCTTATATCGTTGTAAAGTAACTCCCCGCTCACCAAGCTCATCTAACAACTTAGTTAACTTTCGATCATTATAAACATAGTATTCATCACTATAATGATCTACTTTGTATAAGGGGGGCTGAGCAATATATATATTGCCTTCTTCTAATAATGGACGCATATAACGATAAAAGAAAGTAAGTAATAAAGTTCTAATATGGGCTCCATCAACATCTGCATCAGTCATGATTATAATTTTGTGATAACGAGCCGACTCAATATCAAATTCATCTGCTATTCCAGTTCCTAAAGCAGTTATTAACGATTTAATTTCTTTATTACCTAAAATTCTATTTAAACGAGCTTTCTCAACATTTAATATTTTCCCTTTAAGTGGTAAAATGGCTTGAAACTCTCTGTTTCTCCCCTGCTTAGCCGAGCCACCAGCTGAATCTCCCTCAACAATATAAATCTCGCTTTTCTCTGGGTCGCGGGAAGAACAGTCAGCTAATTTACCAGGTAAAGCAGTCCGTGATAAAGCACTCTTTCTTTGCGTTAATTCTTTTGCTTTTTTTGCTGCTTTCCTTGCTTCAGCAGCTGCCATAGCTTTATTTACTATTTCTTCTCCAATATCAGGGTTTTCACTTAAAAAATTACTTAAATTTTGTGATAAGAATGAATCTACTATTCCCCGCACCTTACTGTTAGCCAATTTAGTCTTAGTCTGTCCTTCAAATTGAGGATCAGGTAATTTTAAATTAACAATTGCTACAATACCCTCTCTAATATCATCCCCAGCTAAATTATTATCTTTTTCTTTTAACAGATTACTTTTGCGAGCATAATCATTTACCGTTCTTGTCAAGGCAGATTTAAATCCGCTCAAATGTTTTCCACCTTCATGAGTATTAATATTATTAGCAAAAGTAAATATTTTCTCTATAAATTCACTGTTATATTGAATTGCTATTTCAACTTTAATATCATCAATTTCATCTTCAAAAAAGATAATTTCCTCAAACAATGGGGTATTAGGAGTATTGATTTCTTCTACAAAAGAAACTATTCCACCTTCATATTCAAACTGATCAGTTTTTTCTTCATCAGTTCGTTCATCTTCAATTTTTATGTTAATACCTCGATTTAAATAAGCTAATTCTTTTAATCGATTAGTTAATGTGCTATATTCAAACTTAAGTTGCTCAAAAATTTCTGGGTCAGGTTTGAAAGTTATTTTAGTTCCACTTTCTTCAGTCTCCCCAATTACTTGTAAATCTTCTTCGGGAATCCCACGGTTATATTTTTGATAATAAATTTTGTTATTTCGTTTCACTTCTACTTTTAGCCACTCAGATAAAGCATTAACTACCGAGACTCCTACTCCATGTAATCCCCCCGATACTTTATATCCTTTGCCATCAAATTTTCCTCCAGCGTGTAATACTGTCATAACAACTTCAACAGCCGGGCGATCCATTTTCTTATGTGTAGATACCGGTATTCCCCGTCCATTATCAATTACTGTAATAGTATCATCATCATGCATTATAACTTTAATTTGATTACAAAAACCAGCTAGTGCCTCATCTATACTATTATCTACAACTTCATAAACCAAATGATGTAACCCTTTTTCCCCTACACTACCAATATACATCCCGGGACGTTTGCGAACTGCTTCTAACCCTTCTAAAACTTGTATTTGCTCTGCATCATAATTGATTTCTGATTTCATTCAACTAAAACCTCCATTTAAGGTTTTTCCAATTTTATTCTAAATTATAAACAAAGTTCATTCGTTTCTGTAAGGTTCTTGAAGAAATTATAGAATAATAAATTTTTTCTTCAGTCACTACAAATGATTTAGGCTCTCCATCAGCATAATCAATTATAAAGCCCTCCTCATCAGAGATATTTAAAAAATCAACTGTATCTTGCGAATCTCTTGTAGCTTCCCAATCTGCTATTAGTACAACATCTTTAGCAGGAATTGTATGTCCTTGTCCTAAATGTAGCATATTCCCCCTCCTTTTTTCTATAAATTATTATAAATTTTCATTTTATTAGAACCAATAATTTTTTCTATCAGTCTATCTGTTAAACTATCAGGATTTACTCCCGTTTCTAACATAACATAATTTTGGACTAATACCCGCAACTTTTGCTTATCAATTTTATTTTCTAAGGCTAGAACCATCATTTCATCTAACTTATTTTCTAAACGGCAAGCCAAATTATCTTTAATTGTACTAAAATCTTGTTGTTTCAATTGAGGATACTTAGCTGCTAGCTTATCATAGCTTAACCAAGGAGTAGTATACAGAGATTGTTCAATTTTCTCAATTAAATCTTTGTTGTTTGCTTTTAAATCACAAATTGAACATTTACTTTTGACATCTGGAATCAAAACAGAACATTCAGGACATTCCTGCCAATCATTATTTTTTCTCCATTTGTTAGTTTTTTTACTTGCAGTTAAGACATTCAAAAACTTATTTCTCAAATTATCATCACTGATTGAATCAGCAGTATTTTCTAAATTCTTTTTTTCTTCCTCATCTAAACCTAGACTTTTAATTTCATCCGTTCCATCATCTAAAAAATCATAATCCTTATCATCTATATGACCTACTTTGAACCTTATTTCAGTTACTAATTCTTCATCTAATTTATTATTTATTTTTTTTATTAAATTCTGTTTCATAAATAATAGCTGATGAGCCCACGATGAGTCATCTACATTGATAAACAAAGTTCCTCGATCAAAATATTTTGCTTCTGTATGTTCTTTGAT
The DNA here is from genome assembly GCA_051744465.1 of Bacillota bacterium. Classification (GTDB taxonomy): domain Bacteria; phylum Bacillota; class Halanaerobiia; order Halobacteroidales; family Halobacteroidaceae; genus Halanaerobacter. Next base: position 8,967 of record JBNJDB010000033.1, on the reverse strand, counting down.
ATCTCTACCAATCACTTTTGACCAAGTATTTAGTAGTTGAGCTTTTTTTACTTTTTTAGAAATGCCAAGTTTGCGCAACGCTTTATCCAATAAATCTTTAATTGATTCAGCCATCTTACTTCACCTCAGTTACTGAACCATTTTTTATTCTATATACCGTATGTTCTTGCTTTAAATCATTTAATCTTTTTAAATTAGTACTAGTAATAAAAGTTTGAATTTTATTTTTGATAGTTTCTAATAAATAGCTAGAGCGCTTATTATCTAATTCTGAAAATACATCATCTAGTAATAAAACAGGATACTCACCAATTTCAGATTTCATAAACTCTAACTCAGATAGTTTTAAAGCTAAAGCAGTAGTTCGTTGTTGACCTTGTGAACCATATTTCCTAACATCAATATCATTAACAAGTAGAGAAATATCATCGCGATGGGGGCCAATTGTTGTAACTCCTCGCTCTATTTCTTTTTTTCTTTTGCGTTTTAAATAGGTTTCAAACTTTTCTTTAATTTCTTCTTTGGAATCATTAGGGTTTAAATTTAATTTACTATCATAAGCTAATTGTAAAGTTTCTTGCCCATTAGTTAACTTACGTTGCATCAATCTAGCTAATACTTTTAATTTTTTTAAGGCCTCTAAACGCTTGATTATTATTTTTGTTCCTAAGTCAACTAATTGTTGATCCCAAACCTCTAACATTGTTGTGGGAGCATTAACATCTCGAATTTTTTTTAATAAATTATTCCTCTGCTTAACTACTTGATCATATTCTTTCAAAGTATGCTTGTAATAGGGTTGAATTTGAGATAATTCCAAATTAATAAATTTCCGTCTTAAACTAGGGCTCCCTTTGACAAGCTCTAAATCTTCAGGAGAAAATATAATAATATTTAAATACCCTAATAAATCTGCAGTTTTTTCTAATTTATTATCATTAACTCTAATTTCTTTACTGCGACCTTTTAACTTCATTTCTAGTTTGTAATCTTGACTTTCTTTAATTAATTCCCCTTTTAGATAAAAACCATCCTGGTCCCAATTTACTAATTCAGAGTTAATATTAGTTCGATGGGAATTCCCCGTCCCTAATAAGTATATTGCTTCCAATAAATTAGTTTTACCTTGAGCATTGTTTCCTACTAATAAATTTAAATTTTGATTGAATTCTAAATGTTCTTTACCGTAATTCCTAAATTGGCTTAAAAATAATTGTGATAAATACAATTGTTAACGACTCCCTCTCTTTAGGAGACTACTACTTGATACTCCTGTCCATTAAATTCAACAATATCACCAGGGGTTAAAGTTTTAGCTCGTTGGGTTTCTACTGTACCATTTACTTTAACTTCCTCCTGCTTAATTACTGCTTTAGCTGCTCCACCTGTTGATACTAAATTAGCCCACTTTAAAAATTGTCCTAAATCAATAGTTTCAGTTTTTATTTTTACTTCTTCCATTTCAATTCCCCCTATTAAATATAAATTAACTTAAGCACTTCTAACTGGCATGATTACATAAATATATTCATGTTCATTTTTAGTTTTTATTACTCCTGGAGATAAAGAACCTGATAGTTCTAAATTAACTTCTTCATCAGAAATAACTTTCAAACAATCAATTAAATATTTTGCATTAAAAGCAATTTCTGTTTCTTCTCCTTGCAATTCAATAGCAACTTCTTCATAAGCTTGCCCCACTTCAGGAGTATTTGCAGTTATAACTAATTTATTCGATTTTAAATTTATTTTAATAATATTAGAATCTTGTTTGGCTAATAAAGACGCTCTTTTAGTAGCGCTTAATAATTTATCCTTATCAACAACAGCAGTGGTTTTGTTCTGGTCTGGAATTACTTGCTTATAATTTGGAAATTGTCCTTCAATCAACCTTGACACAATAGAAATTCCTGAGAATTTAAATAAGGCTTGATTTTCGGTAATACTAATAGCAACTTCTTCGTCAGTATCATTTAGCAATTTGCTTAGTTCACTTAAAGTTTTACTAGGAATGATTATTTCATCAAGCTCTAATTCTGTATTAGCAATTTCTTCTTCACGATAAGCTAACCGATATGTATCTGTAGCAACTAATTTTATAGTTTCCTTATTTACTAAAATTAATCCCCCATTTAGAAATGGTTTACTTTCATCATCTGAAACTGCAAATTCGATTTGATTAATAATCTCTTTTAATTTTGCTTGACCAATTGAAAATTTCACTCCTGAATCTACTTCTGGTAATAATGGAAATTCATCAGATGGTGATCCATGAATATTAAACTGGGAGTTGCTACATTTTATTTGAGCTGTATTATTTGAATCTTCAGTGGTTAAAATTATTTCTTCACTTGGTAATTCTCTAACTATGCTAGTTAAATATTTAGCTGGTAAAACTATTGAACCTTCTGTTTCAACTTCAGCATCAACAAAACATTCTATTCCAATTTCTAAATCTGTACCAACTAATTTAATTTTATTATTTTGCGCTTCTAATAAAATTCCTGACAAAATAGGCAAAGTTGTTTTAGACGAAACTGCTTTACCTGCTGTTTGAATTCCTTGATATAATTTTTCCTGTTTAATTTTTACTTTCATAAAAAAACCTCCCATGTTGATAAATAATACTCGCGCGTATTATTTGCTTAATTAATATAATATAGCAATAAACTACTAGTATTATATGTTTTTTAATTATAGTAGTAGTAGTAGTAGGGCCTGTGGAAAGTGTGGATAACTCAACTGAACCAATGCAACATAAGGCTTCAGGGTTGTGGATAAATTGTGGAAAACCTGTGGAAAACTTTTGAGTTATCCACAACATGTTGATAACTTTACTTATCCACAATTTTTTCCACAGGTAAACCGGAGTTATCCACAAGTTATCCACAGGGTTATCAACAGGTTCAATTGGTTATTTTTTCTAATAATGCTTCGATAGTTTCCTTGAATTGAGTTTCATCATTTATTTTATTTTTTATTTTATCATAAGAATGAATAACTGTACTATGGTCCCGTCCGCCAAATCTTTTACCAATTTGAGGTAATGATAAATCAGTTAATTCGCGAGAGAGATACATTGCAATTTGTCTAGGAAAAGCAATTGCTTGAGTTCTTCGTTTGGACTTCATTCTATCGACAGTAATTTCATAATAATCAGCAACAATTTTTTGAATTAAGTTAACCGTAATTTCTCTATGAGTTGCTCCCCCTGAATCATTAATCATATTTTGCAAAGCCTGTTTAGCTAAGTTAACTGTTATTTTCTGATTACTTAGCGATGAGTAGGCTACAACTCTAATCAAAGCTCCTTCTAACTCTCGTATATTAGTTTTGAATTGATTTGCGATATAGACAATAACATCATTTGGTAGTTTAATATCTTCTAAAGTCGCCTTTTTCTTTAAAATAGCTATTCTGGTTTCTAAATCAGGTCTTTGAATATCAGTAATTAATCCCCATTCAAATCTTGAACGCAATCTTTCTTCTAGTGTAGGTATTTCTTTTGGCGGCCGATCACTAGATATGATTATTTGTTTGTTTGCCTCATGTAATGCGTTAAAAGTATGAAAAAATTCTTCTTGTGTTCTTTCTTTACCTGCTAAAAACTGAATATCATCAATTAACAATATATCAATATTTCGATATTCATTTCTAAAATTCATAGTTTTATCATCTTTGATAGAATTAATCAATCGATTGGTAAATTCCTCTGAAGTCAAATACATAATTTGCAAATCAGAGTTATGGTTAAGTACATAATTACCAATAGCATGCATTAGATGCGTCTTTCCTAGTCCAACATCGCCATATAGAAACAAAGGGTTATAAGCCTTTGCTGGAGCCTCAGCTACTGCTAAAGAAGCAGCGTGGGCAAATTGATTGCTACTACCAATTACAAAAGTATCAAAAGTATATTCTGGATTCAAATCAGCTTGTACTTCATTTGTAATTGTTTTGTCTTCTTCTGGCTCATTTTGAATTTCATCTTCTTGAGGAGGTTCATCTTCCTCTAAGATAATTTCATCTTCCATTTCGGGAATAATAAATTTTATTTCGTAGGAATTGTCTGTTGTTTCTAGAAAAGCTTCTTTGATTAATTTAGAATAACGAGTTTCCAGCCAATCTTTAGCAAAATCATTGGGTACTTCAATTAAAACAGTATTTTGTTGAATCGCTAAAATATCGGTTGGTTGAAACCAAGTTTCAAAACTTGGTGTGCTTAATTTAGATTCAATTTTTTTTAATGATTGTTCCCAAATTTGTTCAGCTTCTTTTTTTTGCACAATATTACCCTCCTGTGCACAAGTTATCCACAGTTACTGTGCATAACCCTGTGGATAACTTAATAAATGTGATAAATCAGCTTAAAAAATAATTAGTTACTCACAACTAAATAGCTGCAAGTAACTAATTATTTTTTTATATTATTTAATTTAAATTATGACTAGACAATGTAAAGTAATCATATCAAATTCTAAATCAATTATCAACTTTTTGTCTATAATTTGTTCTAGCTTAGGTATTAATCTTGACATGCTAGATTAGATAATCTATAATTTAGTAGAGTAGCAAAAAAAATAACTCCTTACATAAGGAGGAAATCTATTAATTATGAGCAATGGAAAGTTAAGAAAAACTTATCAGTTTAAGAACGTATACAATAATGGTAAATCTTATGCTAATAGATTAGTTGTTTTATATGTTTTAAGAAAAAACAAAAGTGGTAATAGCGGGAGAAGAGTGGGATATTCTGTTAGCAAAAAAATTGGTAAAGCAGTGGTTAGAAATAGAGTTAAGCGTTTATTAAGAGAAGTATATAGGCATGCACAAAGTAAATTAGAGGATAATATTGATTTAGTTTTTATAGCTAGAAATCCAATTATTAATGCTTCATATGAGCAGATTGAACGAGCAGTAAATCAATTATTAAAAAAATCTAAACTAATAAAGGGTTGATCTATAGTGAGTTTTTTTTCTAATTTATTGATCAAATTAATAAAAATTTATCAGAAATTCATCTCACCCTTAAAAGGTAAAAGAACTTGTCGATTTTATCCTACTTGTTCTACATATAGTATCAATGCTTTAGAAAAATATGGGGTATTAAAAGGTGGTTATTTAGCTCTAAAACGAATCATGAGTTGTCACCCTTTTAATCCAGGAGGACATGATCCACTAGATTAATTAGGCTTATAATAGAATCATTAAATCATTTTAAGACTAAAGTATAGAAATTAGGAGGAATGTAATTAATGTTTAGAAAAAAATTTGTATTCGTTTCGCTTGTGTTATTATTAGCGTTTGTAGTTACAGGTTGTTCAACAAGTGCTGATATCAATTTGAATGTGCAACAAGGTGAGGATTCTGAGCAAACAGTATCAATTAAGCCCCAACAGGAAGAATATAAAGAGGGTGATCAAATTACTTTAACTGCTTTTCCTAAAGAAGAATTTGATTACTGGTCTGTAAGTACTAAACAAGATGATAACCAGATCGAAGATAATCCGTGGGAAACTGAAATTAATAGTAAAAATAATATTAAAGCTGTTTATAAAGATAACAGTGAAGTAGTAGTTGGATCGGAGCAAGATTTTGGATTTATAGGTAATTGGATGCAAAAGTTATTGAATACTATTTATGATTTTACTAATAGTTATGGTTTAGCAATTATTTTATTAACCCTTGTTATCAGAATAATCTTATTCCCTTTGATTTCTAAACAGACTAAATCAATGAAGAAAATGCAAAAGATACAGCCGATGGTTGAGGAATTAAAGGAAAAGTATGAAGATGATCAAGAAAAACAGCAAGAAGAAATGATGAATTTATATAAGAAGTATAAAGTTAATCCAGCAGCTGGGTGTTTACCTTTATTGGTGCAAATGCCTATTTTAATATCTCTATTTAGAGCTTTAAAGGGTTGGAACGCTTTGCAGGCTGAATCATTTTTATTAATTCCTGATTTGAGCCAGCCTTATATTCCTTTAGTGATTTTGACTGGGCTGACTATGTTTGCTCAAAGTCATTTGCAACAAAAGTATTCTGGTGGTGGATCCCAAGGTAGTAAGATGGCTTATTTCATGCCGCTATTAATTGTTGTAATTGGATTTAGTTTTCCAGCAGGTGTGTTATTATATTGGCTTACTTCTAATTTAGCAATGACAACGCAACAATATATTATTTATCAACAACCTGATCCAGAATTAGAACCAATTGAAGATGTTGATTTAGAAGCAGATAATGTGGACTTAAAAGAAGAAAATAGTTCAGATTCAAAGGAGGAATCTTAAGATGAAAAGGGTCATTGTTAGTGAAAAAACAATGGATGAGGCCCTTAATAGTGGATTAGAAAGACTAGGGACTATCAAAGAAAAAGTTGATTATGAAGTTCTGCAAGAATCTGAAGAAGGTTTTTTAGGAATACTGGGTGGCCAGAAGGCTAGAATTAAAATCAATAATCCCGAAACTAAAATTGAACATGCTAAACTTTTTTTAAAGAAAATTCTAGATACGATGGCTTCTGAATTTGATGTAAAAGTTATTGAAAAAAATGAAAAAAAGAAAAAAATAATATTGAATATTACTGGAGAGGATTTAGGCCTGGTGATTGGATATCGGGGTAAAACATTAGATGCTCTTCAATATTTAACTAATTTAGCAGTTAATAAAGGTGAAGAGGACTACTTGCAAGTAGCTCTAGATGCTGAGGGATATCGGAATAGACGGAAAAAAACTTTAGAAAAGTTAGCTATAAAAATGTCTAAAAAAGCTAAAAATAAAGGAACAAAATTAAAGTTAGATCCGATGCCAGCTCATGAGCGAAAAATAATTCATACGACTTTGCAGAGTAAATCGAATGTTTCAACTCATAGTGAAGGTCAAGAACCTTATCGCAAGGTAGTAATTGTAGCTGAATAGCTTTTTCAAACCCAGTATGTTAAAGTACTGGGTTTCTTTGATTAGTAGAGTAAAAAAATAAGAATTATTAATTAGTAAAATGATTTTAGCTAAAACTAATAGATAGAAGATTATTAGTAATTAAAATAACAAGATCTGGTTAAGATAATAGGAGCGAGGTGGTAGGATGTATTCAAGTGATACTATTGCTGCAATTGCAACTGCAGTTGGTGAAAGTGGAATTGGAATTATTAGAATTAGTGGTTCGGAAGCAATTTCGATTGCTGACAAAATTTTTACTAGTATTAAGGATAAAAAACTAGTTGATGTTGATACTTATACTGCTCATTATGGTCATATTGTTAATCAGGGCCAAGCTTTAGATGAAGTAATTACTTTAGTAATGAGAGCTGAAAACACTTATACTACTGAAGATGTAGTCGAGATAAATTGTCATGGTGGAACAGTTATTTTACGCGAAATTTTAGATTTAGTATTAGACCAGGGAGCTAGATTAGCTGAACCAGGCGAATTTACTAAACGTGCTTTTTTAAATGGAAGAATTGATTTAGCTCAAGCTGAAGCAGTAGCAGATTTAATTCAATCTAAGACTGAAGCTAGTATGCAATTAGCCCTAGATCAATTAGAAGGTGGGTTATCCGAAGAAGTAAATTCTATTAAACAAGATTTGATTTCGTTATTAGCTCATTTAGAAGCAACAATTGATTTTCCTGAGGATGAGATTGAAGATTTTCATCCAGAAGAATTAGCTGCTAGAATAGATGCAGTTCAACAAAAAATTGATGATTTATTAGCCACTAGTGATCGGGGAAAAATATTAAAAGAAGGAATTGAAGCTGCTATTATAGGTCGGCCCAATGTTGGTAAATCGAGTTTGTTAAATGCATTAGTTAGAGAAAAGCGGGCTATTGTAACTGATATTCCAGGAACTACTCGAGATATAATTGAGGAAGTAATTAATATTGATGGAATTCCAGTTAAAATAATTGATACAGCAGGGATTAGAAATTCTGAAGATCAAATAGAGAAAATAGGTGTAGAAAAATCAGAAGAATATCTTGCTAAAGCAGAATTGATTTTATTAGTTGTTGATATTAGTTCAGGAATTACTGAAGCAGACAAAAAATTATTGAAAGATGCTAGAGATAAAGAAGTGGTAGTGATTGCTAATAAATTAGATCTTGATCATCATTTTGAGTTAAAAAAAATAAGAAAAATATTACCTGATGCACCAATTGTAAAGACTGCTGCTATTTCTAATAGAGGAATTAATGAATTAGAAACTGCAATTTCTGAACTAGTTTATAGTGGAAAGGTTAGTGCCCAAGAAGAGACTATGGTAAGTAGCTTACGTCATAAAAAAGCATTGCAACGGGCTAAAGAAAATGTTGCGGATGTAAAAGAAACTTTTGAACGCGGATTAGCAAATGACTTTTTAACTATTGATTTGCGAGCTGCTTTGGAAGCTGTTAATGAAATTACTGGTGATGCAGTTGATGAAGATATTATTGATCAAATTTTTGCTGATTTTTGTCTAGGAAAATAAGCGCAAGGAGGAAGAAAATGAAAAAGTATGATGTGATAGTTATTGGGGCAGGACATGCAGGATGTGAAGCAGCATTAGCTAGTGCCAGAATGGGTGCGAAGACATTAGTATTAACTTTGAATTTAGATCATGTTGCTTTAATGCCTTGCAATCCATCTATTGGAGGACCAGCTAAGGGACATATTGTCCGTGAAATAGATGCTTTAGGTGGGCAAATGGGAAAAAATATTGATAAATCTTATGTTAATATTATGATGTTAAATACTTCTAAAGGTCCAGCAGTTCATGCTCTTAGGGCTCAAGCGGACAAACCAGTTTATCAGTCATCTATGATTAGAGAGTTAGAACAAGAGAGTAATTTGGATTTAAAGCAAGATGTTGTAACGGATTTATTAATGGATGGTCAAGAAGTTACAGGAGTTAAAACTATTACTGGAATGGAATACCATAGTTCTAAAGTTGTTTTAACTACGGGAACTTCTTTAAATGGAAAAGTTATA
>JBNJDB010000032.1:0-16007 GCA_051744465.1 Bacillota bacterium | reverse complement strand
CTAAGGTAAAAGATGATGCAATTAAGATAGCAGAGGTAGAAGGATTAGATGCTCATGCTAATAGTGTTAAGGTGCGATTTGAAGATAGTAGGTAATAAGCAAACAGCACTGTATATAGGTTGCGCAGATTATTGAGTTATTAGTAAAGTGCCTAGGGCTACACGAAGAGTCTCATGATTTTTGAGACTCGGAGGGACAATTTGAGTTAAGCTGAGGCTTTTTATTAGCAAGTAGGTAATAAGCAAAAAAAGTTAACTTGAGAGGTGTTTACAATGCGAAAAATTTCATTAGAGCGTAAGACTGCTGAAACAGATATCAGTTTAGAACTTAATTTAGATGGAACTGGTCAAGCTGAAATTGATACCCCAGTTCCTTTTTTAAATCATATGTTAGATTTATTTGCTAAGCATGGCCAATTTGATTTAACAGTTTCAGCTCAGGGTGATGTAGAGATTGATGCTCACCATACGGTTGAGGATTTAGGGATTGTATTAGGGAAAGCTCTTAAAGAAGCGGTAGGCGATAAAAAAGGGATTCAACGTTATGGAGATCAGGTGCTACCGATGGATGAATCATTAATCCAAACCACTATAGATTTTGGTGGGCGGTTTTATCTTAATTTTGCTGTCAGTGATTTAAAGGATCAGGTAGGCAACTTTGATACTGAATTAGTAGAAGAATTCTTCCACGCAGTAGCATTTAATGCGGCAATAAATTTGCATATTAGAAAGCTTGCGGGGACTAATACTCACCATATTATTGAAGGAGTTTTTAAATCTTTTGCGCGGTCTATGGCTCAAGCAGTTGAAATTGATGAATCTATTACTGGAGTTATGTCTACTAAAGGGGAGTTATAAAACAGTTGACGGTTTACAGTTTATAGTTGATAGTAGTAACCTAGAAATAAAAATAATTGGCAATTGATAATGGAGAATGGATAATTGAAAATTAAGGAATGATTTAAAAGGTAAGAATTATTGCTTGGTTGCGTTCTTTCAATTAAACAAAGTCGGAGGTGAAAAGATGATTGCAATTATAGATTATGGAATGGGTAATTTAAAGAATGTGAAAAAAGCTTTTGCTAAGGTAGGCTATCAGGCTAAAATAACTAATCAAGCTTCAGAAATTTTAGCTGCTGATGGTGTTGTTTTGCCTGGTGTAGGGGCGTTTAAAGATGCAATGGATAATTTAGAAGAAGAAAATTTGGTTGAAGTAATAACAGAGGTTGTTGCTCAAAATAAACCTTTTTTAGGTATTTGTTTAGGATTACAATTATTATTTACTTCTAGTGAAGAGTTTGGATTAAGTCCTGGCTTGGATATTATTAAGGGCCAAGTGCGAAAGTTCTCATCTGAGTTAGATCTTAAAGTACCGCAAATTGGTTGGAATAAATTAAATATTAAGCAAGATACTAAATTATATGATGGTTTAGAGGATGAAGTTTATCAGTATTTTGTTCATTCTTATTATGTTGTGCCGGAAGATGAAAGTGTAATTGCTACTACTACAAATTACGGGCAAGAATTTGTCTCTAGTATTGCTAAAGATAATATTTATGCAGTCCAGTTCCATCCTGAGAAGAGTAGCAAGCAAGGTTTGAAAATACTAAATAACTTTGGTGAACTAGTAGAAAGTCAGCAATAAGCAAGCACTTGCTTGTATGATTGGCACTTCGTGTAGTCCTAGTTATATTGTTTTATTGCTAAAGTGATTTTGCAAGATAGATGCTTTATTTAACTATAAACTTTAAACTATCAATTTTCAACTACAAATGAGGGAGTGTTATTATGGAAATTATACCAGCGATAGATATTAAGGACGGTAAATGTGTTCGGCTTTATAAAGGTGACTTTGAACAAGAAACTGTTTATGGTGATCCAGTTGAAATGGCTCTTAAATGGGCTGAACAAGGTGCTACTAGATTACATATTGTTGATTTAGATGGAGCTTTAGATGCGAAACCCAAAAATTTAGAATTAATTTCTGAAATAGTGGATAGAGTAGATCTGCCTGTTCAAGTAGGAGGCGGAATTAGAGATAAAAAAACTATTGAGCATTATTTAAATAGTGGTATTGATCGAGTGATTATAGGTACAGCTGCTATTAAAAATCCTGATTTAGTTGTGGAATCTATTGCGGAGTTTGGTGCTGATAGGATTGTAGTAGGAATTGATGCAAAAAATGGACAAGTAGCTACCGAAGGTTGGTTAGAAACTTCTGATACTTCTGCAGTCGAATTAGCTAAAGAAATGAAAGAAAAAGGTGTTAAGTGGGTAGTTTATACTGATATTAGTCGTGATGGAACTATGGTTGGCCCTAATATAGCAAGTACTAAAGAATTAGCCTCTGAAACTGGATTACAGGTAGTTGCTTCAGGAGGAGTATCAGATATTGATGATATCAAAGCTTTAAAAGAAGTTGAATCTGCTGGTATTAGTGGGGTTATTACCGGTAAGGCTTTATATAGTGGAAGTCTTGATTTGGAAGAAGCACTAAAAATAATTGAGAATTGATAATGGATAATTAAAAAAACAAGCCCTTGAAAATAAGATATATAATTATATTAATAAAGAAATATATTTGGGTTAAAAGTTAAAATCAATTTAGATTTGATTTTTAAAGTTTTTAATTGCCAATTCTAAATTGTCAATTATCAATTGAATGTGGGGAGTGATTTTATGTTGACCAAACGAATAATCCCGTGTCTTGATGTAGATAATGGGAGAGTAGTAAAAGGAGTTAATTTTGTTGATATTAAAGATGCTGGTGATCCTGTTGAATTAGCAGAAGTTTATGATCAACAAGGGGCTGATGAGCTTGTTTTCTTAGATATTACTGCTTCTAGTGATAAACGGGAAACAATGGTTGAATTAGTAGAGAAGACAGCTGAAAAAGTATTTATTCCGTTTACAATTGGTGGTGGAATTAGAACAACTGAAGATATTAGGAAACTTCTTAATGCAGGTGCTGATAAGGTTTCAATTAATTCAGCAGCTGTTAAGAATCCTGATTTGATTGCTAGAGGAGCTGAAAAGTTTGGTAGTCAGTGTATTGTGATAGCAATTGATGCTAAACGAGTTGATACTTCCTGGGAAGTTTATATTCATGGTGGTCGCAAAGCGACGGGGATTGATGCAATTGAGTGGGCCCAGAAAATTGAAGAGCTAGGTGCAGGTGAAATATTATTAACTAGTATGGATGCTGATGGAACTAAAGATGGTTATGATCTGGAATTGACCTCTACTATATCAGAACAAGTTAATATTCCAGTAATTGCGTCTGGTGGAGCAGGAGATTTGAATGATATTGAAGAAGTATATAAGAGGGGAAAAGCTGATGCAGCATTAGCTGCTTCTATTTTTCATTTTAATAAGTATACAATTTCTGACGTAAAAAAATATCTTGATCAAAAGGGGGTTAATGTGCGATGTCTTTAGGTAATTTGAATTTTGATGAACAGGGTCTAATACCAGCAATTATTCAAGATGATGAAACTGATGAAGTTTTAATGATGGCTTATATGAATGAAAAATCTTTAAAAAATACTATTAGAACAGGTAGAACTTGTTTTTGGAGTAGAAGTCGCCAAGAGTTATGGTGGAAAGGTGAAACATCGGGCAATATACAAGAAGTAGAAGAAATTAATTATGATTGTGATGGTGATACATTATTAATTAAAGTTCAGCAAACAGGTGGAGCTTGTCATACTGGTCATAAATCATGTTTTTATCGCGGTATTAAGCGTAGTGAAGAACCGGAAAAAGTATTTGATCCTGATGAAGCTTATAATGATACTCATGTAATTGAGGAATTATATAATGTTATTAACGATAGAAAGGAAAATCCAATGGAGGGTTCATATACTTCTAATTTATATAAAGAAGGAGAAAATGAATTTTTGAAAAAAATAGGAGAAGAAGCAACAGAAATAGTTATGGCTGCTAAAGATGATGATAAAGGAGAAATAGTTTATGAAACAGCTGATTTTATTTATCATTTATTAGTTGTTTTAGTTTATCATGATATATCTTTAGAGGAAATAGTTGAAGAATTAGCAAAAAGAAGAAAAAATAAATAAAAACTGTTTTTTTGTCTAGAAATATAGATTTTTTTAGTATATTAAGCAGGGTTTATATTTTTAATCAAGAATAATAGTTATAAGCAGAAATTTTGTTTTAGAAAGGAGGATTTTTTGTGAGTGAAGATACGCAACAGATGATAATTTTTGATATTGGTACAGAAAAATTTGGCATAAAAATAACTAGAGTTCATGAAATCATTCGCATGAAGGAAATTACTGAATTACCTGATTCCTCTGAATACTTTGCTGGAATAGTAAATAGGAGAGGTGACATAGTTTCAGTAGTTGATTTACGCAAGAGATTTGGATTAACTGAAATTGTTGAAACAGATAATACTAGAATAATTATTATTGATTTTGAGGGGAAAGATGTTGGTTTAGTTGTTGATGGGGTTTCTGAGGTATTACACATAGATGAAAGCAATATCGATGACCCACCACAGAGTATGGTCGGAATCAAAGATGATTATTTAGAAGGTATAGTTAAAGTAAATGATGATATTGTTATAATATTAGATCTTGATAATTTATTAGATTCTAGAGAAAAAATAGAATTGGATAAAGAACCACAGCCTAATGAGTAGAACGAAAGGGGGATTTGAATAATTATGGATATGGATGAGTTTCAGGAAATGTATGCTAGTGAATCACGGGAACATTTAGATATATTAAATGATGCATTGTTGACTTTAGAAAATAATCCAGAAAATATGGAAATGATTAATGAATCGTTTCGAGCCGCACATACCTTAAAGGGAATGGCGGGTACAATGGGTTTTGATCGAGTTAGTGAATTAGCTCATGCTATGGAAAATATATTAGATCGGTTTAGAAATCATGAATTATCAATAGATACTGAGGTAATTAACTTATTATTTAACGCTGTTGATAATTTAGAGCTATTAAGTAGTGATCCTGACCAAGTAGGAGATTTAACTAAGTTGATTGAAAAATTAAGAAATTATTCAGGGTCTGAAGCACCTCCAAAGTCAACTGAGAATAGTAGTACTGATGATGAACAAAGTTTTGGACTAAATGAAGATGAATTAGGGATGGTACAAGAAAATCCCGGAGAAACAGTAATTATTACAGTTAGTCTGGAAGAAGATTGTGTTTTTAAATCTTTGCGGGCTGATATGGTTTTTGAATCCTTGGAAGAAATCGGAGAACTGATCAAAGCTCAACCTAGTATTGACAAAATTAGAGAAGAAAAATTAGATGATGAATTTAAAGTTCTATTTTTAACAGAAGAACCAGAAGTAATAATTTTAGAAGCTTTAGATAATATATCAGAAGTAGAAAAGGTTGAAGTGGAGTTTATTAGTGAGCCACAAGAATTATTAATTGCTAGCGAAAGTAAAGAAGATAAATCTGATGTTGAAAGTGATGACTCAACTGATAGTGGTTCTAGCAATAGCAAGTCTAAATCATTATCCAGTCGTCTTAGATCTAGTAGTACAATTAAAGTTGATGTATCTCGACTTGATTCTTTAATGAACTTGGTAGCTGAATTAGTAATTAAGCGTACTCAAGTTGAATCTGTGGCAATGAGTTATGATTTAGATGAACTTGAGAAAAAGTTAAAGCCATTGAGTAAAGTTACTACTGATCTTCAAGATGCAGTAATGGAGATGAGAATGGTTCCAATTAGTACAGTATTTAATAGATTTCCTCGTTTAGTTCGCGACTTGGCCCAAGATTTAGAAAAAGATATAAATTTAGTAATTGAAGGTGAAGAAACAGAATTAGATCGAACTATTATTGATGAAATTGGTGATCCATTAGTTCACATGATTAGGAATTCAATTGATCATGGTATTGAAACACCTGAAGAAAGAGAAAAGAAAGGTAAGTCACGCGAAGGATTGGTTAGACTGTCTGCTTTTCATGAAGGTAACAATGTAGTTATTCAGATTGAAGATGATGGAAGTGGAATTGATCCTGATATTATTCAAGAGAAAGCACTTGAGAAAGGTGTAGTAACTGCATCAGAAATAGAGAATATGTCCGATCAAGAAATTATAAATCTTGTTTTTGCTGCTGGATTTAGTACTAATGAAGAAGTGAGTGATGTTTCAGGTAGAGGTGTTGGAATGGATGTTGTTAAGAACAAATTGGATTCATTAAATGGTTCCGTTGATATTAAGTCTGAAGTAGGTAAAGGTTCAATATTCACAATGAAATTACCATTAACTTTATCTATTATTCAAGGATTTTTAACAACAGTATCAGGTCAAAAGTATGTAATACCTTTAGAATCAATTCAAGAAATTGTTGATGTCAAACCAGATGATATTCAAACAATTAGACAAGAACAGGTTATTCATCGTCGTGGTTCTGTAATCCCGTTGGTTTCTTTACAAGATAAATTGGGGAAAGAAGATGATTTTGAGGACCAAGATGAAATTTCAACTGTAATTGTAGAGATTGCTAATGATTACTATGGTTTAATGGTTGATTCAATTATTGGTCAACAAGAAGTAGTAATTAAAAGAATTAATGATTTATCGGAAGATATTGAAAAAATTGCTGGTGGAGCTATTTTAGGCGATGGTAGTATTGCCTTAATTTTAAATGTTGAAGAAATCACTATTGGTGAATAAGGGAGGGAAGATATAGTGGCAAAACAAGTTTTGATCGTTGATGATGCACAATTTATGAGAACTATGTTGAAAAAGCTTGTTCAAGAAAATGGATATGAAGTTGTAGATGAAGCAGTTAATGGAGAAGAAGCTGTAAAAAAATATAAGGAAAATTCACCTGATTTAGTAACAATGGATATTACTATGCCTAAAATGGATGGTATTGAAGCAACTAAAGCAATAATGGATATAAATCCTGATGCTAATGTAGTTGTTTGTAGTGCTATGGGCCAAAAGCCAATGGTAGTGGAATCTTTGGAAGCGGGAGCTAAAGATTTCATCGTTAAACCAATTAAGCCTAAAAAAGTAAAAGAAGCATTAACGAATATAATAGGTTAATCCATGGGAGGTGTAGGGAGGTGAGCAATAAAATTAAGATTCTTGTAGTAGATGATTCAGCTTTTATGAGAAAAGTAATCACTGAATTATTGGAATCCAATAATAGATTTGAAGTAACAGATACTGCTCGTAATGGAGTAGATGCTTTGCGAAAAATAGAAAAAGATATGCCAGATGTAATTACATTAGATGTAGAAATGCCTAAGATGAATGGTTTAGATTTTTTAAAGAGATTAATGGCTAAGAAGCCAATACCTGTGGTGATGCTTAGTAGTGTAACTGATAAGGGGAGTAAAGAAACTATAGAGGCGCTAGAATTAGGAGCTTTTGATTTTATAACTAAACCATCTGGCTCTATTTCATTGGATATAGATAAAGTTAAAGAGGAATTAATTCAAAAGGTTAATTTAGCTGCTAAATCTGATGTGCAAAAAAAGATAAAAAGACAAGTAAACAGAAAAAAGCGTCCTAATAAAAAACAGGCTATATCTGATGAAATTAAAGTTGCTCAAAAGTCATCCTCCCTGAAATTTAGCGGTAGTAAGACCAAATTATTAATTATTGGTGCTTCAACTGGTGGTCCAAAAGCTATTAAAGAAGTTATGCGTTCGTTGCCTGGAAGCTTACAAATTGCAATTTTGATTGTGCAACATATGCCAGCAGGATTTACTAGTTCTTTAGCTAAGAGATTAGATAAATTATCAGATTTCAAAGTTAAAGAAGCTGAAAATGGTGATAAAATAAAGACTGGGACTGCTCTTTTAGCTCCTGGAGATCATCATATGTTATTAAATAGAGGCAAGGTTAAACTTTCTCAAGGCTCTAAAGTACATAATGTAAGGCCAGCAATCGATAAGACTATTGGTTCTGTTGTTAAGGATTATAAAGATTCTATGGTAGGAGTTTTATTAACAGGTATGGGCAAAGATGGAGCGAAAGGAATGAAATTAATTAAAGAATTTGGTGGTAAAACAATTGCCCAAGATGAAGAAACATCTGTTGTTTATGGGATGCCTAGAGTAGCTTATGAAATGGGGGCCATAGATAAAGTAAAATCTATTTATCAAATCCCGATTGAAATTGCAGAAATGTTTAAATAAAAAAACTAGGGTGATCACCCTAGTTTTTTTATTTAGATAGTAAAATTATTCTTTATCTTCTAGAGTTGATTTTATGATTTTAGTTATAGTTTCATCATCATCCAAATCAAATTGTGAGTACATACCTCCTAAACGGTCTGTATTGGTAATTTGATTTATTTCTTTTTTGATAATTTTATCGTTATTTGTAAGACAAGTAATTTCATCATCCTCTTTAACTGTTAGAACTGATAATAGTTGATAGGATAAATTACTCATCGTTTTTAAACCTTTTCCATTACGATGCTGGGTATCATATTTTTCGATGGGACTTACTTTACCTCGTCCTGAATTAGTTAAGGCTAATACTAAATCATTATCCGAAGTTTTATTAATAGAAATAACTTGATCATCTTCCCTTAACTTAATCCCTTTTCTTCCCTTGGTATTTCGACCGGTCGGAGATACTTCTGCTTCATCAAAATGAATGGTATAGCCTTGTTTTGTTGCTAATAATAAATTTTGTTGACCATCAGTAATTGTAATATCAATTATTTCATCATCATCATTTAAATTAATTGCTTTAATTGTAGAGACAGTACTATCATATTCCGAACCTTTTGTTTTTTTAACTAGTCCATTTTTAGTAGCAATTGTAATATATTTTTCTTTGATATTATCATTCAATAAAATTATATCAACTAGACTTTCGTTAAGAGGTAATTGCAAGAACTTATTTAGCGGATCGCCTGTTGATAAGCCATGATGAGCTGGTATTTTATGATTTTTAAGAAGGTGCGTCTGACCTTTGTTGGTAATAAACAACAACTTATCATGGGTAGTTCCTGATAATATTTTAGTAATGAAGTCATTTTTTCCTTTTCTAACATTATCCATATCATCTGTTCGTTTTATATATTGACGTTGTGAAAAAGAAATAACAACATCTTCATTTTTGATTAGATCACTTTTGGCTAAATCAGCTTTAGAATCATCTTGAACAATTTCAGTTTTTCTTGAATCACCATAATCTTTTTTTATTTTAGTTAATTCTTCTTTGATTATTTTATTTAATATAGTTTTATTATTTAAAATTGATTTAAAGTAGCTAATTTCTTCTCTGATTTCTGCTAAATCTTCTTCTAATTTTTCAATTTCTAAACTTACTAAACGTTGTAATTTCATATTTAAAATAGCATTTGCTTGATCTTTTGTAACCTCTAATTTTCGTTGTAAGTTCTTTTTAGCCTTTTTTGTGGATTTAGAACTTCTAATGATTGAAATGACTTGATCTAAATTATCAATTGCTTTTTTAAGACCGACTAAGACATGTTTTTTATCTTGGGCCTTATTTAATTTGTAGTTAGTTCTTTTAGTAATTACTTCTTTTCTGAAATCTAAAAAATGATTTAAAATTGTTTTTAAATCCATTACTCTTGGTTTCTGATTATTTAAGGCTAATAGATTAATTCTAACATTAGATTGTAAAGAAGTATATTTATAGAGACGATTCAGAATAATATCTGGATTTGCTTTTTTCTTTAAATCGATAGCTATTCTAAGCCCTTCTTTATCAGATTCATCTCGGACATCACTAACATGATTGATTTTCTCTTTTTTGACTGCTTTAGCAGTTTCTTCGATTAACTTAGATTTATTAAGTTGATAAGGGATTTCAGTAATTACAATTCTTTTTGTGCCCCGGCCTCGTTCCTCAATTTTACTTTTACCTCTTAATGTTATTTTTCCCTTTCCAGTTTGATAAGCTTTTTTAATGCCAGAGTCTCCTACAATTTGTCCACCAGTAGGAAAATCAGGCCCCGGGATAAATTCTCGTAATTCTTTGATGCTAAGATCTGGGTCATTTAATAAAGCTATTAAAGCTTTAATTACTTCAGATAGATTATGAGGCGGAATATTCGTACTCATTCCTACTGCAATACCACTGCTACCATTAACAAGCAGATTAGGTACTTTAGTAGGTAAAACAGTTGGTTCCTCTAAGCTGCCATCAAAATTATCAACAAATTTAACAGTTTCTTGGTCAATATCTTCTAATAGCTTTGCTGAAATAGGAGCTAAACGAGCTTCAGTATATCGCATAGCTGCAGCACTATCTCCATCTATTGAACCAAAGTTTCCATGCCCATCAATTAATTTGTATCGTTGACTAAAATCTTGGGCCATTCGAACCATAGAATCATAAACAGCACGGTCGCCATGAGGGTGATATTTACCTAAAACTTCACCTACAATTCGAGCTGATTTTTTATGAGCCTTATCATGAGTTAGACCTAATTTTTGAGTAGCATAGAGAATCCTCCTATGTACTGGTTTTAATCCATCTCTAACATCAGGTAAAGCTCGTCCTATAATTACACTTAATGAATAATTCAGATAGGAATTTTGCATTTTATCTTCGATTGAAACAGAAGTAATTCGTTTGTCTGGGGTCATAATTTATAAGCTCCTTTCTATTCTATATGATTTTATCTAATAGTAGATAATACTTTATAATTACAGCTTAACATTATATCACTAAATATTGAGTTGTGAAACCAATAATATAAATTAAGCCTAAAATATAGTTGAAAATTAAAAGATATAAGATTAAATTAGTAGAAAAAAATTAAAGATCTAACTGAGATAGTACTTGATTATAATGAATATAATATTAAAAAAATGTACAAGTTATTTGTAAAGAGTAGAGAGAAAAAGGCTAAATGTTGCTATCTAAACTTTTATATGCTATTATATTAAATATGACAATAGATAACTAATTGTTGAGCAAAGGGAGATGATTAAACACATGACGGCAACTAATCAATATAATGCTGAACAGATTCAAGTGTTAGAAGGTTTAGAAGCAGTTAGAAAGAGACCAGGGATGTATATTGGTTCAACTGGAACTAAAGGATTACATCACCTTGTTTGGGAAGTGATTGATAATAGTATAGATGAATTTTTGGCTAATCATGGTGATAAAATTGAAGTTGCTATTAAACCAGGTGAAATAATAAAAGTTAGAGATTATGGTCGGGGTATTCCAGTTGATGATCATTCTGAAAAAGGTTTGCCAGCTGCTCAATTGGTAATGACCACTTTACATGCTGGAGGAAAATTTGATGGTAGCGGTTATCAAGTTTCAGGTGGCTTGCATGGAGTTGGAGTTTCGGTAGTTAATGCTTTATCTGAATGGTTGGAGCTAAAAATATATCGAGATGGCTATCTTTATAAGCAACGTTATGAGCAAGGATATCCTGTTAGTGAACTAGAAAAAGTAGAGAAGACTAACCAAACTGGTACTGAAATAACTTTTAGGCCAGATTCAGAAATTTTTGATGAAGTTGAATATGATTTTGATACTTTACAGAAAAGATTACAGGAATCAGCCTTTTTAAATAAGAATTTAGAAATTGTAATCAATGATGAAAGAAATGATAGAAAGGCTAGTTTCTGCTATAGTGGAGGATTGAAAGAATTTATAAAACATTTAAATAAAAATCAGACACCATTATTAGATGAAATAGTTTATAATGAAGAAGAAATAGATGGAACTTATGTAGAAATTGCTTTTCAATATAATAAAAGCTATAATCAACGGATTTATAGTTTTGCTAATAATATTAATACTCATGATGGTGGATATCATTTAACTGGCTTTAAAACGGCAATAACTAAAGCATTTAATAATTATGCTAAAGAAAATAATTTATTGAACAAAAAAGATCCTAATTTAAAGGGTCGTGATTTGCGAGAAGGTTTAACAGCCGTAGTTAGTGTTAAATTAACTGATCCCCAATTTGAGGGTCAAACTAAAACAAAGTTAGGTAATAGTGAGATAAGAACTACAGTTGAAAGAACAGTTTATAAATATTTACGCTATTATTTAGATACTAATCCTAAATTGGCTAAAGTAGTAGTTAATAAAGCATTAGAAGCAGTAAAGGCAAGGAAAGCTTCTAAAAAAGCTCGTAAATTAGCGAGAAGAAAGGGTGCTTTAACTAATAGCTCTTTGCCAGGAAAATTATCTGATTGTAGTAGTCGCAAACCAGAAAAGTCAGAATTGTATCTTGTTGAGGGAGATTCTGCTGGTGGTTCTGCTAAACAGGCTAGAGATAGAGAATATCAGGCTATTTTACCTTTAAAGGGTAAGATAATGAATGTAGAACGGGCCAGATTAAATAAAATTTTAAAAAATACAGAGATAAAATCAATTGTAACTGCTCTTGGAGCAGGAATTGGAGAAGAATTTAGTTTAGAGAATTTAAGATACCACAAAATAATAATTATGACTGATGCTGATGTAGATGGAGCTCATATTTGTACTTTGATTTTAACGTTATTCTATCGTTATATGCCCGAATTAATTGAGAATAACAATATTTATATTGCTCAACCACCCTTATATCAAGTTTCGTATGGGAGCAATAAAAAATATATATATAATAATGATAGTTTAAAAGAATATCTAAAAGAAAAAAATAGAAAACAAGTGGGTATTCAACGTTATAAAGGTTTGGGAGAAATGAACCCGGTTCAGTTATGGGAGACAACAATGGACCCTGCTACTAGAAAATTACAAAAAGTAGATATTGAAGATGAAATAAGAGCTGATGAAATTTTTAATCAGCTAATGGGATCTAAAGCTAGTTTAAGAAGAGAGTTTATTATGGAGAATGCTGATTTAGCTGATAATATTGATATTTAAAAAAGAATAGACCAGTTGCCTGGTCTATTCTTTTGTTCTTATTTTTTATTTACTTTGCTAGGACTTATTTCTTTGCCTAATTCCACTAATTTTTTGGCCATTCTACTTTGATGTTCAGGAGTTGTCCAGCCAAACAAAGCAGGCATACTATGACCTTCTGGATATCCTTTAGATGTTTGGGAAGGTTCTTGAAAAGAGCCTAGCTCTTGTTCAATAACTTCTTTAGTTTCTGCTAGATCATTAGTTGGATGATAAAGAGAATCATTAAATGTTTTATCTTCACTCATGATTGAATTCCCCCCTTACATCTATAGTTTGGCCTAAAATAAAAAAAATATTATAAAAATAGTAAAATTAGATTATTCTCGGTTTGATTAAAGTAAATATTTTAAAATATTATATTAATACTGGTGTCCATTTTTTGATTTTTGCTTGTGATTTTAAGCATTTGAAGTTAAACTTATGTTTTTAATTGTCAATTATCAATTTTCCATTTTCAATTTAAAATTAGGAGGTGATTAAAATGTCAGAGTATAAAGGAAAGTTAAATCGTCAATTTCCTGCTAAAATTAGTACTACTGCATTTACTTCTATTTACATTTTACATTTAGTTAATAAATTTGGTAAGATGTATGGACAGAAAATTTTAGATACAATTGAGGAACAAATGGGTACGCGATGGAAACCTTCTCGGGGGATGGTTTACCCGCTATTAAGGGAAATGGAAGATGAAGGATATTTAGAAGCTTGGTGGGATGAACCAGATAAAAGGTCGATCAGATATTATAAATTAACTGAAGAAGGTGCAGAACAATTAGAAAAAATGAAGATCAAATATAAGAGTTCGTTTAGAGATGCAAGGAAAATAGTAGAAATAACAATTGATGAAATTTATGAGGGTAACATATAAATTATGATTGACAATCTGGCAATTATAATTTATACTATCAGTAGTTACTATTATTAAAAGGAGGAGTTTATTATGGATAAATATGAATGTACTGTTTGTGGTTATGTATATGATCCAGAAGAAGGCGATCCTGATAGTGGAATTGAAGCAGGAACTGCTTTTGAAGATATACCAGAAGATTGGGTATGTCCTCTTTGTGGAGTAGGAAAAGATATGTTTGAAAAAGTGGAATAACACATAACTTAGGAGCTGGCTTTTTAGCCAGCTCTTATATTTTTTTGTAATGTCTAGACTTCTTATTTTTTTGGTTGATACATATAATATAATTGAGCTAGTCTATCTATTAATGAGTAGTAAGGAATTAATAAGATAATATTTTTAATAAAATGAATAAATAATTTGATTTTAAGAAAAATTAATTAATAAAGATAATAATTTCAGATTGAAAAAGGAGGGAACTTGATGAAAGCTACTGGTATAGTGAGAAAAATAGATAATTTAGGTCGAGTAGTTATCCCAAAAGAAATTAGAACGGAAATGCAAATTAATAATGGCAATACTTTAGAAATTTATGTTGATAAAAATGATACAGTAGTTTTGAAAAAATATAGTCCAGTTAGAGAACTTGATGATTTAGAGGGTTATATTGAAACATTAGAGGAAACAACAGACAGTAATGTTATTATTACTGACACAGATAAAATCATAGCAGCATCCTCTGAATTAGAAGAATATCAAGGTCATACATTATCTAAAAAAATAAAAAAGATTATGGAAAAGCGAAAGACAAAATTTTGGGATGAAGTTGAAGATGAAGATCTTTGCTTGAACTTTAGAACTAGGGATAATAAAGAATTAGGCAATTCAATTATTACTCCAATTATGAAACAAGGTGATATATTAGGGGGGATAGTTTTAACAGCAAATGATAAAAAATTAACTGATTTTGAAGCAAAAAGTATTGAGGTTACGGCCAAAGTAATAAGCAAAAGATTAGGTTTGTAAAAGCAGGGGTTTGATATCCTGCTTTTATTTTTTACTCAAGGATCATCCTCAAACTGGGCTGGATTTTTTGTTTCTAAAATGAGAAAAGAGAATATTGAGTAATAAGACATCTATTAATAGATGTCTTATTTTTTGATTTTAAGTATAAATTAGTGGGACTGGTTAATAATAATCTTCAAATGATAGAAATTAAAAATATAAGGAGTAATCTATAATGGAAGAGTTATTATTTTTTGTTGTAGCAGCTATAGCAGGTTCTACAATGGCTATTCAAGGCTCTTTAAATACTGTCTTGGCAAAGACAATTGGACAACTAGAGGCAACGTTTGTAGTCCATCTAATAGCTATAATAGTTTTGGTGTTATTGCTATTAGCATTGAATTTGGGCCAAGGTAACTTAAAGCTAATTAATGAAGCACCGTGGTATAGCTATCTCGGTGGTCTATTGAGTATAGTAATTATTTATACGGTGATGGTCAGTATGAAAATATTGGGGGTAGCTAATGCAACTACCATGATTATAGCAAGTCAGATCATAACTGCTACTGTGATTGACCATTTTGGTTTGTGGGGGTTAGAGCAGACCTCATTTCAATTTGTGCGATTAATTGGAATTGTATTTTTGATTATTGGAGTTAAATTATTGATTATTTAGATTTAATTTCATTAATTGGTTTATAAGCTTGACAAATATCAAAATAAACTATATAATTAATCCATACCCTCTGGGTAGGGGGGCAAAATAATATTATTATATTTGAGGAGTGATTTTAATGAGTGAAAAAACTGTTGAAGTAACTGAGGAAAATTTTAAAGAAGAAGTTTTAGATGCTGATAAAATTGTAGTAGTTGACTTTTGGGCACCATGGTGTGGACCTTGTAAGATGATTACTCCAGTATTAGAAGAACTTGCTGAAGAATATGGAGATAAAATAAAAGTTGCTAAAGTTAATGTTGATAATAATCAGGGCTTAGCCCAAAAATATCAGGTAAGTAGTATTCCTAATTTATTATTCTTTAATAATGGTGAATCAGTAGATGAACAGGTTGGTTTCACTTCTAAAGAAGCTTTAGTAGAAAAAATTGATAATTTGCTGTAACATAGAATGATTTTAGACTAACAAGATTAATCTTGTTAGTCTAAAAGCTATTTTTAAGAATAACCTCTTATTTAAAGTGAGGTGTAATTGATGGCGAAGTTAGATGATCAAGAAGTAAAACAAGAATTGATTTCTCGACT
>JBNJDB010000031.1:0-16126 GCA_051744465.1 Bacillota bacterium | reverse complement strand
TTAGCGTTAAAGTTGTAAATGTTATTTTTGCTAATATAATCGGTCAATGATTGCTTTTTAATGATTAATATCATATAATTATAAATGCTTAATGATAAAATAATTTTAAATCTGGTAGAGAATTATAGTCAGTTTAGTATAGATAAGGAGTGGATTATATGTCAAAAGAAGAAAAAGAAAAAGCATTGGAGCGAACCGTTAATCAGATTGAAAAAGATTTTGGTAAAGGTTCAATTATGAAATTAGGTGATGCTAGTGCAATGGATGTAGAAGCTTATTCAACTGGGGCATTACCTTTAGATGTTGCATTAGGGGTAGGTGGAGTGCCTAAGGGACGTATTGTTGAGGTCTTTGGCCCTGAATCTTCTGGTAAAACTACTGTAGCATTGCATATGATAGCAGGAGCACAAAAGGAAGGTGGAGTAGCTGCTTTTATTGACGCTGAGCATGCGTTGGATCCTAAATATGCTAAAAATTTAGATGTAAACATAGATGAATTACTTGTTTCTCAGCCTGATACGGGAGAAGCAGCTTTAGAAATTTGTGAAGCTTTGGCTCGAAGTGGTGCAGTTGATATTGTTGTAATTGATTCAGTTGCTGCTCTGGTACCAAAAGCAGAGATTGAAGGAGAAATGGGTGATGCTCATGTTGGTTTGCAAGCCCGTTTAATGTCTCAGGCAATGAGGAAATTATCTGGTATTTTGAACAAATCAAGTTGTAGTTGTATATTTATTAATCAGATTCGAGAAAAAGTTGGTGTTAGATTTGGTAACCCTGAAGTAACACCGGGTGGACGAGCACTTAAGT
This sequence comes from Bacillota bacterium, assembly GCA_051744465.1. Classification (GTDB taxonomy): domain Bacteria; phylum Bacillota; class Halanaerobiia; order Halobacteroidales; family Halobacteroidaceae; genus Halanaerobacter. The sequence goes on along the minus strand of JBNJDB010000031.1, from coordinate 15,319 downwards.
TTTATTCTTCGGTTCGCTTAGATATTAGAAGAAGACAATCAATCAAAGATGGTGATGATGTTCTGGGTAATAAGACGAAGGCGAAGGTTGTTAAAAACAAAGTAGCTCCACCATTTAAAGTTGCTGAATTTGATATTATGTACGGAACAGGAATCTCTCAGACTGGTTGTGTTTTAGATATGGGAGTTGATTGTGGGATTATTGAACGAGCTGGTTCATGGTATTCTTATGAAGATGAGAATTTAGGACAAGGACGTTCTAATTCTAAAGAGTTTTTGGATGAAAATCCTGAGATGATGGAAGAAATTGAAGAAAAGATATTAGTGGAAGTAGGAATGAAAGAGCCAGAAGAAGTTGAAGCAGAAACAGAAGATGATTCTGAAGAAAGTGAAGATAAAAAAGAAACTGCATAAATTTAATGACCCTTCTCAGCAGAAGGGTCTTTTTCTGTTAGGAGGTTGAAGATGGATCGTGTTGGAGAAATTACCAAGGTAGAAGTGCAAAAAAATGACAAACAACGGTGCTCTGTTTTTGTAGATGGAGAATTTTTATTAGGTGTTTCAGCTGAATTAGTTTATGAATTTAAGTTAGCAAAAGGTGATGTTTTAACTGAGCAGGCCCTAAATCAATTATTAGACCAAGAAGAATTACTTGAAGCTAAAACAGCTGCTTTTAATCTATTATCGTATCGTCAACGAAGTCGTCAAGAGATAAAAGAGCGATTATTACGAAAAGATTATGAATTAGAGGTTGTTAAGCAGGTGATTCAAATTTTGGAGCAACTAGATTATATAGATGACCGAGAGTTTGCAATTAGTTGGACTAAAGATAGGATTACTAAAGGGTTTGGCCCGTATCGAATTCGTCGTCAATTAAAAGAAAAAGGTGTTGCCAAAGATTTGATTGAGAGTGTTTTAGAGGAGGAGTATTCTTCACAATTAGAATATGATTTGGCAGAAAAATTGGCTACTAAAAAAAGAGTTCATTATAAAGATGCTGACCCTTATGAACGGAGAAATAAATTATCTCAAGTTTTAAAACGAAAAGGATTCTCATTTGAGATAATTAATTTTGTTTTAGATGATTTGCTAGAGGAAGGAGACTGACAGGATGAAATTATTGGTAGTAAGTGATACTCATATTCGGGGTACAACGCCTAGTCGCCGGGTTGATAATTTTAAGGAAACCATATTGCAAAAATTAAATGAAGTACAGCAATTAGCTGAAACTAAAGAAGTTGATTATGTATTACATTGTGGAGATTTGTTTGATCGTCCTGATACTGCTCCTTCAATTGTTAGTGAATTTGTGAAGGTGTTACGATCATTTTCGATGCCAATTTATTTAGTTGCTGGCAACCATGATTTGTATGGTCACAATCCCGAAACATTACCGCGGACTATGCTAGGTTTATTGGCTGCTTCGGGGATAGTAAATTTGATTCCTGCAGGAGGTACTGTTTTAAAAGAGGATAGTCTGAAATTGCAATTAACTGGACGTAGTTTTGATTATACTATAGATAATAAGAATACAACTGCTTATGGAGTAGAAAAGAATTCAGATGTAGATTATGCTGTGCACTTGGCCCATGGAATGCTCCTAGATAGACCTGTTTTTGAAGATGGTTATACCTTAATAGAAGATGTAGAAACAGAAGCTGATATTACAGTGACTGGTCATTATCATTTAGGATATGGAATTCAAGAATTTTCTGGTAATTATTTTTTAAATCCAGGTTCTTTAGTCCGTGTTAGTGCTGATATTAAAGAGATTGCCCGGATGCCCCAAGTAGCATTGATTGATTTAGATGATGAAATAAATATAGATTTGCTAGAATTAGAAACTGCCCAACAAGGTTCAGAAGTATTAGATCGTAGTGAATTGGAAAAACAGAAATTTAGAGAAAAGAGATTAGCTGATTTTCATCGCCAAATTGATTCTGCTGGTGAATTCAAACATTTTAAGATTAGTGATATATTAGATGAAGTAGCTAGTAATCAAGATATAGATACGACAGTAAAAGAAGAGGCTCTAGCTAGGATTTCACAAGCGCAAGAGCGGTTGGGAGGGCAGAAAAAATAATGAAAAACATAGTAAAAGTAAAGTTGAAAAATTTCCAATCTCATAAAAAAACTACTATAGAATTTGCTACGGGATTTAATGTTATTACTGGTCCTTCTGATGAAGGTAAATCAGCTATTGTTCGTGCTCTAAATTGGGTTTTTTATAATGAACCTGCGGGAACAGATTATATTAGAGTTGGCTCTAGCCGCTGTGAAGTTATGGTTGAGTTTAATACTGGTTATCAAATAATTAGAAGCAGAACACCTAGTAATAGTAGAAATAGATATGAGTTGATTAATCCTGAAGGAGAAAAACAAGTTTTTGAGAAAGTAGGGCGTGATGTACCCCAAGAAATAATTAATATCCATGGAATGCCTAAAATTGATTTTGATCAAGATTTCAAGATGAATTTAAATTTTGATCATCAATTGGGAGGACCATTTTTATTGGATAATAGTCAAGCTAATAGTGCTAAAGTGATTGGTGGTTTACTTGATGTTCATCTAGTAGATTCTGCAATTAGGGATACAACTAATGATATAACAACACAAAAACGGGAAGAAAGACAATTAGAGGATAGAAAAAATGAATTAGATAATAAGTTGAAAGAATTTGACCACTTACCTCAATTAGCAGAAGAAATTGCTAGAAAAGAAAAACTATTTACCAAAATTAAAGATGTTAAATCTAGACTAGAACAGGTTAAGTCCTATCAAAATAGATTATTAGAAATCGATAAGAAAATTAAAAAACATAAAAAAATCATGAAGCATCTGCAGCATTTAGATCAAGTAAAAGAATTATTAAGAGATTCAGAAAGAAACAAGAAAAAGTTAGTTCAGTTAGAAGAATTAAATAAAGATATTAACCAGGTGAATAAGACTAGTGAAAAAATTAAAACAATACTAACTGAAGTAAATAAAATTGAAGAAGTAAAAGATATTTTACTGGATGCACAAAGTAAAGTGGAAACTTATCATCAACTAACTGAATTAAAAGAAGAATATAATAAGCGAAAAGTTAGAATTAATAATGGAAATCAATATTTGAGTAATTTTGCTGGTCTAGAAAAACTAAAAGAAATTAAGATTCAATTAAAGGACAATTATGATAAATTAATTAAGTTAAAAGAAATAAAAGAAAAGTTAGAAAAATTAAAGCAGAAGGTTGGCCAGAATAAAGACTTGATTGATAGCTTGCCTACTTTACAAGAGGAAGAGAAGTTAAAAGAAAAATTAACAACTAAGTCAGCTGATTTACAGACTCTAAAAAAGTTAAAAAAAGAGTATGACAAATTAGAATTAAAGACTAGAAAGAAGAAGTCTAAGCTAAAAAATAATAAAGAACAAGTACAGAGGTTAGTAGATAATTATAGTAATTTGCTGAAGCAAGCAGGCAAATGTCCAACTTGTTTTAGTGAGATCGATGATCAATTAATTACTAGTGTTATTAGTAAGTATAAGGGGGCAGAATAAATTATGAGTGACTATAAAAGAGAAATTAATCAAATAAAGGAAAAATTAGATCAGGCTAATACTTTGAAAGTTAGATCTGAAACTAAATTAGAAAATTTAGAAGAAGAGCGAGAAAAATTATTAACAGAAATCAAAAATGAGGGTATTGAACCTGATCAGTTAGAAGAAGAAATTGAAGAATTAGAATCTGAATTACAGGAGTTAATTAAAGAAGCAAAAGAGTTATTGCCTGAAGATAATATATTAGATGGAAGTTTGAATTAAATGGAAGAAGCAAAACAAGTATTAACTGATTTAGAAGATGATATTGATCAGAAAAAGGCGGTCTATAATAGTCAGCAAGGGCGTAAAGAGCAATTAGAGGAAACAAAAGAGAATATTAGTCAGCAATTAACTGAGGCAAAAGAAAAAATAGATTTATTAGACCAAGTTAATATTTATTTGCAACAAGTCTCAGATTATGCTCGTCAACAGGCTAAAGAGCAGATTGAGGCATTAGTAACTCAAGCTTTACAGTTTGTATTTGGGGAACAATTTAGTTTTGAAGTTGAAATAGAAGAAAAAAGAAGTAGACCAGCAGCAGAGTTTTATGTTGTTTCTCAATATGGGAATCAGAAAATTAAAAATCGTCCACAAGATTCTCGAGGGGGCGGGGTAGTTGATGTTGTATCTCTTGCTTTGCGTGTAGCAGTCTTACAGACGTTTTCTCGCCCTAAGATCATTGGCCCACTTGTATTAGATGAACCTGCTAAGCATGTTAGTGATGAGTATATTACTCGGGTAACAAAGTTTTTAAAGAATGTTTCGGAAATGTATGAGCGCCAAATTATTATTGTTACTCATCAGCAACATTTGGCACAGGTAGCTGATAAATCATTGCTAGTAGAATTAGATGGTAGTAAAAGTCAGGTTTCAACTAATGATAATTGAAAAAATATCCATTAAACGCAACAATTAACTATATTTTTCTGTATTTAATAGAGAGAAATTGCAAATATCAGTCATACTCTCTTGACATAAATAGTAGTAACAGATAAAATATTTATAGAGTATACTTGTTCCAGGGAGATGTTGGTTTAGAATTAATAATGTTGAATTAAAAATGGAGATTAATAACCTCCCTGATATAAAAGTAAATAAAAAATGGGGGTGAATGAGGACATGTGGATTTTATTGGCCACTTTTGGTGGCTTATTATTTGGAACTATAATAGGGTTTGCCGTTAGAAAATATATTGGTGAAAGCAAAATTGGTTCTGCTGAGCAAGAAGCAGAAAAAATAATTAATGGTGCAGAAAAAGAAGCAGAATCAATTGAACGGGAAGCATTATTAGAGGCTAAAGAGAAAGCGCATAAAATAAAAGAAGATGTTGAAGAAGAATGTCGCGAACGAAGAACGGAGTTACAACGTTTTGAGGACCGATTAATAAAGAAAGAAGATAATTTAGAGGCTAAAGTTAAAGATTTAGAAGCTAAAAAGGAACAATTAAAAGAGCGAAGAACAGAAGTTAAGAGTAAAGAAGATAAGGTTGAAGAGTTGTATAATAAGCAACAAGAAAAATTAGAGGAAATAGCAAGTTTAACTACAAGAGAAGCTAAAGATTTATTACTAAGTCAAGTAGAAGATGAAATTGAACATGAAACTGCAAAATTAATTAAAGATTTAAAAGCTCAAGCTAAAGAAAAAGCTGATAAAAAAGCCCGAGAAATAATTTCTACTGCTATTCAGCGTTGTGCTGCTGATCATGTGGCCGAGACAACTGTTTCAGTTGTATCATTGCCTAATGATGAAATGAAAGGTAGAATAATTGGACGTGAAGGAAGAAATATAAGAGCTTTAGAGGGTTTAACAGGAATTGACTTAATTATTGATGATACTCCAGAAGCAGTTATTATTTCTGGTTTTGATCCTGTTAAAAGAGAGATAGCAAGAATTGCTTTAGAAAAGTTAATTGCTGATGGAAGAATTCATCCAGCTCGAATTGAAGAAATGGTGGAAAAAGCAAAAGAAGAGTTAGATGAAAAAATTTATGAAGTTGGTGAACAAGCTACATTTGATACTGATGTTCATGGATTAGATGATAAAATCATCACTTTATTAGGTAGATTAAAGTATCGTACAAGCTATGGTCAAAATGTATTACAACATTCAATCGAAGTATCCCATTTAGCTGGGATTATGGCTGCTGAATTAGGGGTGAATGTTAAAGTAGCAAAACGTGCTGGTTTACTTCATGATTTAGGAAAGGCTGTTGATCATGAAGTTGAAGGGCCTCATGTTAAAATTGGAGTCGATATTGCTCGGAAACATGGTGAAACTGAAGAAATATTACATGCTATTGAGGCTCATCATGGTGATGTAGAAGCTGATTCTGTTGAAGCAGTGCTAGTAGCTGCTGCAGACGCTGTTTCGGCTGCTCGTCCTGGTGCGCGAAGAGAAACTTTAGAATCTTATATTAAGCGTTTGGAAAACTTAGAAAAAATTGCTGATTCCTTTAATGGAGTGGAAACAGCATATGCTATTCAGGCTGGTCGTGAAGTAAGAATTATGGTACAACCAGATCAAATAGATGATGCTAAGGCTAGTAAATTAGCTTATGATGTTTCTCATGAAATTGAAGATAACTTAGATTACCCAGGACAAATTAAGGTTAATGTTGTCCGAGAAACTAGAGCAATTGAATATGCTAAATAGATAGCAAAGAGCGACCATCATATGATGGTCGCTCTTTTTTTTATATTTAGCTAATAAATTATGTCATTTTATGAAATATCTTTTCTAGGTTTAAGGCAGGATTTATTAATGTGGTCTACAATAAATTATAAGTCACTACAAAGAAATAAAGTAATAAAAGATAATTGAAAATTGCTAGTGAAAAATTGATAATTAAAAGAAATAATTAAGCCAAATCAACTTGGAGGGAAAATAATGGTATCTAATGATATTAATAATGATAATAAGCCATCTTATAGTGCGGATTTATTAACTAAGATATTAGTAGAATATCCAGCAATTAATACAATAAATATTGATTTAGGATCTGATGTTTTACAGATTACATTTTTAATAAAAAGAAAAGTTTCTGATAAAGAATGGCAAAAGATAAAAGATGAATTTAATCAACAGGTAAAAGTTTTTAATAAATTAGAAAATAATAATAACTTCACTCCTAAGTTGAGCAATGAAAAACATAATACTTTAAGCAAAGTAAAATTATTTATTAATTTGAAGGAGTTGAATCAACTAAAAATTGATTTTAGTATTAATGCGATAGAAAAATATTTTTCTAGTAATATTTTAAAAGCAGAAATTAAGCATAATAAATCTAAATTAGAGTCTATAGAAGAATTATTACAATTAACTAAAACTGAGCCTGAAAATAAATACAGGGCTTTCAGAGATGAAAATAGAATATTTATTTTTGCTATTAATTCTTAAAAAAATTATTAAATATGAATATTTTCTTTAATAGAGGGTAATGTAAATAGAGAAGGAATTGAAATTTAAAATTAAGATTTAACTAATTAGAAAAATATTGTATTTGCCGTAGTTTGGTTTGTGACTCTTTATTAAATTCGTTTTGGAGTACATATAATCATATTTATTATAAGCTATTTAAAAATTTTCTAGTATAGTTTATAGATTATTTTTCGAAAAAAGTGGACTATAAAAAAATACTAGACAGGAACTATTAAAAAAAGGGAATTTTTTTCATTTGCGAGCAGGAATAATTTTGTAAATATTGAAATAAGTATATGGGACAAAGTAATTTATAAAATAGGAGGAGGTATTAACATGGAAGTACTAAAGGTATCATCTACTTCACAACCAAAATCTGTAGCGGGAGCTTTAGCTGGAGTTTTGCGTGAAAGAGGTAAGGCTGAGCTTCAATCAATAGGTGCTGGAGCACTAAATCAAGGCATAAAGGCAGTAGCGATTGCTAGAGGATATGTTGCGCCTAGTGGAATGGATTTAATCTGTATTCCGGCTTTTACGGATATTGAGATTGATGGAGAAGAGCGAACTGCTATCAAATTAATTGTAAAACCTAGAGAATAGAAATTGTTAATTCCCATCTTCAATCAATTCTATGATTGGAGATGGGAATTTTTTATGAGCCTGAAAATATATAGTTCTTAGTTGCAAAGTAGATCCAGTCGTGAGGCTGGTTTAATTTTCTGATTAGTAAAAAAATATTTTACTATGAATAATTTATTGTAATTGGTTTTATAATAACTGATGTAGTAGGATATATATATAATATTTGTTGGGGGTGTTAATGTGTCGGTAGGTGTTATATTGTTAATTGTTGTAGAACTTATAATTTATTTTGGTTTAGCAGAAAGAATGATAAATAAATTAGGTTTAACTAGAAGAGAATTATTGATATTCTTTACGCTAATGATTGTTGGTAGTTTTATTGATATACCAATCAGTTCTAGTCCAGATATTACTGTTAATGTGGGCGGGGCTTTAACACCAGTTGTTTTAGCAATTTATATATTATCTAAAGCAGATGATAAGATAGAGGTTATAAGGTCTTTAATTGCTGTGGCAATTACTGGTGGTGTAATTTATGGTTTGACCCAAATATATCAATTTGAAGAAGGACATACTTTTATTGATAGTAATTATTTATTTCCGATTATAGCAGGTATAACAGCTTATATAATTGGTCATTCTCGGCGCGCCTCTTTTATAGCAGGAACATTAGGTTTTTTAATATATGATTTGATTCATTTATTCAGAATTACTTTAAGTGGGGTGCCAGGGAAAGCTGCGATTGGTGGAGCAGGAATATTTGATTCAATAGTTATTTCTGGTATTTTAGCGGTTTTATTATCTGAGATAGTCGGAGAATTTATTGAGAGAGTTGTTTCTGATAATAAAGATAAGGAAGATGATAAGAAATTTAGTGAAATATTTGCTAATCCTGATTTGGAATTTGGAAGTTTAGCAGATGATGGGCAAAATAAGGAAGAAGAGAAACAGGAGCCTAATGACTGGGAAGAAAACAGGAGGGGAAATAATGACTAAAAGAAGACTAGTTATAATAATAAGTCTTATTATTGTATCTAATTTACTAGTAGCAAATAATCCACTACAAGCTAAAGAAAGAGATAATTTCATTGTGGTTGATAAGCAAGATAAAACTATTTTTCAAACAGCTATGGAAGTAACAGTAGGTGACTATTATATTAATGAAAATAATCAACAGTATAAGGTTATCGATGTTCAAGGAAATAAAGGAATTGCTGAGTATGAAAAAAAAGTAGATTTATTAAAAGATGACAAGTTATTAACCTCCTCCGAACATCTTGTAGCCCAAAAGAAAGAAAAAAAGATTGGTATTTATAATACTCATAGTGATGAATCATATAAACCTACAAGCGGGAATCATAGTGAGCCTGGGAATGGGGATATTTATCAAGTATCAGCTAATTTTGCTGATGAATTAGAGAACAAAGGAGTTGAGGCTATTCATGATAAATCGAAACATGACCCGCATGATGGTGGTGCTTACGAAAGATCGAGACGAACTGCTATAAAGTTAACTAAACAAAGACCTGATGCCTTGTTTGATTTTCATCGTGATGGAGTAGAAAGCCCCCAAGAATATATTACTGAAATAGATGGTACTAGGACTGCTCAGCTAAGACTGGTTGTAGGTCGTCAAAATCCTCAAATTAAGGTAAATAGTAATTTTGCTAAACAAATTAAAGCAGCAACTGATAAAAAATATCCTGGATTAGTCAAGGGAATATTTTATGCTAAAGGCAAATATAATCAAGATTTGTCACCGCGGGCAATGTTAGTAGAAGCTGGGACACATGTTATTTCTCAAGATATGGCAGCTAGCAGTGTTAAATTATTAGCAGATTCAATTAATGATCTTTTATATGGTAAAGATGGTGCAGCAGCTAAATTAGGGGAGAATTCTAGTTCAATTAGTTCAATAATTATTATTTTGTTAGTAACTCTAGTAGTTGGAGGTGCGTTATATATAGCTAATAAACGTGGAGTTTTAAATAATGGTTTTAGTGATTCTTTAGGAGTTTCTATGGAAGAAAAAGAATCGATTGAAGATATCACTAAAAGAGAAGATTCGGATAATTAAGTAAAAATCAAGGCCAATCTAATTTAGTATTGTATGTACGATACTAAATTTAGCTGAGAGTATTCATGATTTTAAAGGGGGAAATTATGGAACATTGGGAAATGATAATAAGTAGTGCATTGTTAGGTGCTACAATTCGTCTGTTGATGTTAAAGATTGATTATCGACAATATCCTGGTTATCCCCATGGCTATATAATTCATTTAACTTTGGGATTTATTGCTGCTTCTTTAGGTGGGATAGTGATACCAGCATTATTAGAAGAAAATTATGTAGCCGTTACATTTTTAGGGCTTGCAACTCAACAATTTAGAGAGGTTCGCGATGTTGAAAAAGATTTTTTGAGTCAATTAGAAGAAACGGAATTAGTTAGTCGGGGCCAAGCTTATATTGAAGAAATTGCTAGAACTTTTGAAGCTAGAAATTATTTAGCTATGATTACTGCTTTTAGTACTAGTTTAGGCTATCTATTATTTGATTTATTAGATCGTTCTCGTTTTATAAAACTAAGTGGTGGAATTGTTTTGGGCGCTAGTATTGCTTATTTATTACATCAATTAATGGCCGTAGAAACAATAGGAGATATTGCTGAAATAGAGATAATAGATTTAGAATTTTCTGGTCCCCAAAACAAGAATATTGAGCTAGAGGGAATAGTGATAATGAATGTTGGTTTAGAAGAATCAATTGAAAAGTGGAAACAGAATGGAATTGGAATTGGTATTGCTCCTAAAGATGATAATGCTCGAGCTACTTTAGCTAATATTGGGCAGAGGCAAGCTATTATTCATGATATTACAACTCAATTGGGAGTGCAATTAGATACAGGTGTCCAAGATTACACTCCGTTAGCTAGGTTAAATATTGAATCGGGAAGAGTCTATATTATTATTATTCCGATAGAAAAAGATGAGGGCTGTATTAAACAGGCAGCAAGTACTACTCCGGTTTTAGAAGGTGTTAAAAGAAAACCATTAGATTCAAAGGTTGGGAGTACGGCTGCTGATTAGTATATCGGGGAGGGGTAGTTAAGGAAGATGGAGCTTAATGATTTTATTTTAGCGATTGTGACTACTAAGGATGATCAAGATAAAGTTGATAGTGGGTCTACACCAATATTTTATGGGTCTAATAAAGAAAAAGCTAATTATTTGGCAATGTTAATTTCTCGTTTAACTAAGTCTATGGTCCATGATTTAGGAAATGGGGTCTATATACTAATCAAACATTAGGAGTAAAAAAATGAAAATAATTTTTTATAGCAATTCAGATAATAAATTAGCAAAATTAATTGCCTATCAATATTTAGATTATGTAGATTTGAAAAGTTTAGTAGCTAAGATAGAAGAAGTGTTCTTAATAAAATCAAATACTCCTAAAGATAATTTAACTGTAGTAGGAAAGACTGATGAAAATAATAAAATATTAGCTGTCGGTTGCTATGGGCAAGAAAATATTATAATGAATTTAATTAATGGATTAAATAATATGTTTGGCATCCAAGAAGAAATTTTATTAGTTGATATAAGTTTGATTAGTAATCTATTTATTAGGCTTGGTATTTTTGCTGGCAAGTTGAATTTAAAAAGTTTGGGTGGGTTATTATTGAAAAAAGGGATAGCTTCAGAAATTACAGAAATAAATAAGATAATTGATCAAACTAAAGAAAGGGTTAGTGAAAATAAGTGAAAATTATTTATTATTGCTATGGGGGGACTCATTCTTCTGTATTAGCAGCTGCAATTCATAGTGGTAAATTATCATCTGCAAATACGCCTAGTAAGTCTCAAATTTATTCGTTGCCTCTTTATGATAAAGTTTCTAGCAATCAGCTAGGAACCCCCTTTTTTTATGGGACAGATGAATTTGATAATTCAATTTATGTTTTAGGTCTCGCTGGGCAAAGAAATTTAATTAAAGAGTTAGTATTAGATTATTTACAATTATTTAATATTAATACTGAAGAATTAATGTTAGTAGCTAGTCTTCCCTATGTTAGTATCGTTACTAAGATTGGGGGGGGTTTATCACGCCGCTTAGGGTTAGTTAGTTTAGGAAGACCAATAGTTACTAGATCATTACAAAAGTTATATCCAAATTATATTAAATTAGTTGATAGAGTAAAGAGTCAATTAAATAGGATGGAACATTAGAGCTAGTTTAGCTATTTATGGTTAAACTAGCTCTGTATTTTTGCTAAAAAGCAATAATTATTATCTTTTAATTTATTATTTTCGAAGTTCTGATAGTAAAAGTTCCTTGACTAATAGTACTTATTATAAGATAATGTAATAATGGGTATGTAACTAATAATCGGGGTGATGGGTTATGGAATATGAAGAGATAAATAGCTATTTAAAGATTGAGGGAATTAAAGATAATAGTATTGCTAGAGAAGTTGATTTGAATCCAGGAGATAAGTTAGTTAAAATTAATGGACAAGTATTAAATGATTATGTTGATTATAAATTTTTAGTTGCTGATAATTATTTGGAACTTGAAGTAGTAAAAAGTAACGGACAATATTGGATGATAGAAGTAGAAAAAAATTATGATGAGGAATTGGGAATCGAATTTTCGGATATAGTTTTTGATGGATTGAAGACTTGTCAGAACAAGTGCGTTTTTTGTTTTGTTGACCAAATGCCAACTGGCTATAGAAAAACTTTGAATTTGAAGGATGATGATTATCGATTTTCGTTTTTAAAAGGTAGTTATATTACTTTAACTAATTTGTCAGAAAGAGAGCTTAATCGAATTAAAAGGATGCATTTAAGTCCTTTGAATATTTCAGTGCACAGTACTAATCCTAAGATAAGAAAGAAAATGTTGAATAATAAAAATGCAGGTGATATATTAGAAAAAATTACTGAATTAACTGATGCAGGTATTGAGTTGAATACACAAATTGTTCTGTGCCCTGGTTTGAATGATGGCAAATATTTGGATGAAACAATTACTGATTTAGCTCAATTTACTCCGCAAATAAATTCTTTAGCCATTGTTCCGGTTGGATTAACTAAATTCCGCGAGGGTTTATTTGATTTAGAATCTTTTACTGCTAGAGGAGCAAATGAGGTAATTCAACAGGTTGAGAATTATCAAAAGCAATTTAGAAGGAAAAAAAATAATAACTTTGTTTATTTAGCAGATGAATTTTATCTATTGGCCGACAAGGAAATACCTGCGCAAAATTATTATGATGATTTTCCTCAATTGGAGAATGGTGTGGGGCAGGTTAGATTATTTAGAGATCAATTTTTCTCTCTTAAAGAGGAACTGCCTAATAAATTACCAGAACCATTCAAAGTAACTATAGTAACAGCAGAGTTAGGGGCTCAGGCTTTAGACCCAATTATAGATGAATTACTTAAAATAAATAATTTAGAAATTGAACCTTTTGTAATTGAAAATCTTTTTTTTGGTCCTGAGGTCACAGTTACTGGATTATTAACGGGGACTGATATTTTAAATCAATTACAAGAAGCAAAGACGGAGTTAGGAGATTTGGTTGTAGTACCTGAAGTTGTATTAAATGATAATGATTTGTTTTTAGATGATTTAAGTTGGGCTGAATTTAAAAGGAAGTTAAATTCAGAGGTAATAAAAGTTGGAACAGATGTAGAAGACTTTATAGAAAAGCTTTTTAGGAAAGCGGGAGGTAATATAAATGGAAAAACCAGTTGTGGCGATTGTAGGTCGTCCAAATGTAGGTAAATCAACGTTATTTAATCGAATTATTGGAGAAAGAAGATCAATTGTAGAGGATACACCAAATGTTACTCGAGACAGACTATATCAAGAAGCTAAATGGTTGGGGAATCCCTTTTTAGTTGTAGATACAGGAGGGATTAAATTTGATGATGATATAGACTTGAAAGACAAAATGAATTATCAGACTAAGATTGCTATTGAAGAAGCAGATGTTATATTATTTGTAGTAGATGTTAGAGAGGGTCTGACTAATGATGACCGTGAAGTTGCTGATCATTTGCGTGAATCTGATAAGCCAGTTATTGTAACTGCAAATAAAGCTGAGAATAATGAGCAAGCAGAAATGGACAAGTATGAGTTTTATGAATTAGGCTATGATGATGTTCAATTAGTTTCAGCTCAACATGGATTGAGAACAGGAGATTTATTGGATAAGGTGCTCAATTATTTTCCTGAAATAGAAACTGATCCCTATAATGATGAGCAGACTAAATTCTCTGTAATCGGAAGACCTAATGTAGGTAAATCATCTTTAGTAAATAAAATTTTAGGAGAAGATAGAGTTGTAGTTAGTGAATTATCTGGGACAACTAGGGATGCAATTGATACACCATTTTCTCATGAAGATAATGAATATGTTATTATTGATACAGCGGGAATAAGAAAAAAAGGGAAAGTCGTTCCTGGTGTAGAAAAATATAGTGTAATAAGGGCTCTTAATGCAATTGATCGCTGTGATGTGGCATTAGTTGTAATTGATGCTGATGAGGGTATTACCCATCAGGATAAGAAAGTAGCTGGTTATGCACATGAGGAAGGTAAGGGTGTAGTAGTAGTATTTAACAAATGGGATTTAGTACAAAAGGATGGTAGAACAATGGATCGTTATCTTGAAGGGTTAAGACATGAATTAGGATTTTTGAATTATGCTCCTGTTACTTTTGTTTCAGCATTAACTGGGCAGCGAGTGCTAGAGATATTAGATATCATTGATTATGTTGCTGATCAATGTGTTAAGCGCGTTAAAACTAAAGTTTTAAATAATGTGATTGAAGAAGCAGTTGCTATGAACCAGCCTCCATCAAATAAGCAAGGGAAAAGGTTGAATGTTTTTTATGGTACACAGGCAAGTGTAAAACCACCATTATTTATTTTCTTTGTTAATGATAAGGATTTAGTTCATTTTTCTTATAAGCGTTATTTAGAAAATGAATTGCGTGATGCTTTTGGTTTTGAGGGTACACCAATGCGTTTGAAGTTTAAAAACAGATAAAATAAAATAATAGGGGTGATTAAAATTAAGATTTCATTAGTAATATTAGTTGCTTATTTATTAGGTTCAATTCCTTTTGGATTAGTGGTTGGCAAATTAGTTACAGGAACAGATATCAGAGACCAAGGTAGTGGAAATACTGGAGCTACTAATGCTTATCGGCTGATGGGATTAAAATTTGGCTTATTAGTAGCATTTTTAGATATTGCTAAAGGTGCTGTGGCAGTAAAGATAGCTCAATTGGTTTTAGGTCCAGGTACAGCAGATTTATTTATATTACTAGCAGGAATTATGGCAATTGTAGGACATAATTTATCCATCTTTTTGAAGTTTGATGGGGGACGTGGTGTTGCTACTTCAGTTGGAGTATTAGGTAGTCTTGCTTTGGTGGAAGTTTTAATTGTAGGTGCAATTTGGGTTGGGATTATTATTTCCTCCCGCTATGTATCATTAGGTTCTATAACTGGAGCAGTAGTATTACCAATTTTAATGTTTTTCTTTAATCAGCCATTGATTATAATTGGTTTTGGGGTCTTAATTTCTGCATTTGTGATTTATAGTCACAAACCTAATATTAAACGGTTATTAAATGGTAATGAAAATAAAATAAGTTTTCCGAATGATTAATTTTTTACTTTTGCTTTGTTTTTACTTTTGTCTCTGACACAAAAGTAA
>JBNJDB010000030.1:0-16282 GCA_051744465.1 Bacillota bacterium | reverse complement strand
TCCTGATGCAGATATTGGCTTATCTAAAGCTAAATTACCACTTGGAGTTGGATCAGGGTCTGGTTCAGGATCTGAATCATCACCATCATCACCATCATCGCCGTCGTCACCATCGTCATCTCCATTATCAACTTCCGCTACTGCTCGATAAGCATCAACAATTCCGGCACCATAGTAGTTACTATTCCCTGCATCTTCAGCTGTATTGATCAAAGCTGAACGAATCTCGCTTACTGAAACATTACGATTAGCTGACCTCATCAATCCTGCTACTCCTGCTACATGAGGACTAGCCATTGAAGTCCCTGATAATTTTTTATACCGATCACCATAATAGGTACTATAAATATTTACACCAGGAGCTACAACATCAAGCTCAGAGCCATAATTAGAAAAGTTTGCTTTTTGTTGATTGGAATCTACTGCTCCTACCGAAATCACACTATCATAGCGAGATGGATAAGAAATACTAGAATTACTTTCATTACCACTTGCTGCTATAACAGCAGTTCCTTTATTAACTACAGTCTGGCAAGCATCTGCCATAGCTTGTGAATAACCGCCACCACCAATAGACATATTAACTACATCGGCTCCTTGATCTGCTGCATATAAAATACCTTTTTGAATTGCACTTAAACTACCAGAACCTTCGTCACTAAGTACCTTAACTGGGATCAAATCTGCTTCTTGCATCACCCCAGATACACTTCCTGTACTAGCTATAGTTCCTGCTACATGAGTTCCGTGTCCATTACCATCATCAAAAGTATTACTAACAAAACTTTTTCCTAAATCAGTATTCACAAATTCAGCTAAGCTTTCATGATCATAATCAATACCTGTATCTAAGACAGCAACTCTAACTGCATCTAAACCTGTAGTCCCATTCTCCCAAGTTTTAGGTGCATTTATCATTTCATAATGCCAGGACTGTTGATTATTCATCTGAGCAGTCATATCTTGTTGCACACTTGCTTGGTCTTCAGTTGGTATCTCCGGAACTCGTTCTGCACCAATTGCTTTATATTTAAAATTAGGTTCTATATACTTAACTTTTTTTCCTGTTTGATCCAATTTGTCTTTTAAAACAGATTTAGCTTCTGAATGTGACTTATAATCATTCAAGTCATATTCTACTACATAAACAAAGCCCATTGTTTTAACAACTTCTGTTTTGAGTTCAGTACTTAGAGTATTTACTTCTCCTGAGCCATTAAAATCAAAAATAGAATCTACAACGCGAAATCCATCTTGATCAATACTTTGCTTATCATCTTCAACCTGACTAGTAACTAAACTATCAACACTTTGTGTCCCTAAATCAGACTCTTGATCAAGACCAACCACTAATTGCCCTTCTTGATATTCTCCATCAATATCTGTGTTGCCTTCGTTAGCTAATTCCTCATCTGTTGTACTAGAACACGCAATTAAAGAAAATGATAGAATTAACACCAAACTAACAAGTAAAAATTTCTTCAACACTCTCACCCCTCGTTGTATTTTTTTCCATTCAATCTAATACAATTTTATTATTCTTTTATTTGATAGTCAAGAAATTATTCAAAAAAATAGAAAAAACTCCCAGACAATTTGTCTAGGAGTTAAATAAGGGGTTATAATTTTTCTTTAATATCTGATGCAATTTCTTTTGCCACAAACCCTAATTTTTCTGCTACTTGATGACCATCTCCGCTAGTGCCAAATTCTTCTACACTAACTACATGATACTTATCATTTAATAATTGGTACCAAGCTCGTCCTACTCCCGCTTCTAAAACAACGCGGAAAGTATCTGTACCTAATAATTCTTCTCTATATTCTTCACTCTGTTCGAGGAACTTATCTCGTTCTGGAACAGAAACAACTTTAGTTTCTTGCTCTAATTCAGCTGCTACTTCAACTGCTAACGATACCTCACTACCACTAGCTAAAAGTACAATATCAGCATCTTGATTCCCTTCAACTACATAAGCACCTTTATTAAAGTCAGCTAGTCCATTTTCTTTATCAATATGAGGTAAATTCTGACGAGTTAAAATTAAAGCAGTTGGTCCCGTAGTACGTTCCATTGCCTCTAACCAGGCTGCTTTTGTTTCTTCTTCATCAGCAGGACGAACTACTTCTAAGTTAGGTATTAATCTTAAGGACTCTACATGTTCAACTGGCTGATGCGTTGGCCCATCTTCTCCAATATAAACTGAATCATGAGTTAATACATAAACTACTGGCTGTTCCATCAAAGCAGCCATACGCATTGCCGGACGCATATAATCACTAAAAACTAAGAAGGTTGCTGCAAATGGCCGTAATCCACTATGCAAGGAAAGACCATTAGCAATTGCTCCCATAGCATGTTCCCGAACTCCAAAACGAAAATTACGTCCACTGAACTCACCAGCTTGAATCTCACTATATTTATCAAGATAAGTCTTATTTGAAGGAGCTAAGTCAGCAGAACCTCCTACTAAATAAGGTACTTCATCTGCTATAGCTCTTAGAGTTGGCCCGGAAGCTTTTCTAGTCGCTCGTGGAGTATCTAACTCCAGTTCGTCCACAACTTCTGCTAAATCAACTGGAAGTTCTAAATTATGCGCTTGCTCCCACTGTTCTTTTAAGTCTGGATTAGCTTTGGACCACTCAGCAAATTCACCTTCCCACGCTTTTCTCTGCTCAACTAAATCTTTTTTTCTTTCAGCAAAGAATTCACTTACTGCATCTGAAATATAGAATTCTTCATCTACAGGTAAACCAAATTCTTCTTTTAAACCTTTAATATTTTCGATTCCTAATGGAGCTCCATGAGCAGCACTTGTGCCCTCTTTATTAGGAGTACCATAAGCAATTCTAGTATTCAAATCAATCAAAGTCGGCTTATCACTCTCTTTAGCTGCAGCCATAGCATTTTTAATTGCTGCAATATCATGTCCATCTACATCTTCAATCACATGCCAATTATATGATTTGAAACGATCAACTACTGATTCAGTAAAAGTAATATCAGTACTTCCTTCAATTGAAATATCATTATCATCATAAATAGCAATTAATTTATCTAAACCTAAATGGCCAGCATATGATGCTGCTTCAGAACTAATCCCCTCCATCATACAGCCATCACCTAAAATGGTATAAGTATAATGATCAATAATTTCATGCTCATCAGTATTATATCTAGCAGCTAACATTCTTTCTGCTATTGACATTCCTACTGCATTAGCAAAACCTTGTCCTAACGGACCAGTAGTCGTCTCAACTCCTACAGTATCAGTACACTCGGGATGCCCAGGCGTCTCCGAACCTAATTGTCTCAAATTCTTTAGTTCTTCTAAACTTAGATCATATCCTGTTAAATGTAAAAAAGTATATAACCAAGCTGAACCGTGTCCTGCTGATAGAACAAAACGATCTCGATTCGGCCATTCTGGAGCTGTAGGATCAAAATCCATTACCTCGCCATATAATACGGCTCCTACATCGGCACACCCCACTGGCATTCCTGGATGACCTGATCCTGCTTTTTCTACTGCATCTGCTGCTAATCCTCTAGTTATGTTTGCTACTTCTCTTAACATTTTATTCCTCCTCACAAGTATTCCTATACTTGAGTTTATTATGCATAAATAATTTCAATATTATTATATCATAACTGATAATTTAATTCCACTTAATAATAAATTTAACATCAAAAGACTCGGGTTACTAACTAACCCGAGAGGAAGTGAAATCATTAATTTATTATCATCATATCAAATCTAATATAGAAATCAACCTTTTTAACTAATAATTCGACTTAAAAATTCATTTGTCCGTTTTTGAGTTGGATTAGAAAAAATCTTTTCATAGCTTTCCAACAGATAATTTGAATAAAAATCAAGCAAATTACTCGGATTTGATTTACAAACTAAAACATTCTTTTCCAAATAACTTATTATAGTTGCTATATTAGGAAAAACCCAGCAAAAATAAAAACAAAAAAACGAATCTAATAAAGGTTAACTCCTTTATATCTAGAATAATATCTTAAGAAGAGGAATCACATAAAAAGAATATACCAAGGGGGAATAATTAATGAGAAAGAAAAAAAAGTTTCTTGGTTTAGCTATTCTAATGATAGCTATATTATTAGTAGGCTGTAACCAGGAAATAGGAAATTTGACTGTTGAAGTTACGAATGATGATGGCCAGAATTTAGACGCACAAGTTCAAATTAAGCGTGAAGGAAAAACGCGCGATAAAGAAACTAAGAACGGATTAGCACAATTTAAAGAATTGCCAACAGGAGAATATCAATTAGAAGTTACAAAAGATAAGTTCAATGATATTAATGAATCAATAACTATCACAGAAAAAGACCTTAATTATCAAGTTAGTTTAGAAGAAAAACTCTTTGACCTACAAGTTATGGTCACTGACCAAGCTGGAGATAAGATCAATGCTACAGCTAAACTTAAGGGGGCAGA
Organism: Bacillota bacterium; assembly: GCA_051744465.1. Taxonomy (GTDB): domain Bacteria; phylum Bacillota; class Halanaerobiia; order Halobacteroidales; family Halobacteroidaceae; genus Halanaerobacter. Next base: position 11,816 of record JBNJDB010000030.1, on the reverse strand, counting down.
AACAAATACAACTACAGAAATTGCTGAAGGTAAAACTACAATTAACGACTTAGCTCCAGGAGAGTATGAGCTAACAATAACTAAAGATGGTTATAAAAACACTACAGAAAATATAACAATCTCTGATAAAGATATAACAACAGATCTAAAACTAACAAAAGAATCTACTACTAAAGAAGAAAAAGCAGAATTAGAAGTAACTGTATCTGACCAAAACGATAACAAATTACCTGCTAAAGTTGAAGTTAAAGAAGATGAAGAAGCAATTGCAGAAGATACAGCTGCTACCGTTAATTTCTCTGATTTAGAAGCCGATACTTATACTATCGATATTACTAAATCTAATTATCAAGATTGGTCGCAAGAAATAACATTAGAGCAAGATAAAACAACTTTAGCTGCTACTTTAGAAGGCGGAGATATTGATCAACATCTAATTGAAGCAGGAACTGGGCAACAGACGATCAACATTGAGCAATTAGATGATAATCAAGAAGCTATTATAGCTTTATCATATCTGAATTGGGATGATATCTCTACAGAAAAAATCTATCCTGTTCGTCGCAAAGAAAATGACTTAATTAAAAAACATGGTACTAACTTTGCTAATACAGAAAATGATTATCAACCAGGAGATACTAAGCAATTTAAGCTACCACAAAAATTAGATAGCAAGCAACAAATAACTGCTAAACTAGCTAAAACTGGTGAAAATATTAATCTATTTATAGCTGAAGATGCTTCTGTCAATCAAGAAGATATCGATCAATTAGTAACTGAATTTGATTCTAAGATTGATCCAGCTATCACCAACAAGAAGAATATTAAAGGAAAAATTACAGTTTTAATGACTGACTTTGCTGATTATCAAATGACAGGTTACTTTGATGCAGCTGATTTATATCCAGAATTAGGTAATGAAGAACCAATGTTTTATCTAAATGCTAATCGCAGTGAAAATACTCTATTAACTGCTAGTGCACATCAATATCAACATCTTAATTTCTTCGTTGATAAAGCCAAAGCAGGTCGAGTTGCTAATGATGCTTGGATCAATCAAGGTTTAGCTCAATTAGCTCCACAACTATTAGGATATTTCGGTCCTGATAAAAAAGGTTGGTCACCAGAAGAAGGTAATGGTTGGGTTTTCGACCAAGACCTTGGATATCTAAATAATACATCACAAGCTAATCTATTAGTTAATGATGGTAGCCTACCTGCTACAGGAGCAACAGCATTATTTGCTAATTATCTACTCGATAACTATGGTAATGACTTAATTTATAAACTAGTTACTAGCTCTAACGACCCACGTAAAGTTATTGCTGATTATACAGATAAGAGTTTCAATAAAGTTTATCTGAATTGGATAACTACTAATGTAACTGATAATATAGAAGAAATAACTAATCCAATTTATAATTATTCTAACTTTGATTTGAATCAAATGCCTAATTTAAATACAGAAGATATTAGTACTTATGGAGTTAATTACTTCAAAGTATTTAACGATCAATTTACAATCAATCCCCCTGAAGACTTCGACGGGAAGATTGGAATTGTAGTCATTAAACAAAAATCTGAATAAGATAGAAAAAGGACTGACTTGCTATTAGCAAGTCAGTCCTTTTTTATTTCTAATATACAAAGGAATCTGCAACAATTATTCTATTTCAGTATCACCAGTTACAGTAGCTTTATCTGATAGCTCTGCACTAGATTTATACTCTTCAGCTGCAAAATAAAGATTACCGTCAACTTCAGCATCTTCAAGTGTAAATCCATTGGCTTCTACATAAATATCTCCAACAAACTTACCACCTTGCAATTTAGTATTCGGACTCTTAATTGTCATTTTGGGTGCTGTTATTGTATAGCGCTCTGTTACATTATAACTATCATCTTGCTCGTACGGTGCTAATTTACGATATACGTCATTATTTTCATCACCTTTATCATAAAATTTACCTTCTACTACTAATTCTTCATCAAATTCTAAATCATTTAATGTAGCTATAATCCACTTTCCATCTTCTGCTATCGCCTTTTTAAATACTGCTTCATCTTCTACTATTGATGCTGCTGATACTACATCTGCTTCACCTTCTACTTCAGTAACACCAGTTACTTTAGCTCCCTTTGTTAAATCAGAGCTAGCTGCATACTCTTCATTGGCAAAATAAAGATTGCCATCAACTTCAGCATCTTCAAGTGTAAATCCATTGGCTTCTACATAAACCTCACCAACAAATTTCCCACCTTGTAATTTAGTATTCGGACTTTTAATTGTTAATTTAGGTGCTTTTATTGTATATCTCTCAGTTACATTATGCTCATCATCTTGTGCATAAGGTGCTAATTTACGATATACGTCATTATTTTCATCACCTTTATCATAAAATTTACCTTCTACTACTAATTCTTCATTAAAACTTAAATCATTCAATGTAGCTATAATCCACTTTCCATCTTCTGCTATTGCCTTTTTAAATACTGCTTCATCCTCCACTATTGATGCTGCAGTTACTACATCTGTTTCCTCTTCAGGCTCTTCCTCTGTTGTAGCAGATTGATCGTTAGCGCAGCCTACGAATAGTCCCACTGCTAATAAACAGACCAAACTTAAAATTAATAGTTTTTTCATTATTAATCGCCTCCCTTAAATATTTTTTTCACATTCTCTTCTATATATAGTTTAGACAAAAAATTGTTTATCCTGCAAATAAACTAATTCTTCCACCACATTAATTTAGTAAGCCAAGCAAATTTATCTTGCAACCCTTTAATTCGAGCTTCTTTACCTACTTGCTTATTTAATTCCGAATAACTTGGATAGGCATGCATAATTGAACTTAACTTAGTTAGGGGCTGATCTAAATTTTTAAGAATTTGACTTTCATGAATCAATTCTCCAGCTCGAGCACCTAAAATATGAACCCCGATTATTTGATGTCTACTATCACAAATAAATTTAGCCTTACCCTCTCCTTTAGAATCTGTTTCAGCTCTGTCTAAATCAGCATAATCATAGTGATAAATTTTTATTTTTTCTCCATACTCTGCTCGTGCTTGGGCTTCAGTTAATCCTAAATGGGCCAACTCGGGGTCAGTATAGGTCACCCATAACAAATTAGAATAATCAACTTTACGCTTAATCGGTAATGGTAATACAGCATTAAAAGAAGCAATTATTCCTTCATAATTAGAAACATGACTAAACAAATACGGGCCAACAATATCGCCACAAGCATAAATATTATCTACAGTTGTCTGTAAACTTTTATCCACTGCTATTCCTTGTTTATTAGTTTCTACTCCCACATCCTCTAAATTAAGACTAGCTGTATTAGGTTGTCTGCCCACTGCAACCAATAACTGTTGAGCACTAACTTGTTGCTCGATTCCTTCGTTATTAACTGCAGTAACTTCTACCGCCTGACTATTATTTTTATTCGTTACCTGCTGAGCTTTATAACCAGTTAATAGATTTACTCCTTCAGTAGCTAACTTATTACTTAATATTTCTACTAAATTTGCTTCTTCTCGGGGAAGTATAGTATCCTGCATTTCTATAATAGTTGTTTCCACTCCTAAACGCTGTACAGCCTGGGCCAACTCCACGCCAATTGCTCCACCGCCTAGGATTATTAATGACTCAGGTAACTCTTCTAATTGAAAAAAATTCTCATTAGTTAAATAATCTACTTCCGCTAAACCATTAATCGGTGGAATCAATGGTTTACTACCAGTAGCAATAATAATTTTCGCTGCACTTAATTCCTGATTACCCGCTTCTAAAGTATGCGGGTCAACAAATTGAGCCCGCTCTTGAATTACATCGATTCCCTCTTGAGCAAAGACAGCTGGATTTTCTTTGCTATATACTTTTTGTATTACAGAATCAACATAATCTAATACTTGTGAACTATCTACATCCACTGTAGTATCAATCCCGTATTTAGCAGCTTGGCGACTCTGCTGAGCTACTTTACTTGCCTTAATTAAAGCCTTACTAGGTACACAGCCTGACCAAGTACATTCTCCGCCTAACTTATTTTCCTCTATAACTACTACATCTTTACCCAAACCACGTGCAGTAAAAGCTGCTGTAATACCTGCCGCCCCACCTCCAATAACTGCTAAATCATAATTAGCCACTCTATCCACTCCTCTATACTAACTAAATTATTATTACTTATTAAACCCCGATCTTAATTCTCCGAATTATCTGCTAAATTAAATATAAATTAACTGTTATTTTTATTTCACTTAGCACTTTCCGCTATAATTAAACCATCCCAAGTTGCTTGCTTTTTCATTCCTAGCCCCCCTAAAAATCATTATTTTGTTCTACAAACTGAACTATATCCGTTTCTGGTACTGGTTTAGAATAATAATAACCTTGTATTTGATCACAATTATTTTCCTTTAAGAAATCAACTTGTTCAATTGTTTCGGCTCCTTCCGCAACAACATTTAATTTCAAAACATGGGCCAAATTAATAACTGCCTTAGATATAGAAATTTTCTCTCTATCATCTGGAATATCCATAATAAATGATCGATCTATTTTTAGCTCATCTAAAGGAAAACTACTCAAATAATTCAAGGATGAATAACCAGTTCCAAAATCATCAACTGAAATATTAATTCCTTGCTCTTTTAATTCAACTAATATTTCAATACTCTGTTCTATATCTTCCATAATTATATTTTCTGTAATTTCCAAAGTTAAATCATTAGGGTTAAGACCACTCAAATCAAGAGCTTGCTCTACTTTATCAATTAATTTATCATCTCTAAACTGACGTGGAGACAGATTAATTGCTATCCCAAAATTTCTTCCTAGTTCCTGTTGCATTCTTTTAGTTTCTTGACAAGCCTGTCGCAACACCCAACTTCCAATTTCTAAAATCAAGCCAGTTCTTTCTGCTAGAGGAATAAACCTACCAGGGGAGACAAGACCTAACTCTTGATTATCCCACCGCAATAATGCCTCTAAACCAGTCACTTCATTATCTCCAATACTAATTTGTGGTTGATAATATATCTTAAATTCATCTTTATCAAGGGCTCGGCGCAACTTTGCTTCTAATTCTAGTTCATGCAGAAAAGACTCGTTCATTTCCTTAGAGAAAAACTGGTAGTTATCCTTATCTGCTTGCTTAACCTTATGCATAGCTACTTCTGCATTCTTAATTAATTGGTCTACATCTGTACTATCTTGAGGGTATAAAGAAACACCAATACTAATACTAATAAAAATTTCTTTTCCTGCCCCATCAAATGGATCAGAATAAACAGTAAAGGGGTATTTAAATTTGTTCATAATATTTTCAATCAACTGATTTAATTTAGTTAATTCCTGCATTCCATTAATAACAATACCAAATTGATCCCCACTTAAACGAGCCAAAGTATCATTTTTAGTTAAACAATCATCAAGTTTTTCAGCTACATCATTCAATAATTTATCTCCCGCTTGATGACCAAATGTATCATTAATTCTTTTAAAATCATCAATATCAAGAAATAAAACTCCAATTAGTTCTTCTTGTTCGTTTGCTTTAATTATTAATTGGGTTAGTCGATCAATAAATAAGTTACGATTAGGCAGACCCAACAGCGAATCATAATTAGCCAGTTGTTCAATATGTTTATTAGCTTCTTTTAATCCCGTTATATCTTGACCATATAAATAAACAGAATTAGTATCAGCATCAAAAACAGCAGTGAACATATAAATTTCTTCCTCTAACTGAATTGTCAGTTCCCTACTATCTTTGGTCTCAATTACATTTTGAATAGTCCCCAGATGCTCCTGCGATAATCTATTATTTTCACCCATCTCACAATTTTTTAACATCTCATTACCAGCACTATTAGCATATAATATTGCCCCATTATTATCCACTTTTAAGACAGGATTAGGGTTTTTATCAGGAATATCATTACTATATAAGTCGTTAACAACAGAAACTGTAACTAGACTGTCCTCTATTGTTTTAATTAAATCTAATTGCAAATCAACCTGTTTAAAATCATCTTTACTAAACAAACTCACACCATTTACTTCTTTACTTGAACTATCATCAATTGAAGATATTTCTTTTTTTAATCTCTTTTGGTCAATTGTAGAAAAAAATTCAACTAAATCAGCACCTAGCAATTGTTCACTTGTAGTTGCAAATACTTGTTCAGCTTGATTATTGCTTCCTATAATTTGGCCATCAAAATCAACTAATACAATAGGTTTTACAACATCTTTTACTAGATCATTTGTTTCTACCATACTACCCCCTCCTCACTATTATATAATTATACGCTATTAATTACTAGATTCAAATTACTGATCAATATAATAATATAAATTAGTTCTTAATTAGTATCCAGTTTCAAGCCTTCCGAAAGCAAAATGTTTTCCAGAAGTTGCAGACTATAATCAGCTAATAAAGCTAATAAAGCAGTCGGAATCGCTCCTGATAATAATAATTTAGTATCCAAAAAACTAATCCCTGTAAATATCTGATCTCCTAATCCTCCGGCACCTACTAATGCACCTAAAGCAGCAGTTCCAATATTAATTACTACTGCCATTCTAATACCCGTTAAAATAACTTTTAGCGCATTAGGTAGTTCAATTTCCCATAAAATACGCAGATTAGATAACCCCATTCCCCGAGCAGCATCAAGCAAATCATCTGCTATTGCATTTAATCCCGCAAGAGTATTACGAGCTATCGGTAACACACTATAAATAGTTAAAGCAAAAATAGCAGGTCCTCTACCAATTCCTAAAATACTCATTGCTAAAGCTAAAACAGCTAACGAAGGAATTGTCTGCCCTAAACCCACAATGTATAAAGTAACACCTTGGTATTTTTTAAATTGAGGTCTACTTAGAATTATCCCAATCACCATTCCTAATATGATAGCAATTGTCATTGAGCTACTAACAAGTATTAAATGCTGATAAACTAATTTTAATAGTTGCGCCCTATTGTCTACCATATAATCTATCAACCCTGTCCAATAAGCATAAATAGATAAAGTAGTTATTAAAAAAATCAAGGCTGACTGATAGATTCTAATAGCTTTTTTAGTCATATTGTTGCTCCTCTCTCAATCCTTCCGGAGTTACAAAATACTCTAAACCATAGAGTAAAACCTCAATTACTATCGCCAATAAAGCTACCAATAATGCCCCGACCAGAATCTGTTCTTCATAAACTTGATCAATACCGCGTTGAATAAACTTCCCTAATCCACCAGCACCTACATAAACTGCAATAGTAACTATACCAATATTCATCACAATAGCAATCCGCAATCCTGCAATAATAACAGGCAATGCTAAAGGCAATTCCAACTCAATTAATCGCTGCCATGGTGACAGACCAATTCCTTTTGCGGCATCAACTACTGCCGGATCAATGTTTTGAATGGCAGCATATGTATTGCGGATAATTGGCAGTTGGGAATATAAAATCAAAGCTATTACTACTGGAGTTGTTCCTAATCCTAAATTAAAAACAGATAATATAGGTAACATAATTCCAAACAAAGCAATACTAGGAATTGTCATTATAATATTAGCAATATTAATCACCACAGGGGCGAAATCCTCTTTAGCAGAAATCAAAATTCCTAAAGGAATTCCAAGTACAGCAGCTATACTTGTTGCTAACAGAACAATAAATAAATGTTCTCCCGTTAAAACCAGCGCTTGCTGCCAATTATTAACTAAAAATTCAATCATATCTTCAACTCCCGTTGTTGCTGTTGATAGTTTTTAGTTAAATAATCTTGGAGATGATTAAACTTAACTACCCCCACTAATTCTTGCTCCTCGACCACACATAAAGTAGCTACTTCATTAGCAACCATCGCATTCAAAGCATCTTTAAGACTATCTTGGCCTTGCAAGACAGTATATAAATCTTTGATATAGGGATCAATAATTTTTCCCGGCTTATAATTGGCTAATAATTCAGTCTGACTTACATATCCTAACGGTTGTTGTTGCTTACTACAAATCAATAAGTAATCACTATTATTTTTCCGCATCCAATCTAAAGCAGCCTGAATTGTTAAACCTTCATATTTATAGTCAGCCTGATGCATCACTTGGTGAACTTGTACTAAATCTAAAACCTTCATAGCTCGCTCAGTCCCCACAAAATCACGAACAAATTTATTAGCAGGTTCTAATAATATCTCCTCGGGGGTACCATATTGAACTACTTGCCCATCATTCATCAAAGCAATTTTATCCCCCATTTTCAAAGCTTCTTGAATATCATGACTAACAAATATAACTGTCTTTTGTAATTCATCTTGGAGAGTTAAAAACTGATCTTGAATCTCTTTACGATTTATGGGATCTATTGCTCCAAAAGGTTCATCCATCAATAATAATTTTGGATCTGCCGCTAAGGATCGTGCTACACCAACTCGCTGACGTTGCCCACCAGATAATTGAGCTGGATAGCGATCTTGATACAACTCAGCATCTAAATTCATCATTGTTAATAACTGATCAACTCGACTAGCAATTTTATCCTCTGACCAGCCTAAAATTTTAGGTACCATCGCAATATTTTCAGCAATTGTCTTATTGGGAAATAAACCAATCTCTTGGATGACATAACCAATCCGCTGTCTTAATTTAACCTGGTCTTGCTCTAAAACATTTTGTCCGTCAATTAAAATTTGGCCCGTCGTTAAATCCTCTAGTCGATTAGTTAAGCGTAATAAAGTAGTCTTTCCACATCCCGAGGGACCTAGCAAGACTACTAATTCTCCTTCTTCTATATTTAAAGATAGTTGATCGACAGCTGTAATTAATGCCCCATTATCTTGATATTCTTTGACTACATTTCGGTATTCAATCAACGGAAGATTCCTCCCTAAACTATAATAACCCTTCTCTTTTCAACCACTCTTTAGCTACTTGATAAGCCTCTTTATGCTCAATAGATACTTTTGCATTCAACTGCTGTACTTCAGCAGTTGTCAATTTCTCTGTTAGTGGTTTTAAGATATCAGCTATTTCCGGATATTGATCTAAAACTTCTTTTCTCACCACTGGAGCTGGATTATAAACTGGGAAAAAGTTTTGATCATCTTTTAAATTAACAAAACCAAAATCTTTGATTCGTCCATCAGTAGAATAACCCATTCCCGCATCAACTTTACCTTCCTTCAGTGCTTTATACACAATTCCCGCCGACATTTTATTAATATCTCCAAATTCTAAATCATAACTATCCATCAACGCCTGCAATCCATCAGGACGCTGATAAAATTCTGAATCGGTTCCAAAAGTAAGGTCTAATTCTTGACCTTTATCAGCCAAATCAGATAAAGAACTAATACCCCATTGCTGAGCATCTTTTTCCCGTAACATTACAGTATATGTATTATTATAATTTATCCGGTCAAGCCAGATTAAATCTTGCTTAGCATCTTCTTCTTTAACCCACTGATAGACTCGCTTAGAATCAGTCATAACATCTTGAGTTGATTGTTTATGGTAAACAGTATAAGCAGTTCCAGTATATTCATAATATAAATCCACTTCGCCATTTTCTAAAGCCTTTCTTGCTAAGACTGATTTAACACCTAATTTAGTATCAACAGTAAAGCCTTCTTCTTCTAGCAATACTTTGGCTAAATTAGCTAATACATGAGCTTCTGTCCCCGCCTTTCCACCAATCTTAACTTTCTTTTCTTGCACCTCATCTCCACCACCACAAGCAGTTAATATAGTCACCATTATAAGCAAAGTTGTTACCGCTAAATTAATTTTTTTCATTTCTCTACCTCCTCAATTCTTCTTACCATCTGAAATATAGCAAGAAAATTCCATCCAAACTATGTATTGGGTGAAGAATCTGACCCTTTGTATATCAATTAACTAAAAGTTTTGTTTTTCCTGCTAATAATAATTATTATTTTTTAGTTATTTATTCTTAATGGCACTAATTTAAGTTTCTTCTACATTGGTTAATATTTATTTATCAAAAAAAATAGTGACCAAGCAGGTCACTATTTTTCAATAATTATATTATTCAACTATTTAATTTACATTATAATATTCATCAAAATTATTATTATTATTTTCTTTCACTTCTTGCACATTATCCGCAATTCTAGCACCTTCATCATTAAAATCCTTTAAGAAATCAAATATTGAACGTAACATCATTAATTCCCCCTCTCTTATTTTCTTATTATCTTATAAAGGTTATATACATATTATAAAGGAATTAATAAAATTTGTAAAGTTATTTTTAAATTTCCAGCAAATTATTCACCCTAACATAGATTTATTAGTCCATTTTCTACTTTTCCATCTAAATAACATAAATACACCACGAATCCACTCATCTAATAACAGCCCCATCCAAATTCCAGGCAGCCCAAATCCTAAAGTAACGGCAAATAAATATCCGCCCCCAACTCCAACTCCCCACATAAAGATGATGGCAATAATTACAGGGAAAATAACATCTCCAGCACCTCGCAAACCATTAATTAAAACAAGATTAAAAGTTCTTCCTGGTTCTAAAAATGCATCCACTGCTAAAGTAGTAGCACCTAAAGCAATAATTTTAGTATCATCAGTATACAAACCAACAAAAAAATCTCCGAAAAAGAACAATAATATTCCAGTTACTAGAGAAAAAAGTATAGATATTTTAAAATTATCAAGACCTTTTTTATAGGCTTCTTCTATTTTTCCTGCCCCAACCAACTGGCCAATCATAATTTGATTGGCTTGACCTATTGCTAACGAAAATATCATAGCAAACCAACATATAGTCCAAACATAAGTCCTTGTAACATAAGCAGTCTCACCAAGATTAATCAAAATAATACTCATTATTACCGTCTGGGCCAAATTATAAGACAAGTTTTCCATTGCAGCCGGTAATCCAACCTTAACTAACTTCTTTAATACTCGCAAAGGCTGATCTAACAAATGGGAAAACATACTTATTGGTAATACCTTCTTAAACAGAAATATAAAAGCAGCAATCATGGCACAAATCCTGCTAAAAGTAGTTGCTATAGCAACACCTTTAACTCCCAAAACTGGTGCACCAAATAAACCAAAAATAAAAACAGCATCTCCAAATATATTCACAATATTCATAATTACAGTAATCATCATACTCTGCTTAGTATAGCCATGACTCCTAATAATTGCTGTTAAGGTATTTAAAATAGATTGAATAAATAAAGCGCCACCTACAATTACAATATATTCATCAGCATAGTTCATTAAATCAGCAGTAACCCCTAGTTTGTTTAAAATATATTCCCCTTGGAAAACCATGGTCAAACTAATAATAATTCCAATCACTAAATTAAAACCCAATGATATTGCACTTACTTTTTCTACCTCTTCATCTCGTTTGGCTCCCACATTTTGGGCTACTAATACTGCTGTCCCAGCAGAAATAATCGCAAATACTATATTAAAATTACCAATTATCTGATTAGCAGCTCCTACAGCACCAGCAGCGCGATCATCAAATTGACTTAACATGAAAATATCTGCTACTCCTAGTAGCATAAATAGTAATAGCTCAATAAAAATAGGCCATGCTAATTGAAATAAACTTTTTCTTTTTTCGACTGTTTCCATTATTTAAACTCCTTTTTTATTATTCATTATAACTATTAAATGCCTAACTATAAAGTAATAATTCTAAGATTGGTAGGAAATACTACCAATCTTAGAATTAGAAAAAACTATTATAAATCTACATTAATTGCTTCTAACTGCTCTTCAGATTTTTTAGTCT
>JBNJDB010000029.1:0-16295 GCA_051744465.1 Bacillota bacterium | reverse complement strand
TTCCAATTGTTCTCCCCTCCTCTTTTCGAATAAATTGAGAATTGAAAATGGACAATTGACAATTAAAGCCATAAAATTAATTTCAAAACCTAATAATTAAAATGCTTATAACCAAGATGAATTTAGGAATATCTTATTTCATTTTGCTAAGAAAACTTCAAGCTATTAATTACAATTTCATCTAATAGACAAGCTTCTTTAAACTAATAAATCACGTACAGAAGAATTCAAGTTCCCTTCGATTAGATTATTAACTAATCTGTCTTCAGTTATAAAACCTACAATATTACATTCTTTATCAATTACCATAATTATATGAAACGACCTTGGAGTAAATTTATCCAATACATCCTTAAGAGCAGTATCTTCTAAAGCAACTAATTGCTTAGCATTAACTACTCCTTGACTTAGTATTTCCCCTCTTTTTTTAGCTAAATACTGCATCAAAGCATAATGGGAAAAGCGCCCCTCTTTACAAGTAACATAATAAATGAAGAATGAAATTATAAGCAACATAATATTAACATATCCTAAATAAATACCTATTACAGATAAAATAGCAAACAAAACTGCTAGTACTTTACTCCACCATAAAACTTTGCTAGTAGCATCTTTAAATCCTAATTGTTGACTCAATTTAGCCCGCATAATCCTACCTCCATCCAAAGGAAAAGCAGGGATTAAATTAAATAATGCCATCATCAAATTCAATCTTAAGAAAAACCATAGTGGTTGATTAACTAACAGTTGATATCTAATTATTAAAACAGTTACAGCAGCTAAAAATAAATTCAAAAGCGGTCCTGCTATTGCAACTTTGAATTCTATTGATGGAGCTAATTCAATTAAATCTCTAAATTTAGCTACCCCACCAAAAGGCAATAATTCAATTTCTCTAACTTCAACTCCTAATTTATAAGCAATTATAGAATGGGCCAACTCATGTAAAATTACAACTATAAAACTTAAAGTTGCCTTTAAAAAAAGACCTGTCAAAGCAAATAAGAATAAAATCAACAAAAAAAGCAAATTAAATTTAAATTTCACAAGCCCACCTCCCTTGCCACTATACTAAATAAATATTAGTAACAAGGAATTTATATGCTAAATCAAATTCAGTTTAATAATTCAAACTAAAAAAGTTGAGAGGAACAAAAATTTTTAAAACATCAACTTTTTATTCCGCATATTAATATTTAGAACCAATCCTACCGCTAATAAATTAGTAATTAAAGAGCTACCACCATAACTTAAAAAAGGCAAAGGAATACCTGTTACAGGCATTAAACCAACTACCATTCCAATATTTTGGAAAATATGAAAAGCCCACATCGAAATAATTCCCACTACTACATACTCACCAAATTTATCTTTAGCCTCTTTAGCTACAATCAATGCTCTCCATAATAAAATAAAATATAATAATAAAATTATTATTGCGCCAATAAAACCTAACTCTTCCCCTAAAACTGAATAAACAAAATCAGTATGCTTCTCTGGTAAAAAACCCAATTGGTTTTGACTACCAGTAAACAAACCTTTCCCTAAAAAACCACCTGATCCAATAGCAATCTTAGACTGTTTTACATTATATCCAGCTCCTAAAGGATCACGGCTGGGATCTACTAAAACTAATAAACGATTTAATTGATATTCTTTCAGAGGAATTCCTACCCCAAAATAAATATGGAGCCAAACCCAAGTAACAGTACTACCAATCACACCAAAAATACTCCCAAATAAAAATTTAGCATTGACACCTGCTACATAAATCATACCAATAAAAATGGCTAATAAAACTAGTGATGTCCCTAAATCATTCTGTAATAATATTAATGAAAATGGAATAAAAACATATAATATAGGAACAATTAAACCCCAGATTTTTTCAATCTTATATTTATCTTTAGCCAATACATGGGCCAAAATAATAATCACAACTAATTTAGTGGTTTCAGCCGGTTGAAAGTTCAAACCACCTAATCTAATCCAACCCTGACCCCCTTTGATTGTTTGTCCAATTACTAATACTATTCCTAACAATAGCAAATTAGCTATATATATAATTTCAGCATAATCACGCAAGACTTCATAATTAACTAATAAACTAATAATTACCACTAAAAGGCCTATTAAACTAGCTAATAATTGTTTTCTTAAAAAATTATTAGTCAATAATGATAAATCATTCGATTTAGTAGAACTAAAAATCAAAAATAAACCAATTAAAACTAACAGCAAAGCAAGAACGGGGATAATATAATCTAAATTTTTTAATAATTTATTCAAACTTTGCACCTCTCTTATAATAGTTTACAGTCAAATACAAGAAAAAAGACCAGGCTGTTTGGCTCCCTGGTCAATCTTGGCTATTTTCAGTTTTGATTGGGATATTAGCCTCTAGAGCTACACTATCTTTATCCTGACGATCAAAACTTATCTCTAATCGCTGCTCATCAATCTCTAAATGTTTCGTAATAACTTCCATTAAATCTTCTTTCATATTATTCAATACATCACGCGAGATACCCATCCGATCCATCCGGTCATGAACTAAAACTAACCGTAATCTTTCTTTAGCAACATCTTTACTCTTTTCCTCTTCGTTTTTACCAAACATTTCCTTTACTAACTCAATCATCCTTATCCCTCCTCGATCAAGCTATTTCAAACCAAAGAAATCTTTGAATTTATCCAAAAACCCCTCATCCAAAGATAACATTGGAACGTCTTCGCCTTCAATCCTTCGCGCTACATTCCAAAAAGCCTGTCCAGCCTTAGATTTATCTACTAAAACAGCTGGTTTCCCGCGGTTAGTAGAAACAACAATTGCCTCATCTTCAGGAATAACACCTAATTGTTCAATAGCCAAAATATCAACCATATCTTGAATATTCATCATATCTCCTTTTTTAATCATATCAATTCGTACTCGATTAATAACCAATTGCGAATCAGAAATACCTTCTGCTTCTAACATTCCAATAATTCGATCAGCATCTCGTACAGCAGATACCTCAGGAGTAGTAACAACTACAGCTTTATCAACACCAGAAATAGCATTTTTAAAACCTCGTTCAATCCCCGCTGGAGAATCAACAATAACATAATCAAAATTTTGTTTTAGCTCTAACATTAATTCTTTCATCTCACTTGGTTCAACAGCAGTTTTATCCCTAGTTTGAGCTGCTGGCAACAAATGCAAGCTACTATATCTTTTATCTTTAATTAAAGCTTGCTCTAATCTACAATGGCCTTCTATTACATCAACAATATCATAAACAATTCTATTCTCTAACCCTAAAACTACATCTAAATTTCTCAAACCTATATCAGCATCAATCAAGACAACTTTTCGCCCTAATTTTGCTAAACCAGTTCCTATATTAGCAACTGTAGTTGTTTTTCCTACTCCACCTTTTCCTGAAGTAATAACATAAGACTTACCCTCCATTACAATTCCTCCTTACCTTTTCAAATAATCAATCACAATATGTTTATCCTTTATAAAAGCAATCTCGGGATTATCAGGAGTAGACAACGGATTATCAGGGGCCCGACTAATATAATGTGCAATCCTTAATTGAGTAGGTTCCAATTTAAAAGCTGAAATAGTAGCATCTACATTTCCTTTAGCACCAGCATGAGCAATACCTTTAAACTTACCCATAATAATAATATTACCCTCAGCAATCAATTCTGCCCCAGGATTAACACTACCCTGAATCACTATATTCCCTTCATAACTTATTGACTGACCCGAACGCAAAGTCTGTTTAACTAATAAAGTATCTTCCTCTTTTTTTTGCTTAGATTCCGAAAATCTATCATCTTGATTAATAAACTCAATTACTGACAAACCTGGCTTTTGTTTGAAAATATCAATTATTTCTTTTTTTTGTTCAGAATTTAATTTTCTCGTCCCTAATTCTACTGTAAGATTAATAATATCTTCATCAAAAAAACCACCAGCTTCAGTTAATTTTTCCTGTAATTGAGTTATTATAGTAGCAAATTCTAGTTGATCACTTAATTCTACAATTACTCCATCTAAATCTCCTTTAAATACTACTCCCTCGTTTTTCATCTTACCTCCTCCTACAATATCAGCTATTATATTATTCTGGCTCTTCAGTTTCTATAGAATCAACACCAAAATACTCTTTAATAATATTTTTAGCTATAGGTAAGGTATTACTACTTGAACTACCATATTCAATAAAAACTACAATAGAAATTTCAGGATCTTCTACAGGAGCAAAACCGGAAAACCAACCATGATTAGGTCGATTACTACCAGTTTGAGCAGTACCAGTTTTTCCTGCTACTGAAATTGGAACATCAGAAAAAACCTCCCGTGCTGTCCCATAAGTCGTAACACCTTCAAGACCTTCTTTGATTATTTCTAAGTTTTTATTAGAAACAGGTAATTCATTAAATAATTTTGGTTGTCGATCTTTTACTACATTCCCTTCTGTATCAATTACTTTATCTACCAACAATGGTTGATATAATTTCCCACCATTAGCTACAGAATTTATTAAACTAGATAGTTGGATTGGAGAAGCTCGCAAATTACCTTGTCCAATTGATAAATTAACAGTATAACCAGGATACCACATTTGTTGAGATCGGTTTTCAAAATTATTTTTTCTCCAGTGGGGACCAGGAACTAATCCTTGTGCTTCATTATTCAAATCAATTTCTGTTTTAGAACCTAATCCAAATTCCCGAGCATACTCTTGTAATAAAGTTTTATCTTTTTGATATAGTTGATATCCTAACTTAAAAAAAACAGTATTATTAGACCAAGCTATAGAATCTACAAAATCTATCTCTCCTTGACCACCAGGATACCAATTCCTAAATTTGATTCCTCCTACTTCAAAATAACCTGGATCATTAAATTTATCATCTGCTTCAATCCCTAATTCTTCTAAAGCTGCTGCAGCAGTAACAATTTTAAAAATAGACCCTGATGGCGCACTAGTATTAACAGCCCGATTAAGCATTGGGTTTAATGGATTTTGATTTAAACTTCGCCATTTTTCATTAGAGATTGGCCCAGAAAAAAGACTCAAATCATAACTAGGATAATTAGCCATAGCTAATATACCACCATCATCAGGGTCACTTATAATTACTGTTCCTCCTTTAGGAGGTCTAGTAATTGCATTTTCTTCTAATTCTTCCTCAGATTTTTGCTGATTTCTTTTAGCTTGCTTAGTTAATGATTCAATTTCTTCAGTTAAAGCTTGTTCAGCAAACTTTTGTAAATCATAATCCAAATTTAGAATCAAACTATTACCCTGTTTTGGTTCTTCTACAGCTAAAGTCTTAATCTTTTGACCTAAATTATTGACCTCAATTAACTTAGCTCCTTCTGAACCTCTTAAGTATTTTTCATGAACTAATTCTAAACCTGTTTTTCCAATAATATCTCCACTATTATACTGCTGTGAAGAATATTTTTCCAAGTCAGAAGCAGAAACTTCTCCTACATATCCTAAGGCATGACTTGCCAAATCATCATATACATATTCACGAATAGGTGTTTCTTCAATAATAACTCCAGGCAAATTAGCCTTATTTTCCTCAATTAAAATTAAAGTTTCACGACTAATATCTCGTTTAATTCTAATAGTATTAGTGTTATTATTAGTAGTATAGTCATCAATTTTTTCTTTCAAATCAGATTTAGAAGGCTCTATTATTTTAGATAATTTCTCTAATAGCCCATCTAGATCCTCAACCTTATCAGGAATTAGTGATAAAGTATAAGTTAATTTATTAGAGACAAGTACTTTTTTATTCTTATCATAAATATAGCCACGAGGCGGGCTAATAGGAATAACAGCAGTCCTATTTTCCTCAGATAATTCCCTGAATTTATCATAATTGTAAATTTGCAACTGATATAATCTCATCCCTAATAACAGAAAGATAATTAAGATGCCTAAACCTAAATAATATAACCTATTGTTATCTTTCTTGCCCCTCACCAAATTTTCCTCCTATTTAATAAACTTTCCAATTTATAAATTAATGGATATAGGAACAGTGCTATAATAGCATTCCAAATAGCCAATGGAATAACAACTGTTTTAATTCCATACTGTAAAATTTCTATTTTAACTAATAAACTACTTAAAACTAAAATCAAAAATTGATCAACTAACGTAGCAAACAAAGTAATAACAGAAGAAGTTAAAAAATGTTTCTGATAAATATGGTCTCTTAAAAAACCACACAAATAACCAGTTATAACTTTGCTCAATGAATGAATCCCAAAAAGACCACCTGTAAACCAATCCTGTAATATTCCAGCAATAAAACCTAAAGAACCCCCTGCTGTTCTTCCATAATTAACAGCAGCCATAGTACTAACAATCAATAACAAATCAGGACGCACACCTAAAACAAGCTCATAAGGAAGAGCTAAAGATTGGATGATTGCTACAATAATAATCAAGATAGTATAAAAATAAAAATAAGCCACTACTGCTCCTCCTCAATCAATGATGAATCAATATTAAAGGGTGGTAAAGAAATGTCCGTTTTAGTTGTAAAATCAGTTACGACTAAGACTTCCTCTAACTTATTCAAATCTAAAAATGGCTCCAAAATGGCTTCCTGAGTCAAACCATAATTATCAGGCCTAACTGATATAACTTCTCCAAGAGGCAAACCTTTTGGTACATTGCCAGACAAACCAGAAGTTACAATCGTATCTTCTTCTTTAATATCGGCGTCCCAAGAGAGGTCATTCATTACCAATTCAGCACTTTCTTCTTGACCTCTAACAACACCTAAATCACGAGACGAACTCCTACTAACTAAGCCTCCTACTACAAACTTTTTATCAGTTACTAATAATACTTGAGCAGTATAATTAGTAACTCGCTTAATTATCCCAATCAAATAACCATCTTTAGCTACTACAGCCATTTTGGCTTCGATTCCTGATTTTTGACCCCTATTGATTGTTATAACATCTGACCAATTATCAGCACTATGACCAATTACACTAGCTCCTATAAATTGATAAGGTACTCTTTCTTTAAAATTTAATAATTCTCTTAATCTCTTGTTCTCATCTAATGTTTTTTTCAATTTGATTCGTTGATTATTTAAATCAGAAATTTCATCTTCTAATCTCTTATTTTCCTGCTTAACTTGCTGATAATCAATAATAATTTCTAAATTACTATTAATCGCAGTTTTAATGTTATTAACAACCACAAAACTAGGGCGAAAAACATAATCAATCACTACTCGTGCAAAAATATTATGATCTTTGTCAGTCCCTACCAAGTTAATAATCCTAATTAAAGAGACTAATAATAATATCAATAAAATTAGTTTATGATTTTTTCTCAAAAAATCTAACACTTATACCACCTATTTAAATATCAGGATAATTTTTTTGGACTAATCAATACATTCTTTAAATTATTTAACTCTTCTAATACTTTTCCCGTCCCATAAACGACCGAATCTAATGGTTCATCCGCTAAATAAACTGGCATACCTGTTTCTTCAGCTAATAATTTATCTAATCCAGATAACAATGAACCTCCACCAGCCATTACAATACCACGATCCATTATATCAGATGACAATTCAGGTGGCGTTTCTTCTAAAGTATCCTTAACTGACCTAACAATATCACTAACAGGTTCTTGCAACGCACCTTGAACTTCTTCAGCAGTAACTTTAACAGTTTTAGGCAGTCCATTAACTAAATCCCGTCCCCGAATTTCCATATTATCTTCCGGAGATATCTCAGTGTTAGAATGGAAGGTAGCAGAACCAATTTTCATCTTTATTTCTTCAGCGGTTCGATCACCAATCATTAAATTATATTCATTTTTAATATGATGAATAATTGAATCATCTAATTCATCACCACCGATTCTAATTGAATCTTTTGTTACAATCCCTCCTAAAGAAATAACAGCCACTTCAGTAGTTCCACCACCAATATCAACTACCATATTTCCAGTAGCTTCATGAACAGGCAGGCCAGCTCCAATTGCTGCAGCCATTGGCTCTTCAATCAAATATGCTTCTCTAGCTCCTGCACTTTCAGCTGCTTCTCTAACTGCTCGCTTTTCTACTTCCGTTACTCCTGAAGGAATACAAACAATAATTCTAGGTCGCACTAATCTTTTACGTTTATGCGCTTTAGCAATAAAATATCTCAACATTTTTTCTGTTACCTCAAAATCAGCTATAACTCCATCTTTCATTGGTCGAATTGCTACTATATTTCCAGGAGTTCTACCGATCATTTTTTTAGCTTCATTCCCTACTGCTAGAACCTCCTCTGTATTACCATGATTATCTTTAATAGCTACTACGGAAGGTTCTCTAATCAAAACCCCTTTACCCCTAATATAAACTAAAGTATTTGCTGTTCCTAAATCTATCCCCATATCTCGCGAAAAAGGGGCTGTCAAAAAATCCATTACCATAATTATATTCTCCTTTCTAAACTCAAACTCAAAATAAATTTTTTTCCTGTAAACTACTATAACTTTTGTCGGCAATAATTAAGTGATCTAGCAAATCGATTCCTATTATTTCTCCTGTTTTGCTTAATCTTTTAGTCAATTCAATATCTTCTTGACTAGGAGTAGTATCTCCACTGGGATGATTATGAGCTACAATAATAGCAGCACTGCTTCTTTTAATTGCTATTCGAAAAACTTCACGAGGATGTACAATAGATTTATTAAGGCTACCACGGGAAATTTCTTTAATTCCCATGATCTCATTTTTAGTATTGAGTAAAATTATTTCAAATTTTTCCTGAACTAAATCTCCTAAGCGAGGAATTAAAATTTGCGCAACTTCCTTAGGCGACTTAATTTTAGTTAATTCTACACTACTACTAACTAATTGTTTACTCAATTGCCCTACAGCCTTTAATTGAGCGGCTTTTGCTAAACCAACCCCTCTTGTTTTTCTCAATTCTTCAACACTATAATTTATTAAACAACTTAGACCATTACTTACTGCTAATAATTTATTAGCAAGATCTAAAGCTGTACTATCCTGATAACCAGTTCCTAAAATAATAGCTAATAACTCAGTAGTTGATAAAGTTTCTACTCCATATTTTAACAATTTTTCTCGTGGTCGCTCTTCTTCCGGAAGATCTTTAATAGTCATATAATCAGCCATTTAAATCAATCTCTAAATTAAGCTCTTTCATCATTTGGCTTAATTTATAAAGAGATAAACCAACTACATTATAAAAACAGCCAACAATCTTTTTAACAAAAACAGCTGCTTGACCTTGAATCCCATAGCCACCAGCTTTATCTAAAGGTTCACCACTAACAATATAATTATCTATCTCATAATTACTCAATTCTCTAAAAACAACAGTAGTTGCCTCACATTCACTAACTACTAAATCATTTTTAATAATTGTAATCCCAGTAACTACTTGATGGGTCGTCCCACTTAAACATTTTAACATCTTTTTGGCCTCGAGTCCATTAGCAGGTTTTTCTAATATTTCATTTTCTTTTTTTACTACTGTATCAGCAGCAATTACAATTTCATCTGGATTATTTTGGACATCCTTAGCCTTTAAATAAGACAATCTTGTTACCAATTCTTGGGGATTATCTAGCTTGACTTTAGACTCATCAATAGTACTTGGTTGAATCGAAAATTCTAATCCTAACTGCTCTAACAACATTTTGCGCCGGGGTGAAGCAGAGGCTAAAACTATATCCACCTCAAAACACCTGAATATCGTTGAGGACAAACTAACTTCTTAATACATAATTCGTTAATCATTTACAAAGTCCTCCTTAGGATTCAAATCATTATAAATATTTTTCTAATTGAATTACCACTAATGCTACAAAAATACCAGTTGGTAATGATAATAATAATAAATAAGGCAAATAATATATAATTCGCCAATTATCTATCAATAAATAAGCCATAGCAATTTGGCCCAGATTATGGCTAGCTGCTCCTAGTATACTAATCCCAATTTTAC
Organism: Bacillota bacterium; assembly: GCA_051744465.1. Lineage (GTDB taxonomy): Bacteria > Bacillota > Halanaerobiia > Halobacteroidales > Halobacteroidaceae > Halanaerobacter. Next base: position 6,271 of record JBNJDB010000029.1, on the reverse strand, counting down.
TAAATTTAGTACTATAATTAAAATATAAATATCCCATTACAAATAAACTAATTAATCCTCCTGCTAAACTAAGCCAAAAATTAATCGTAAACAAAGTCCCAATTAACAAAGAAGATAACATTATTCTCATTACTACTACCTTTAAACAATCAATAAAACCATAATTAACTAATACAAATAAAGTTATAATATTGGCTAAACCCAGCTTAGCTCCAGGGAATAATAAAGTTGTTGGTAAAGCAGATTCAATTATATGTAAAACAATTGCACTGGCTACAAACAAAGACAAGATTATAGTTCGCTTAATAGAAATCATAACAACCCTCTTTCACTATTATACCATAATTTCTCTTACTATAAACAGAAAATAATATTTTTTGCTACTATCTAAGATTAAGCTACTAAAAAAATTAGCCCCTAGCTAGGGGCTTTTATAATTAACCGATTCAATTTGATTAGTTCTTAATTAATTTCAAAATTTTCTATCCAAAACTTCATTTGTTAACTCAATTAATATTTCTTTATAAAAATCATCAGGGAATTTATTCAATTTTTTGCGAGCTTTAGCAATATATTTTTTAGCTATTTCCAAAGTATAATCCAAACCACCATTGTCAGTTACAATTTCTTTTATTTTTTGGTTATTAACTTCAGGTTCTTCTAATAATTTTTTCAAATGACTCCCTACCTCTTTTTCTTTAATTACATATAAAATAGGCATTGTATAAATCCCTTGAGTAAAGTCATTTTCACTAGGTTTTCCTAATTTATTAGTTTCTTCATTAAAATCTAATAAATCATCTGTCAATTGAAAAGCCATTCCCAAATAACGTCCATAATGGGCCAATCTTCTTATTTCTAATTTATTAAATCCAGCTGTTCCTGCTCCTAATGCACAACTACTTTCAAATAACAACGCAGTCTTCCGTTTGATCCGCTGATAATAATCTCTATAAGACAAAGAATATTTATACCGATCTTGATATTGTTGAATTTCCCCTTCACAAATTTTATTAATTACTTCAGCAACTTTTTTTAACTGCTTTTCATTAGCTTGACCAGATAACACATTAAAAGCTAAACTAAATAAATAATCACCAGTAAATACCGCAATATCTTTCCCATATTTAGCTTGAACAGTTTCTGAGCCACGTCGCAAACTAGCTTCATCTACAATATCATCATGGACTAAAGTAGCCATATGCAATATTTCTACAGCTGCTGCCAAGCTCCAAACTTGCTCTTTTTTATATTCTCCCAAATGAGCTGTAATCATAATTAAAGCGGGCCTAATTCTTTTGCCACCCGCTTTAGCCAAACTAGATATGGCCTCTTGAACAAGAGGTTGATTACTATCCAAACAATCTAACAAGTATTCTTCAAACTTATTTAATTCATCTTTCATAACAGGAAATTTATCCCAAAACATTTCTTATCACCTACTTTAATTCCTCTCTAATATACTATTTTTTAATAAGCTCATAATCAGAATTATTCAAAATCTCAACTTTATCTTTAATATTAGAAGTTAAATAAATCTTATTATCATCTGTTATAACCATTGCATCTACATCATCCAAACTATTAACCAAAGCCAGTCCTTCTTCTCTCCCTAATATATATACAGCAGTTGACAATGCATCAGCAACAAAAGATTTTTCTGTAATAATACTAGCACTAATGATTCCTTTTTTAGCAGGATAACCAGTTTCGGGATTTAAAATGTGATGATATCTAGTTCCTTCTCTAGTAAAATAACGTTCATAATTGCCTGAAGTAACAATAGTTTTATCTGCCACCCCAATAGTAGCTACAACTTGACCGCGCTCTTGTTTGGGATCTTGAATTCCTACTGTCCATAGCTCATCATCAGGCTTAGTTCCTAAAACCGAAACATTCCCTCCTATATCAATAAATGCACTCTGGACATTATTTTCTTGTAGATGAGCCATAATTTTATCAGCAGCATATCCTTTAGCAATTCCCCCAACATCTAATTTCATTCCTTCTTGAGACAATAGCACCTGATTATTGTCTAATAATTGTACTTGTTTATAATCTATCAACTTTGATTTTTCCTTTATTTCCTCTTCAGAGGGAACTTGCTCTTCTTCAGTACCAATACCCCATAATTCAACTAAAGGGCCAATAGATGGATCAAAAGATCCTCCACTTAATTCAGCATATTCTAGAGATTTACTAAGCACTTGATAAGTAGCTGAACTTACTTTAACTTTCTGTTGACCAGCAGCTCGATTAATCTCATTTATTTCACTATCAACTAAATCAGAACTCATTTTGTTTTCAATATCATCAATTATAGCAAATGATTCTTCAACTAATTTTTCTGCCTGAGGATCCTGAATTTTAACTTTAAAAACAGTCCCCATTTTATAACCAGTCTTCAATTCAACTTTATCTTTATCTGCTGTAGTACAACTAGCTACTGCTAAAACTAACAATACTAACATTATAATAGTTATTCCTTTACTTTTCAATTTCATTAGACACTAACACCTACCATAAATTTATTTTCCCTAAAAAGATAACAAAATATTATTTTCTTTGACACTCATTCATAAATATATTATCATATATAGTATAGTTATACCCTATATGAGTATTTTCTTGATTCAAGGAAATAATCCTTTTTTTATTTAAAAATATTGTGATTTTTTTCTTTTAAATCAACTACTAGCAATCAGAGGAGGGCAGATTATGAAAAAACAGAATATTCTTATTTTAGGAGCAGGTTATGCAGGAATTAAAGCTGCTCAAAATTTAAACAAAAAGTTCAAAAATGATAGTTCAACTGAAATAACATTAATTGACCAGAATAACTATCACACACTTTTAACTGAAATACATGAAGTAGCAGGGAATCGAATCAATCCGGATTCAGCAAAAATATCTCTTAGCAATATTTTTGCTGATACTAAAGTTAATCTAGTGAAAGATAAAATTACTGATATTGATCGAGAAGAACAAATTGTATCTTCTGATAATCAAGACTACAATTATGATTATTTAGTTATGGGCGTTGGCAGTGAACCAACTTATTTTGATATCCCGGGACTAAAAGAACATTCATTTAGCTTATGGTCTTTAGAAGATGCCCAACAGATTAATAGCCATATTCGCAAAATGTTCCAACTAGCTGCTCAAGAATCTAATTTAGCAAAAAGAAAAGAATTATTAACATTTCTAATTGGCGGAGGCGGTTTTACAGGCGTTGAAACAGCTGGAGAAATTGCTGAATGGATAGATGAGTTATGTCAGCAATATGATATCGCCAAACAAGAAGTTGATATTAAATTAATCGAAGCGCAAGATGGAATCTTACCTACTTTAAGCCAGAAAAGAATCGAAGCAGCAGAGGAATATTTAACTAATCAACTAGGAGTTGAAATCTTAACAACTTCAGCTATTTGTAGAGTTGAAGAAGATGCAGTTTATATTAATTACTGCACAGCAGAAGATGATACCGTCGTTAATAATGAAGAACCACAAGAATCTGATATTATCTCAAGCAGAACACTGATTTGGAATGGCGGCATCAAAGCTAATCAGTTAGTTGAAGATACTGGTTTGGAACTAGAAGATAGAAATAGAATTGCTGTTAATCAATATTTACAAACTTCAGACCCCAAAATCTATGCGGTAGGTGATAATTCTCATTTTGAAACTGAAAACAATAACTCACTACCACAGATAGTAGAAGCAGCAATTCAAGCTGGTGAATGTGCAGCAGAGAATATCTATGCTCAAATAAATGATCAAGAATTAGAAGAATTTAATCAGAATTTACATGGGGTAGTAGCTTCATTAGGAGCAAATTATGCAGTTGCTGAATTCAAACTAACTTCTAATATCACCCTACCATTAATCGGTTTTTTAGCTATGTTATCTAAACACATGATTAATTTTCATTATCTATTTAGTGTTACTGGATTCCAAGGAATATTTGACTATATTAACCATCAATTCAAAGATGTTAAAGGAGGCGTTGGTATGTTAATTAGACATTTATCTAAAAAATCAGCCACATTTTGGTTAGTTCTGCTTAGAATTGCTTTGGGAGTTAGATTTTTATTAGAAGGTGTTAATAAAATTCAAAAAGGATGGCTCTTTAGTTCAGAAAGCTTTCTGATTTCTGGTGCTTCATCTGTCTTATGGTCGGAAGGAACACCACAATGGTTTGTAGATTTTGCTAAAGCGTTTATCGGACCTAATCAAGTTATTTTCCAAAAGTTAATTGTACTCACAGAGTTAGCTATTGCATTTAGTATGATTTTTGGATTCTTAACTATCTTAGGAGCATTAGCATCTATGGCACTCAGTGCTAACTTTATTATGGGTTCTATGGGAAATTATCCTGCTATTTGGGAACCAATTTGGATATTCATAGTTTCAGTAGCTATGTTATCAGGTGCCGGAAAAGCGTTTGGAGTCGATTATTATTTAATACCATGGCTCTTTAATTTATCTAAATACAATCCTAATTATAAACAGGATTAACTAAGAAAACAGCCAGAATTATCTGGCTGTTTTTTTAGTGCTCTTTTAATTATTATTGATATTCAATTGCGTCAGTTGGACATTCACTAATACATTTTTCACACTGAATACATTTATCTTGATCAATTTGATGTTGCTCACCTTGTTCTCCACTAATAGCATCAACAGGACAAACCTGAACACAAACAGTACATCCTACACAAGCCTCAGTAATTACAATCTCATCTCCGGTTGATTCTGTCGTATCTTCTTCCTCTTCTTCTGGAGTTTCTAAAGGCAACTCAACCATTGAACCAGTAGGACATACATCAACACATTTCCCACAGGCAATACATTGCTCATCATCTACTACAGGTAAATTATCTTCCATCGTAATAGCATCAACAGGACACTCTTGTTCACAAAGAGTACAAGCAATACAGCCAACTTCACAAACCGTTTTCACTTTGCTACCTTTTAAAAGCGACCTACATTTTGCTGTCACTTCTTGCTTACTATTTACTAATTCTATAATATCTCGCGGACATTCCTCAATACATTGTCCACAAGCAGTACATTTTTCTAAATCAATCTCTGGTAGGCCTTTATCATTCATATACATAGCATCAAAGGGGCAAACTTCTATACAATCTCCAAATCCTAAACAACCATAGGGACAAGATTTAATACTTTCTTCCATATTAATAGCATTACAACTAGCAATCCCTTGATAATCAGCCTGATATAAAGTAGCCTCGCGATCACCTTGACACATTAATTGAGCCACTTGCTCTACACTAGCACCACCAGTTTCTAGCCCCATGATCTCAGCTATAGCTGTTTCAACTTCTTCGCCCCCCGGTTGACAAAGGCTAATTTCAACATCTTCATTAACAATCCCATCAGCATAACTAGCACATCCTGGATAACCACAAGCACCACAATCAATTCCAGGCAAGGCCTCATCAATCTTTTCTTTTTTAGGATCCTCTTGAACCGCAAACTTTACTGACGCATATGCTAAGCCACCTGCAAACAAGGCACCAAGAGCACCCATGCTCGGAATTGCCTTAATAAAATTTGACCAATCCATCTCTTTACCTCCCTCTTTTACAAAACTAAACCCATTTTATCAATAACTATGCAATCCATATGCATTGTTTCTTATTACATTCCGGCGAAGCCCATAAAAGCCATTGACATTAAACCCGCAATTAATAGGGTAATTGGAGCTCCTTTTAATGGTTTTGGAACATCAGCAAAAGCTAATCTTTCTCGCATGCTAGCCATAATTACTATTGCTAAAGTAAAACCAACTCCAGCCCCCAAACCATAAATAGTACTTTCAATAAAATTATAACCATTAATTGGTATCTTTAAAGCCAAACCTAAAATTGCACAATTTGTAGTGATTAATGGTAAAAATATCCCCAAAGCTTTATAAATCGGTGGACTAACTTTTCTGACAATCATTTCTGTTAGCTGTACAAAAGAAGAAATCACTAAAATAAAAGCAACATATTTCAAATATTCTAATCCCAGAGGAACCAAAATAAATGAATTTACAAACCAAACAGAAATTGCAGAAGTAGTCATCACAAAAGTAGTTGCTAGCCCCATACTAAAAGCTGTTGGAACTTCTTTGGAAACTCCTAAAAAAGGACAAATCCCTAAGAATTGAGCTAAAATAAAGTTGTTAGTTATTGAGGCAGTCATGAAAATCAATAATAATTTTCCTAAATCAACCATTCCCCAAGCCTCCTTAAAATTTAAA
>JBNJDB010000028.1:0-16400 GCA_051744465.1 Bacillota bacterium | reverse complement strand
AAACAATCATTTTGTTGATGTAAAAGATCCAATAGGATCTTGGTATAGTGATGAAGATGGTTATTGGGATTTATCTAACAATGAATTTGAAAATTGTACCGGTAATATTCCGACTAATTCAACAGTAGATTATAGCCCGCCTTATGATTATGAAAATGTATTAGACCCAGTAGAAGAGATAAAATCAATTCTTAGTCAATATGCAGGGATAGGGCAAAATATCTGATGTAGATACTCCAATATATGCAGAAGTTGGAGATGTGTTTTTCCCTAATGCTTTTAGAACTCTCTTCTTTTAAGAAATAATATTAAATTCTTAAAAGAAGAGAGTTTTATTTTTTAATTCAAATTTTCAAAGGTGTATTTGATACAGCTAAGCTAGTTTCGTTTGTTTACCTTAAGAAAATTTTTTAGTATAATGATTATATAAACCTTCATTTTTAAATGATAAGGAGGGATAGAAAATATGAAAATATTAGATCGAGATCCTTCTATAGAAGAAGTGAAAAAGAATTATGCACAAGTAATTGGGTTTTATGATTTGTGGAGTAAATTAACAGAAACTAAAGCTTTAAATAAAATAGTTGATCTAGCCGAAATTGGAAATGATGAAAGAATACTAGAAGTTGCTGTAGGTACAGCAACTTGTTTGAAAAAATTGTTGCGATTAATTCTAAAGGGAAAAATAAGGGGATTGATATATCTCCTGCAATGCTTAATAAAACAAGAAAAAGATTGAAAGAATATAATAATTATAATTTGAAAGAGGGTAGTGCATATAATCTCCCCTATAAAAATAGTTCTTTTGATTTGATTATTAATAATTATTTCCTCTCAAGTAAGTCAAAATACTTTTCCTACAGAAATAGTAAAAGCCAAAAAGTGATAATTTCACTCATAGAATATCTTGGCCCTAGTATATAATAGATGTTTAGCGATATTTAATACTAATATTTTAGTAATTTAACGGAGGGATGGTAGATCAGGATAAGATAAATTCAAAGATCACTAGTGATATAGGTCAAGTTTTTTAAATAGTAACTAACTCTAGTGAGTGAAATAAATTGAGGGGGGCAGCAATGAAAAAATCAATTTTAATATTATTGCTAGTAGTATTAAGTTCACTTGGTTGCTCAGCTAACAGTGCAGATAATATTGATTCTGATCAAGAGCAGGTTAAATATCCTCCAATTGAAATTGAACCTATTGCAGGTTTGGATTCTGATTTTATTAGAGGAATGGATGTTTCAATGCTCAACGAGCTTGAAGCTAAGGGTGCTAAATTTTATGATAATCGGGTTGAAAAAGACGCTCTTAAGGTATTAAAGGACTCTGGTCTTAATTATGTTAGATTAAGATTATGGAATAATCCAGGCAACAATGGTGGGGGGAACTGTGATTTAGAAACGGTTAAGAAGTTAGCAATTAGAGCAAAAAATTTAGATATGAAAGTTCTATTAGATTTTCATTATAGTGATTTTTGGGCTGACCCAAGTACACAATCTAAACCAGAAGAGTGGCAGGATTTAAGTTTCCCTGCGTTAAAAGAGGCTGTGTATGATTTTACCTATCAGTCTCTTGTCGAATTAGATAAGGCAGGAGCAAGGCCGGATATGGTTCAAGTTGGGAATGAGTTAAATAATGGTTTACTGTGGCCGACGGGAAAACTCTGGGCTGAAAATGGTGAGAAGATTGGTGGTTTTGATAAATTTACTGAGCTACTAGCAAGTGGTTTAAATGCTACAGAATCATTTTCTGATACTCAGGGGACAGAAATAAAAACAATAGTCCACTTAGCAGATGGTGGAGATAATGAATTATATAGATGGTTTTTTGATCAATTAACGCAGCGAGGAGTAAATAACTTTGATGTAATTGGTCTCTCTTATTATCCTTATTGGCATGGAACATTTGCTGATTTGAAAAATAATATTAATGATATTAGTCAGCGGTATAATAAAGAAGTTGCAGTTGTAGAAACTGGTTATGCTTTTACCTTACATAATGGTGATGATACACCAAATATAGTTGGCCCAGAGCAAATTGATATAGTCAATCAATTTGATGATAATGATTATTCGGCTACAATCCAAAATCAGGCTGATATAGTTAGAAGAGTTATTAAAATTGTCAATGAGGTGCCTGATAATAAAGGAATTGGAGTCTTTTATTGGGCAGGTGATTGGATTCCAGTAGAAGGAGCTGGCTGGAAAGAAGGTGCGGGAAATGCATGGGAAAATCAGGCAATGTTCGATTTTGCCGGTAATGCCTTACCGTCTTTAAATGTGTTTAATAAAGTACTAGATCAAAAGTAAAAAAATTCATAATAGTGAAAAGAGATTTTTACATTGATTCACGAAAGATTTTGAAATTGTTTTTACCAGCTTCCTTTGCTTTGTACATTGCTTTATCAGCATTTTTTAGAAGTTCATTGATGTTCGTTCCATCTTCGGGGAAAATAGCAACTCCAAAACTTGCACTTATATTGTAGCGTGTATCCTTTAATATTATCGGATTTCTTAATGAATTCATAAGTTGTTGCACATAATTTTCAATTTGTTTTGTTTCGGTAATTCCTTGAATAATTATTGCAAATTCATCTCCGCCAAGTCTTCCTAAAAAACATGGTTGTTGGACAATTTGATTAAATCTATTAGAAACTTCTTCTAATAGAATATCACCATAATAATGTCCCAGGCTGTCATTAACTTTTTTGAAGTTATCTAAATCGATAAAAACAACATAAAGTTTAGTTTGTTTCTTATTTGCTATTTCCAAAGATGATTTTAGCTCGTCTAGAAAATATTTTCTATTAGGTAGACCTGTTAATGAATCATAAAATGCGAGTTTCTCTAATTTAGCATTCTTCTCTTTTAATGAAGTTATATCGGTATATGCACCGACTATCATGTATGGAGCCCCATCTTTATCAAAAAGTCCTTTTATTTTTACCTTTATCCATAACTGATCACCTGTTTTGGTAATCATTCTGCATTCATTTTCATAATAGTCTATCTCATGTTCTAAATAGTTGTTATAATCATTTTGAATTGAGTCTAAGTCATCCTCATGAACTAAACTAAACCAATCCCCTTTATTAATAATTTCCTTTTCAGTATAACCTAATTTTTTTACCCACCATTGAGAATAGATTTGTTTATTATTTCTTAAATCATAACGCCAGATTCCATCATTAGTTGATTCTGAAACTAATGTATGTATTTCTTGGTGGAGATTTATTATTTCATTGTTTTTTTCTTTAATATTTTCTACATGCTCAATGTTCTTTTTCATTCTTGTTACAAGCATATCATTAACAATATATACCATCCTTAAGGCTATCAAATAGATTCCAATTCTTGTTAGATAATCAGAAGGGTCTACAAGGGCATACATTTTGGGTTGATATATCCATAAATATATTCCAACTAAAAAAGTTGCAGCACTATTATATATTATTGCAGTTTTATTTGTGCCGACTACACCAATAATCAGACATAACAAAGAGATAGCCCAAATGGTTACTCCACCGTTGTATCTAAATAATAGGATAAGAGAAACTACTATAAAAAATAATATAGTTGATAACATATGAGTTACCACTCTTTTATTATAATCAGATTTACTTAATTTATTAGATATAATTCCTAAAATAATAAGGAAAATACTAAGTGTTATAATTTCAATTTTACTTTGGTCTGTAAATATGGTACGGGATATAAAATTTACTATTGAACCGGTAAAGGTTGTAGTAGTTATGAATTTAGCTAATAACTTATTTGAGTCTTGATTTAAATTATCAATATCTAATTGATTTTTATTTTCTATTTCCATGAATATTACACCACCAGATTTGTAATATTTTTATTATATTGACTATTGTATCATAAATAAGCCTCATTTTACATAGAATTCCTTGTTTTTTTAAGATTTCATGTCAAAAAAGAAATTTAAAAAATATTTTTAGAGGTAAAAAAATACTAATCAAGAAATTATATTGATAAGAGGAAATATAATTGATGTTTAAATTTCCCGGGGAGGGAAAAAATATGAAGAAAATAGTATCAGATTTTGAAGAATTACAACCCCATGATCATTTATGTTTGTTGTATAGAGAGCACGAGGAATGGAAAGCAGCCATCACTTCTTTTTTGCAGACTGGTTTAGTTGAAAATGATAAATGTTTGTATATTAGTGGTGCTTATACAGCACAAGATGTAAAAAAATATTTAAAAGAAGTGGGAATCGATGTTGAAAAAAAAGTTAATTCCAAGCAACTTGTGTTTTTAGATAAAGAAGATTCGTATGCTCAAAAACAGGAATTTGTACCACAAGAAATGATTGATTTTTTAAAGCAAGCAGCTACTCAAGCTAGTGAAGAAGGTTATAATTCTTTGCGTGTTACAGGAGAGATAAGTTGGGCCTTGGATTATGTGCAGGGGGAAGAGAAAATAATTGAATATGAGTTAGGTTTGAATGAAGAACTATTTTCTAATTATTCTATATCAGCTTTGTGTCGCTATCATTTAGACAAATTTGATCCGGGATTGATTAAGAATGTGATTAAGACCCATCCTTATATAGTTGTCAATAATAAAATTCATGAGAACCCATATTATATAAGCCCAGATAAATTCAGCTCGGAGCCAGAAGAGGTTGAGCAGTGGTTAGAGAATATTAATGATTTTACCAAACTGAAAGGTCGGTTTAAGAATACTATTCAAAAAAGCCGAGAAAAATTAGAAATTAAGAATAAAGAATTAGAGCAACTTTTATATATAATTTCTCATGATTTAAGATCTCCGCTAGTTAATATCCAAGGTTTTAGTAAAGAAATAAGTAATTCTTTTACAGAAGTGAAAAAAATTTTAGCAGAAAAAGATAGTGCCCAAGATGAACTACTTGGTTTTTATTTAGAAGAGGATATTCCAGAGTCTCTGTCTTATATTTTAAAAAGTACAAATAAAATAGATAGTTTATTAGAAGGATTGTTAAATTTATCACGGTCAACAAGGAATAAGTTACAACCAAAAAAATTAGATATTAATCAAATTGTAGATGAGATAATATCTAATTTTGAATATAAGATTCAAGAAGAGGAAGTTGAAATTAAAGTGGGAGATTTGCCGGTTTGTTATGGTGATAAAGAACAAATAAATCGTGTTTTTTCTAATCTACTTGAAAATGCTATTAAATATCTTGATAACGATAAAGCAGCTAAGATTAAAGTGACAGGATATTCAGAAGAAGAACGAGTTGTTTATTCTGTCGAGGATAATGGAATAGGAATTGCAAAGAAAGACCAAGAAAAAATATTTACTATTTTTAGTCGATTAGACTATAAAGATAATGTTCAAGGAGAAGGTTTAGGCTTGACAATCATAAAAAAGATAATTGATCTCCATCAAGGTCAAATTTGGTTAGAATCAGAATTAGGAGTAGGTAGTAAATTTTTCTTTGCACTACCTAGTGAAACGAATGATAGAATTGATTAAGGAGGAGCTAGAATTGGATAAAGAAGTTATAATCTTAATAGTAGAAGATGATGATGGACATGCTACTTTAATAAACAGAAATTTAAGAAGAATTGGAATAAAAAATGATTTAAAACGTTTTGCTAATGGGCAAGAGGTGTTAGATTTTTTATTTGACCCCAACCTAGATGGGAGCAAATCATATTTGATCTTATTAGATATTAGGATGCCTAAAGTTGATGGACTAGAGGTTTTGCGTCAGATAAAAGCCGATGATAAGTTATCTAAAATCCCAGTGATTATGTTAACGACTACTGATGATCCTCGCGAAGTTAATACTTGTCATAAATTAGGATGTAATAACTATATAACTAAACCAGTTGATTATCAGAAATTTGTTGATGCTTTAAAGCAGTTAGGATTATTCCTTAATATTGTTGAGACACCAACTATAAACGGGGATGATTAAGATGGGGGGGATGGATGTGAGTGATAAACAAGATAATGATTATAATAAAATATTAATAGCTGAAGATAATCAGAACTTGAACAAATTAATTAATAGAAAATTAAAGCGGCTAGGTTATCAGGTTACCCAAGTTTTTTCAGCAGAGGAAGTTATAGTCCAATTAAAGGGAAAAGGTTATGATTTGTTGCTATTAGATTTTGATTTGGCGGATTCAAATGCCAAACAGTTGATTGCCAAATTAGATGATATTCCGCCATTTATTATTATGACGGGTAATGGTGATGAAGAAGTTGCAGTAGAAATGATGAAATTAGGTGCAGAAGATTATATGGTTAAAGATGCTCACTTTATTGAATTACTGCCAGAAGTTATTAATAAGACTATTCAAAAGTTAAATAAGGAGCAAAAATTAGAAGAGGCTTATCAAAAGATAGGCAAGTACTATAAAAGTTTATTTACAGATAATCCTAAGGTATTATTATTAATTGACCCTCAGACTGGAGTCATTTTTGATGCTAACCAAGCCGCAGCAGAGTTTTATGGTTATGGAGTTGATAGATTAGTAGGAAGAAAGATTAGCTCAATTAATAGTTCTGAGCAGAAATTAATTGATAATATAGAAGATATTCGAAAAGATAGGAGAAATTATTTTGAAAGTACTCACCAATTAGCTGATGGTCAACATCGCAATGTTAGAATGCATGGTGAAATTATTGTAGTACACGAACAAGAATTATTATATTTAATAATTACAGATGTTACTGAACATAAAAAAGTAAAGAACAAATTGGAGACCCAGGAGGAAAAATATAAATTATTATTTCAAAATACTGGAACTGCTACGGCAATTGTTGAAGAGGATATGACTATTTCATTAGTAAATGAAGAAGTCGAGGCTTTACTTGGCTATTCTAAAGAGGAGTTAGAGGAGGAAAAAAATTGGGCGCAGTTTATAGCCTTTGAAGAGGAATTAGAAAATTTGTTAATTTATAACCAACAAAGGATTCGAGGTGAAGCCCCAGAAAAATATGAATGTCATATCCAAAATAAAGATGAAGAAATAAAAAATGTATTGATTAAAATAAAGATGATTCCGGAAACCAAACAACGTATTGTTTCTTTATTAGATATTACTAAACGGAAGGAAAAAGAAGAAGAATTAAATAGAGCTTATAAACGATTAAATCATAATATAGATAAAGCAAGACAGTTACACCAACATTTTTTACCGCGTCCCTTTTCTGAATTCGATAATATGGCGATTGCTGTTTATTATAAACCAGCTGAAAAATTAGGTGGAGATTTTTATAATTTTCAAAATGTAAATGACCAATTAGTATTCTATGTAGCTGATGTAAGTGGACATGGTTTAGATGGAGCAATGTTGAATTTATTAATTAGAGAGCAGATTAGTAATTTTATTTCTAATTCTAGAATTAATAGAAATCTAGTTTCTGAAGCAGCTTTAGAACCGTTATTGCCGAAAGAAATGATGGAAATGGTTTCAAAAAATTATTTGGAACAAAATTTTCCTGAAGATTATTTTTTATGTATTCAAATTGGAGTACTAGATTTAAATCAAAAGAAATTAACTTATAGCAATGCTGGATTTCATATTTTACCGTTTATTGTTTCTAGTTCTGGGGAGATAGATACTTTAAACAATTCTCATTTTCCTATTTCTAGTGTTAGAGAAGATGATGTAGATTTTGAAGAGATTGATTATCAATTAAGTTGTGGGGATAAATTATTTATTACAACAGATGGATTGATAGAGGAAACCGTTGACGAGGAAATGTACGGTCAAAATAGATTGCAAGAAATTTTAGAACAATATTATTATTTACCAGTTGAATTTTTAATGGAAGAAGTTAAGCAGGATTTTATAGAATTTGCTGGCGATTTAAATACTAAAGATGATATTACATTATTAGCTTTAGAAAGGAAAAGTAATCGAAAAATAGTAGAAAAAATTGCTAGCGATTTTGAGCAGATGTCTCAATTAGAAACTGAAGTTATTAATTTTTTAGATGGTTATGTGTCAGAAATAGATAATATACAAATGGGCTTGCATGAAATATTAACAAATGCTATTGAACATGGGAATCAATTAGATAAATCAAAACAGGTTGAAGTAAAAGTTAATTTGTTTGATGATTATATCAGAATAGTAGTTGCTGATGAAGGGGAAGGTTTTGACTGGAAGGAAAAATTAAATGTTGATTTAGAAGACCTCGGTTTTGCTGAGCGTGGTCGTGGAATAATTGTAGCTGAACAAATTTTTGCTAAAATTAAATATAATGAATTGGGTAATCAAGTTTGTCTAATTCAATTTAGAGAATGAAGTTAGCTATTATATATTAAACTGGTGGTGATTAAAGTGAGTGTCGAGATTACAGAAAACCAATTTGAAATTTTGTTAGTAGAAGATAATTCAAATTTGAATGATTTAATTGTTAGAATTTTAAAGAGAAAAGGTTTTTCTGTTAAAGGTGTTAAAACAGGAGCAAAGGCTTTACTTTCTTTACAAAAAGGAAATTATGATTTATTATTGTTAGATTATAAATTGCCTGACATGACTGCTGAAAAGATATTAAAAGAATTACAAGAAGATATTCCATTTATAATTATTAGTGGCGAAGGAAATGAAAAAATTGCAGTTCAATTTATGAAATTAGGAGCGGCTGATTATTTGGTAAAGGGAGATGAGTTTATTGATTTATTACCTTCAGTAGTTGAAAGAGTCTTAAATAATTTAAGTAATAAACTAGAATTAAAACAAGCTTATAGGAAAATCAATCAAGAAAAGAATAAGTTAGATAAAATTTTAGAGGCTACGATAGATGGTTTCTTTTTATTAGATAGTAAAGGAAAGTTTCTTGAAGCTAATAAAGCTTTTGTAGAAATGGTTGGTTATACTAAGCAAGAATTAAGCCAAATGACTGTTTTTGATATTGATATAAGAACTAAACAAGAAGTTACAGAACACTTGAATAAAGTATTAAAATCTGGCGATGATATATTTGAAACTAAAGTAAAAACTAAAGATAATAGTATCAAGGATATTGAAGTTAGTAATTCAGTTTTAAAAGTTAAGGAAGATGAAGTCATGTTGACAGGATTCATTCGTGATATCACAGAACGAAAAGAAAACATGGCTCGTTTAAGGAATTTAAATCATGCAATCAAACAGAGCTCGAGTATAGTTGTAATAACTGATTGTGATGGTCGAATTGAATATGTTAATCCTAATTTTACAGAAGTAACTGGCTATGAATTTGAGGAAGTAAAAGGGAAAAACCCAAAAATATTAAAGTCTGGCTACACATCTGCTGAAGAGTATCAGGAATTATGGGAAACAATAACTTCTGAAGAAGAATGGAAAGGAGAGTTGTATAATCAAAAGAAGAATGGTGATTTTTATTGGGAATTAGCTTCCATTTCTGCTGTTAAGGATAAGCAGGGTAACATCACAAATTATATAAAAATTGCTAAGGATATTACTGAAAGAAAATTAAAGGAAGAAAAGATTAAATATATGAACTATCATGATGATTTAACTGGCTTGCATAATAGAAAATTTTATAAAAAGAAGTTAGCTGAAATAGATAAAAACAAAAAATTACCTATAAGCATAATTATTGGTGATCTTAATGGTTTAAAGATTACTAATGATGTTTTTGGGCATCAGGTAGGTGATAAGTTATTAAAAGAGGTTGCGCAAATACTTAAAAAATCAACTAGAGAAGATGATATAATTGCCCGTTGGGGCGGGGATGAGTTTGGTATAATTTTACCTCAAACTTCCCAAAAAGTGGTTAATAGAATAATTGAAAGAATAAAAATGAATTGTAACACCTCTGATTTTGAACCAATTAGTCCTTATATTGCTTTGGGTAGTGCTACTAAAACAAAAGCGAAACAAAATTTAGAAGAGATTTTTAAAAAGGCAGAAGATAAGATGTATCAAGATAAACAAGAACAAAAGAAGAGTGCCGAAAATCCATTTTTACAGAAGTTGGTTGCCAATACTAAAGGAGCCAACTATAATGTATTGAAGAATATGATTAAGCTAGTAACTATTGATCATGATACAAAGGATAGATTAAATATTTCAGATCATGAGATAGAAAATTTATTTTTATTGGCTAAATATAATGATATTGGACAAGTAACTATATCTAAAGAAATACTAAATAAAGAGGGAGTCTTAACTAAAAGAGAATGGATTAAATTAAAAAAGCATCCTGAGATAGGTTATGATATAGCTAAAAATTTTCAAGAATTAAAGCCAATTTCCAATTGCATTTTACACCATCATGAACGTTGGGATGGTACTGGGTATCCGGAAGGATTAGCCCAAAAAGAAATACCATTATTAGCTAGGCTGATTTATATATTAGATAGTTTAGATGGTTTAACAAGTCCACGGTTATGTCGGTTTGATCGGTTTACTTTTTACACGGAAACCTTTAGTGAAGTTGAAGCTTTAGAAGTGATTAAAGGATATGCTGGTAGCTTTTTTGATCCACAGTTGGTAGCTATAATTGAAGATATAATTAGAGATTAACAACTATTTAGATTTAGGAGGAGATAATAGTGGATTTTGTAAAAAGTAGATTATCTAAAGAATTATTATTTGTAGTAATATTAATTTCTGTTTTTATTTATATAAGTTATACAAGTTTTATGCTATTTCATATAGGAGTTGAATTTTTTAGTATTGCTATAGCTTTTGCTATGTTTGTAATCGTGATAAATGTTGATAAATTTTCTGAAAACGATTATTTTATATTTTTGGGAATTGCTTATGGATTTATTGCTGGATTTGATTTACTTCATACCTTATCATATGAAGGTATGGGAATCTTTAGTAATCATACTGCTAATTTACCTACTCAGTTATGGATAATTAGTAGATATTTAGAAAGTATTTCTTTATTAGTAGCAATTATATTTCTCAAAAGAAAAATAGATAAAACAAAAGTAATTGCTATTTATTCTCTGTTAGCAGTTTTACTGTTGTTGAGTGTATTTTGGTGGGGTATATTTCCTGATTGTTTAATAGCAGGAGAAGGTTTAACTTTGTTTAAAAAAGTGAGTGAATATATTATCTCTTCTATAATCTTAATAACTTTAGCTTTAGTATATTATAATCGAGAAAAGTTCTATCAAAAAACGTATATTTATATGGTATTATCTTTACTTTCTACAGCAGTAGCTGAGCTTTTTTTCACTTTTTATGTTAGTGTTTATGGAATCTCAAATATTGCAGGTCATTTATTAAAGATAGCTTCCTTTTATTTTATTTATAAATCAATCATTGAAATTAATTTAAGAAAGCCTTATTCTTCTTTGTTTTCAGAGATAAATCAAGCTAAGACAAATTTAGAGAGTAAAAATGATGAATTAGAGAATGTTATTTATGCTATTTCTCATGATATCCGCTCCCCTTTAGTTAATATTCGTGGATTTAGTAAGGAAATAGAATTTTCAGTAGAGGAGTTAAGAAATTTAATAAGTGAGTCATCTATTTCTGGGCCAATTAAAGATGACCTAGAGGAAATTATTGATGAGCAAATCCCTGATTCATTAAATTATATTGTAGATAGTGTCAATAATGTTGATGGTTTATTAAAAGGGCTTTTGAAATTATCAAGAATTGATAGTAATGAATTAGCATTAAAACGGATTGATGCTAATCAAAAATTAGACGAGGTAGTAGCTAATTATAAATATAAAATACAAGAAGAAAAGATAGATATAGAAGTATCAGATTTACCAAATTGTCAAGCTGATGAGGTTCAATTTATGCAAATATTTTCAAATTTGATTGAAAATGCTATTAAATATTCTCAATCTGATACTATAAGTCGGATTAAAGTTTCTGGCTGGGAAGAAAAAGAAGAAATAGTTTATTCGGTTGCAGACAATGGAATTGGAATTTCTGAGGAAAATCAGAATCAGATTTTTAGAATTTTTAATCGGGCTTCGACTGAGATTGCTGATGGTGAAGGATTAGGGCTAGCTTTAGTTAAGAAGATAGTTGACCGTCATCACGGAGAGATTTGGCTAGAATCTGAATTGGGGGTAGGTAGTGAATTCTTCATATCTTTTCCTAAATATGATTAATTAAAGAATAAAAGAAGCTCCAGCTAATCTCTAAGATTTAGCTGGAGCTTTCCGTGTTTAGACTATTGATTATAGTTAGAGCTCTATTAAAAAAGGTATATTTTCTTCTTTAATGAATTATTATAAATGACACTGGTGATATAAGGGAGGGTAAACAATGGACTGTCAGAACGAACTTTTATCAGCTGTTTTTGAGGTGCAGAGTGGTTTAGTAGTTGTTTTAGATCCAGATGGAAGAATCGTTAAATTTAATAAAGCATCGGCAAGGTTAACTGGCTATTCAGCTGAAGAAGTAATAGGTAAGAAAATTTGGGATTTATTTATTATAGAAGCAGAAAAAGAGGGAGTTATAAATACATTCCAAGATTTGCAAGCTAAAAATTTTCCTATTGAATATGAGAATTACTGGCTGACTAAAGCCGGCAAGATGAAATTGATTGCGTGGTCTAATAATGTAATATTAAATGAAGATGGCAGCATAAAATATATTGTAGCAACAGGAAAAGATATAACTGAGAAAAATGAAACAATCGAAGAACAAGAACTACTTTTAGATACTATTGATACTCAAATTTGGTATTTGAAAGATAAAAGTACATATGGAAAAGTTAATCAAGCTC
Source organism: Bacillota bacterium (assembly GCA_051744465.1). Taxonomy (GTDB): domain Bacteria; phylum Bacillota; class Halanaerobiia; order Halobacteroidales; family Halobacteroidaceae; genus Halanaerobacter. The sequence continues at coordinate 3,705 of JBNJDB010000028.1, read as the reverse complement.
ATGCAGATTTTTTAGGGGTTGCTAAATCTGATATAGAGAATAAAAAATTAGATGATTTTTTGGGTCCCCAAGAAGCTGAGATTGATAAAGCAAGCAATGAGCAAGTATTTAGACAAAAGAAACAGATTGAAACAGAAGAATGGTTGGCCAATAATAAGTCAGAAAAACGGCTGTTATCAATTACTAAAAACCCTAAACTAGATAACAGAGGTGAAGTAGAATATGTTGTCTGTTCGGCAAAGGATATTACCGAACAACAAAGGATTGAGGATGAATTAAAAGATGTAAATGATATTATCGCTAGTAGTCCAGTTGTTTTATTCAAGTGGGAACCAGATGATTGGGCGGTTGAATTTGTCTCTGAGAATATAAATCAATTTGGCTACAGTCAAGAGCAATTTAATAATCGAGAGATTTTATTTGGTGATATTGTTTATGAAAAAGACTTAGCAGAGGTTAAAAATGAAGTAGTAGAATATTCTAAACGAGGGACAGATAGATTTAAGCAACATTATCGGATTGTAACTGCTGAAGGGAAAGAAAGATGGGTTGATGATTGGACAATTATTATTAGAGATGATAGAGGAGAAATTAATCATTATCATGGGATTATTATTGATGTTACTGAACGTGTTAAAGCAGAACAAAAAATTAGAGATAACGAAAAGAGATGGAAGTTTGCTTTAGATAGTAGTCAGTATGGTATTTGGGATTGGAATTTAAAAGAGGAGCGAGTCTATTTTTCTTCGATTTGGAAACAGATGCTAGGATACAGTTCAGAAGAAGTTACTAATGATTTGAATGAGTGGAAAGATCGAGTGCATCCGGATGATATTGATCAGGCAATGTGGAAAATAAAAGAACATTTAGCTGGTGCAACAGAGTACTATCAGGATGAACATCGGATGAAACATAAAGATGGTCAATATATTTGGATTAAGGATCGGGGGAAGGTTGTAGAGTGGACAGAAGGAGGAGATCCTTTAAGGTTCATTGGAACTCATCAGGATATAACGGAGCAAAAACAGATAAAAGAAAAATTAGCTAAGAGTGAAAAAAGGTATCGGGGCTTGATTGAATCGCAACAAGATCTGATTGTTAGAGTAAATAAAAATAATAAATTTACTTATGTTAATGATTCCTATTGTGAAACTTTTGGGAAAACTAAAGAAGAATTAATTGGTAGTTCGTTTACTCCATTAGTTCATGAAGATGATATTGATGATACTTTAGAATCTATGGAAGAATTAGAAAGTCCTCCTTATCGGACTTATTTTGAGCATCGAGCAATGACTGTTGATGGTTGGCGCTGGATTGCTTGGGAAGGTTATGCAATTAGAGAAGAGGGGAGGACAGTTGAGGTTCAAGGAGTAGGAAGAGATATAACGGAATTAAAAGAAGCCAAACGAGAGGCTGAAGCTGCTAATCGATCTAAATCAGAATTTTTGGCTAATATGAGTCATGAGATTCGAACTCCTTTAAATGCAGTTATTGGGTTTAGTGAATTATTAGAAAAAATGACTGATGATTCTCAGCAATTAGATTATTTAGATTCAATTAAAACTGCGGGTAATACTTTATTAACTTTGATTAATGATATTTTGGATCTATCTAAAATCGAAGCGGGTAAGTTAGGCATTAATTATGAACAGTTTGATTTAGTAGTCTTAATAGAAGAAATTGAGCAGATATTTAGACAGAAAGTTCACGAGAAAGATTTAGAGTTGAAGGTAGATATTCCTGCTGAATCTTTGGTGATTGAATTAGATGAAACAAGATTACGTCAAATTTTATTAAATTTAGTTGGTAATGCGGTTAAATTTACTAAAGAAGGTTATATTAAACTGGCGGTCAATTATCAAGAAGAAGATAATCAGGAACTAGACTTAGAAATAATTGTTCAAGATACAGGAATTGGAATTGCTAAAGGAGAACAAGAAGATATTTTTAATGTCTTTAAACAACAGGATGGGCAGAGTACTAGAGAATATGGTGGTACCGGTTTAGGCTTAGCTATTACTAAGCGGTTGACTGAAATGATGGATGGCGAGTTGACTTTAGATAGTAAACCAGGAGTTGGGAGTACTTTTAAACTTGAATTTTCAGCTATTGAGTATCAACAAGAATCTTCGGCTAATAAGGAAGTTAAATCAGAGTCAATTGATGCAATTGAATTTGAACCGGCTGATATTTTAGTAGTAGATGATGTTGAGGCTAATCGAAAATTACTTGAAGTAATTTTGACTAATTATTCTTTAGAAGTCTCATTGGCTAAAACAGGTAAAGAAGCAGTTGAAATAGCCACAAAAAATAAATTTGATCTGATATTAATGGATCTTAAAATGCCAGAGATGGATGGATATCAAGCAGTAAACAAGATCAGGCAAGTAAAGCAGAATCAATCTGTGCCGATAGTAGCCTTAACTGCTGCAGTAACTGAAGCAGAGCGTAATAAAGTTAATAGTAGTGAATTTAGTGGGTTCATGTCCAAGCCAATTGATAAATTAGCTTTAATTAGAGGTTTGACTGATTATTTAGAATATAGTAAAGCTAGTAAGTAAAATATAAGGGGGAGATAAAATGGGTTGTTGTAACAAAGAAACTAAAACTGATAATTGTTCTTCAGACGAGGCATGTTCTTATTTTAGGGAGGAAGCAAGTGCAAGAGTTTAGTCGGATTTTTATTTTTTTAGTTTCCGTCTAATAGCAATAAATTTATCTCTAGCTAGTTGTTTTTGGCGGGGATTAGTCTGGTGGCTCCGAATTAAATCATCGAGAAGCGGTAAAGCTTTTTCTTTGCGCCCGTGTTTATCAAGCAATAATGCTAATAGTAAAGTTAGTTTATCTGTTTGTGAACGGGCCAAATTCGGGGCACTACCTTTAAAATAGAATTTTTCTAAATGATTTAGAGCTCGCAAAGAAGCCTGATTAGATAGTTCTTCTGCTCCAACATCTTCATAAATCCAATTTAAGCGCAACCAGAGATAAGCTAGCTTATCTTTGCTAGCATCAATTTGATTATAAAGTTTAATAGTTAAATAATAGGCTTTAAATACCTCATCCAAACGACGTGGTTCACTAAAAGAAAACTGATAATCAGCCAGCAAAGAATCCTCTAGTTCAGTAGGAAATTGATTCTTAATATATTTTAGTTGGCGATGATTAAAATCAAAAAAGTCAGTCTTTCGGGCTAGATAAGAACAATGAGGACAACTCCATATTTTATACCATTCTGGTTTGAATTTTTTATAAATTGCTCGCAAATCATCTCTGACATCTTGGAGACGCAAGCGAGATTTTCGTACTTTTTTGAACTCTGTTTTTTTAGAACAGACTGGACAGCTAATAGATTTTTGATAGAGATATTTAGAAAAATCATTAGCAGTGATATTAGGATAGTTCTGATGTCCCTCAAGATAAAAATCAAGAATTTCTGGGTCACTGTTAGTTACTTGTTCTGTTTTTTCTTCTGTCTTAGTTTTATCGGTTGTCTCTCTTTCAGTAGTTTCTTCAGTGGTAGATTCTGTAGTCATTTCTGGTAGCTCACTAGTAGGTTGTTGTAAGCGTTGAATTCGACCACAGAGGCTGCTAATTATGTTTTGATTGAGAATAGCTCTTTTTTGTAATACTGTATGCAAATTATCAGGAGTAAAGACCATTAAACTAGTCGGTTCGTAGGCAGTAGCGCGGAGACTACGTTCTTCT